>NZ_JAQQEU010000012.1:0-162310 GCF_046026895.1 Paraburkholderia sediminicola
TAAAACACCCTAAAAACCCGGGGCCCCGTCTCGACGAGACGGGCCGCTTCTTCACTCATCATCGTCCGCCGAGCACCCACAACCGTCGGGTTATCTGGACATACCGTCCTGCGCGACATCGCGCGTTTCAGGTCCGGGCGTTCCGATCGCGACCGTCGCCACCGTCTTCGCGCCGGAAGTAAACACGAATAACACCCCGTTCATACCGAAGCGGCTCAGCCAGCCCGCAGTCACGAACGCCGGGAACATCGCCGCGCGCAAGGATGTCCTTGTGGCAGACGGCGATGAACCAGCGCAGCCTCATCTGATCGATCTGTCCCATGAGCCGGCGCGCGCCCGAAATTTGAAGTGGCAAAATCATCTCCGACGAACGCGAGCGCGGCGTCGATCCCAGCGTATCCTCGGCGGCGGCGGATGGCTGCGGCTGGGCGCACACGCCCGGCGGCGAGTTTCGGGCTTGCGTGGCCGCTGAGACTGGGTCCGTACATACGCGCCTTGCCCGCGCTTTCCGGTCTGGCTATGCTGACGGACTCGTCGGCGCCCCGATCGCACACATGCACTGGACGCAAGCCGCACGAACCGCTTCCAGCGCCACGAACCACAACACCGCTCATAGGCATCCCCTTGTCCACCACCAGTCTCTTCTTCACCGCCGCGGGCGTCGGCCTCGCGATTGCCGCGCCGGTCGGCCCGATGGGCATGCTGTGCATCCGCCGCACATTGACCGGCGGTCCGCGCGCGGGACTCGCGATCGGCTTCGGCATCGCGACCGGCGACGCGGTCTACGGCCTGATCGCGGCGCTCGGCCTCGTCGGCATCTCGCAGTTCATGCTCGCGTATGACCGGCCGTTGCATCTGCTAGCCGGGCTGTTTCTGCTTTATCTCGGCTTGCGCACGCTGCTGCAAAAGCCTGCCGCCGACACTTCAAACGGCAACGGCGACGCCAGGCTCGCGCAAGTAGGCCGCGCCGGCGCGCTGCGCGCATACGCCAGTTCGTTGCTGCTCACGCTCACCAACCCGCAGACCGTCATCATGTTCGCCGCGCTGTTCACCACGCTCGCGCCGCGCGGCGCGTTTTCATCGACTATCGCGCTGACCACGGTGGGCGGTGTGTTCTGCGGCTCGATCGCGTGGTGGTGCTTTCTGGTGAGCGTGGTGTCGCTCGCGCGCCATGCGATCGGCAGCAAGCTGCGCGTCGCCATCGACCGGGTGGTCGGCTTGACGCTGGCGGCCTTCGGCGTCGTCGAGATTCGGCGCGCGCTCTGAGCGCGGCACGCCACTGATGCGGCACGCACGCTGCGCCGACCATGATCCCTACGCAAAGGCGGCAGTTTTGCGACAATAGCGGCTTTTGCCGCGCCGCGGCGGCCCGTGGCGCGCCTGCGGGAACCCGTGCGGCGCGCGGCGCCGGCCTACGGCGGCACGCACGGGCCGGCCTTGCCGCTCAACCTTTTCACCCATCCGACCGTCAGCGGTCCGCTCAATGGCTCTTCCCCACATCGATCTGCTGTACTCCGTCTCCGGCCTGTTCGTCGGCTTTCTGGTCGGACTGACGGGCGTCGGCGGCGGCTCGCTGATGACGCCGATCCTGGTTCTGCTGTTCAACGTGCATCCCGCCACCGCGGTCGGCACCGATCTGCTGTATGCGGCCGCCACCAAGGCGACCGGCACGCTGGTGCACGGCCTGAAAGGTTCCGTCGACTGGCAGATCACCCTGCGCCTCGCCGCCGGCAGCGTGCCGGCCGCGACGATCACGCTGATCCTGCTGCATCGCTACGGAATGGATACGCCGGGCGCGAGCCGGCTGATCCAGATCGTGCTTGGCGCGGCGCTGCTGGTGACGGCGGTGGCGCTGGTGTTCCGTCCGCAACTCGCGGCGCTCGGCGCGCGCGGCCAGCGCACGCCGAAGCAGGGGCGCACGCTGGCGCTGACCATGCTGACCGGCGCGATACTCGGCGTGCTGGTGTCGCTGACTTCGGTGGGCGCGGGCGCGATCGGCGTGACCGTGTTGCTGCTGCTGTATCCGTTGCTGCCGACCACGCGCATCGTCGGCTCGGACATCGCGCATGCGGTGCCGCTCACGCTGCTGGCGGGCGCGGGCCACTGGCTGCTCGGCTCGGTCGACTGGTCGATGCTGGCCTCGCTGCTGATCGGCTCGCTGCCGGGCATCGCAATCGGCAGCTATCTGTCGTCGCGCGCACCGGATGCGCTGCTGCGCAATCTGCTCGCCGCCACGCTGACGCTGGTCGGCGTGCGCCTCGTGCTGGCCTGAGACTTCGACACGAGCGTCGCTTCGAACTCCCACTCAAGCCTCGGCTGGAGCGCCGGCCGCGCCACCGGCCCCACGCCGCGCCGCCCTGGCCGCGGCTAGCTCGCTATTTGAAAAACCGGCAGGTCAGATCGGCCTCGAACTGCCTGATCCACTGACCATGGCGGTCCTGATAGGACTGCACCCAGCCGGCGCGACGCACCGTGACGAGACGCTCGTGCGGGGGCTCGCCCGGCCGCGCGCTGGCGCTGATGTCGAAATGCGCCGGCGCGAAACCGTGCCGCGCACACACCAGTTCGAAAGCCGCCCGATCGCCGATCGGCAGATCGATATAGCGAAACAGCGTGGTTGCCATAGGATTGACTCCGATTGCCATGCTTCACGGTACGCTTCGCGACACGTCAACTCTGTGTCGGAGCGCACGGAGCAAGCACCGTTGCAACGCTGCCGTGCGGTGAGCAGCGGCGGCAAACCTCATCGCTAGTTCACGCGCCAAAAAATGGACGCAAAAAAGGCTTCGGCGTTACTCACGCCGAAGCCTTGGTGCACATCTGCATCATGACCGCGCTAGCAGTGTCGAAGCGCTTGCACCGGCGTTGCGCGGCGGGCGCCGGTCAAACGCGCTGGGCACCGGCCGATTCGTGCCGCGCGCTCATTTCAGACCGATTACTGTTGCATAACGGTCAGCTTGTTCGACACCGACGTCACACCCGCGACGCCCTTCGCAGCTGCGCCGGCGGCCTCGATCTGGCCCTCGTCAGGCACCGTGCCCGTCAAGGTCACCGCGCCGCCCCGAGCGCGCACGGAGATATTCGACACGTCGAGCCCTTGCGTCTTCGTGAGCGCGCCGCGCACCTTACGGCCCAGCTCGTGATTCGCGCGCTTGCCGGCCTTGACGCTTGAGGCCGCCGCTTCAGTCGAGCTGCTCGGCGCTTTGCTTGCCTGAGCGTAGACGTTGCACGCCATCACCATTGCCACAACCGAACCCAGCGTTTTCAGAAAACCGACCGATTTCATAGCTTCTCTTCTCCTTGGTTTCACTTTGGACCGCGTGTACTAGCGGTTGCGTTACGACTACCGGCGGCCATGCGCGAGACGCGGCAAGATGCACCTGCGCGCCGGCCGACTATGGCTGCGACACGATGTGCGAGAGGCGAGAGAGGCCGGCTGCCGTTGCCGCATGCCATGACGGGCCATGCAATGCGGCGCGGAAACTGGCAAGCCGCAAATTAGCCGGCGTGCCCGGTTCTGGTCTGTCGTGCCGGGTCACGCCGCGCAAACGTTAGTTCGCGGCGGCGATGCTCAATTTAATCTAGCCACGCCGGAAGCGCAAAGGGTTTAGTCATCGGCGTGGCACGCGCGCCAATGGGCGAACGCGGGGTATTCGCGCCGCATGCGCGCTGGGTCCGTGCCGCATCCGTGTCGGGTTCGTACTGCGTGCATGCAGCGCTCAGTAGCATCACGCGACATTCAAACCGGATTCACGTCCGCACTCACGTTTTGTTACGGGTTTGTCGGCGGCCAGCGCCGCCCTGCGTTCCGCCGTCAGGTGAATCTCAGGTACCATCGGCGCGACGCGCGTTTCGCGTGTTTCGCCCCGGTTCGTGCGCAGCAGAGCGCCGCCCTGTCCATTTACGACCGTCGCCGTCACGTCATCCGATGAAGCCAGCCTCCGGCCGCAAAAGCCCTCCCCGTCTCGTCGCCCGCTTTGTCGCGATCTCCTGGCGCGATCTTGCGGTCTCATTCGGACCGCTGTTGCTGCTCGCCATTGTCGCCATCTGGGCCGCCGTGCGGCTGATCCAGCCCGCGCCGCCCAGCACCCTGACGATCATCGCCGGCCCCGAAGGCAGCACCTTCTGGAACGCCGCGCAGAAGTACAAGACGATTCTGGCGCGCAACCGTATCACGCTGAACGTGCTGACCTCGGAAGGTTCGCTGCAGAATCTCAAGCGGCTTTCGGACCCGAACACCAACGTCGATGTCGGCTTCGTGCAGGACGGCGTCGCGCCCAACGCGGCGAGCAATGGGCTGATGTCGCTCGGCAGCATCGCCTATGTGCCGCTGGCGGTCTTCTATCACGGGCCGCCCGTGATGTGGCTCTCCGAGTTCAAGGGCCAGCGGCTGGCGGTCGGCGCCGAAGGCAGCGGCACGCGCGAACTGGCGCTCGCGCTGCTCAAGGCCAACGGCATCGCGCCGGGCGGCGCGACCAAACTGCTGCCGCTGTCGGGCGACGACGCTGCCGACGCGCTCATCGCCGGCAAGGTCGACGCGGCCTTCCTCGCCGGCGATTCGGCACAGCCGGCGGTGATGGGCAAGCTGTATCGCACGCCGAACGTGCGTTTCTACGATTTCTCGCAGGCCGATGCCTATACGCGCCGCTTCCCGTACCTGACCCAGTTGACGATGCCGATGGGCGCGTTCGATCTCGGCAAGAATCTGCCCTCGGCGTCGATCAATATGGTCGCGCCGACCGCCGAGCTGGTGGCGCGCGATTCGCTGCATCCCGCGCTGTCGGATCTGCTGATCGAAGCCGCGCGCGAGGTGCACGGCCGCGCGACCATCATGCAGCGCGCCGGCGAATTCCCCGCGCCGCTCGCGCACGACTTCCCCATCAGCGACGACGCCGCGCGCTACTACAAGTCGGGCAAGAGCTTCCTGTACCGGACACTGCCGTTCTGGATCGCGAGTCTCGCCGACCGGCTGCTGGTGGTCGTGGTGCCGCTGGTCGTGCTGCTGGTGCCGGCCTTGCGCATCGTGCCGGGGCTATATGCATGGCGGGTGAAGTCGCGCATTTATCGCTGGTACGGCTCGCTGATCGGTATCGAGCGCAGCGCGCTCAGCGAGCACTCGGCGACCGAGCGCGCGTCGCTGATCGAACGGCTCGATGCGATCGAGGAGTCCGTCAACGGGCTGAAGATGCCGCTCGCGTATGCGGATCAGTTTTATGTGCTGCGCGAGCATATCGGCTTCGTGCGCCGGCGGCTCACGCAAAGCCGCGACGCGCAGCACGGCGACGCGGATCAGACAGAGGATGACGAAGCGCACGAAGCTGATGAAAAAGCGGCCGGCCGCCCTGGCGACGCGCCGGATCTCGAGCCGCGCAAGCGCCCGGACCACCAGCCGGATCGCCAGTCGAACGAGCGCACCGAACCCGCAGAGGCCAGCGCCGGCCCCCACGCATGAAGCAACCGAGTCATGCGCCACGCCCGGCAACACCGCCGACGCCGGCCCCACGGCCGCCAAACCCTAATTGACCGGTGCAAGCCGTGGCCGCACCGTGTAAGAGCGTTACAATTTTGGCGTTCCAGCAGACGCACCGTCAGAAACAGGCAATCCGGGAGACACTTATGACCGTTGGCATCGACGCCAAGCAACCGCTGTGGTTTTACGACTTTGTCTCGCCGTTCACCTATCTGTTGCTCGAGCAACACGACAAATGGCCCGGCTTCGACTTCGTGTTCACGCCGGTCGTGCTGAACGACCTGTACGACCACTGGGGACAGCGGCCGGCCTACAGCGTGCCCGCGAAGCGCACCTTCATGTACCGGCACGCGCTGTTTCGCGCAGAGCAACTCGGCATTCCGTACAAGATGCCGCCGGCCCATCCGTTCGATTCGATGAAGCCGCTGCTGCTTGCCACCGCCGCGAACGGCGACATCCACTTCGTGCGCGAGATTTTCCGTTTCATCTGGCGTGAAGGCCGCGACCCGTCGAGCGACGCCGCCTTCGCCGAGCTGTGTGACCGCGTCGGCATGCCGGACGGCCCGGAGTTGATCAGGAACGCCGCGGTGAAGGCCCAATTGCAGCGCAATACGGCGGATGCGATCGGCCTGGGCGTGTACGGTGTACCGACGTTTCGTCTGAACGATCAGTTGTTCTGGGGCGAGGACGCGCTGCCGATGGTGCTCTATTGCGCGCGCACGCCGAACTGGCTCGAATCGAAGGAAGTGAAGCGGGTCAGTTCGCTGCCTTCGGGCGTCGCGGAGAAGCCGGCGCTGGAGTAGCAAAGGCATGAGCGACGCGAGAGCTTCGCGCGAGACGGGCAGGCGGCGTTGCGGTCCGGCTTTGGCATCTGCTCCGGCAAAATCGCGTCGAAAGCGCGCCGCTGATGCCGGCCATAGCGCCCCCGCTATGCCGCTACACCGCAAACGGGCCTAAGGTTATAACCTTTTGCGCCCCACATGCGGGCCGTGTTGCGAAGCGGTTGCGCCCGACGCCTGATCCGGGCCCGCTGCACCCGCACGGCCACGCTCAAATCATGGATGACGACGACTCCGCCGCCTCACTCGACATCTGGCTCGTGCGCGTGCTGCGCACGCTGCTGGTCGAGCGCAGCGTCACGCAGACAGCGCTGCGCCTGAATCAAACCCAGCCCGCGATCAGCACTGCGCTGCGCAAGCTGCGCGAGACGCTGAACGATCCGATTCTCGTGCGCGGCAAATCGGGCATGGTGCCGACCGAGTACGGCGAATCGCTGCTGGCGTCCGCGCAGCGCGTGCTGCGCGAAGTCGATTTCGTCGCGACGCCGCACGGCGATTTCGATCCCGCCCGCTCGCGGCGTACGTTCCGCGTGGCCGCACCGGACTATCTGAACGACTTCTTCATGCCGACCGTGATCGCACAGTTTCGCGAAGCGGCGCCGCATGCGCGGCTCGAAATCGAATCGCTGGGTCCGCTGTTCGACCATTGCGCCGCGCTCGACGCCGGCGAACTCGATCTGGTGATCGGCAACTGGCCGAGGCCCGACCCGCGTTTCGAACGCAGCGATCTGTTCTCGGACACGGTCGTCTGCCTGATGCGCGCCGATCATCCGCTGACCCGGGAGCCGCTGACTCGCGAAGCGTATCTCGCCGCGCCTCATCTCGCGCCGACGCCGTACAGCGGCGCGCGCGGCGGCGCGATCGACACGGGTTTCGCGCGAGCCCACGCGGCGAGGCGCATCGTCGCCACGCTGCCCTACTTCGGGCTCGTGCCGCAGACGCTGCTGCAATCGGATCTGATCTTCACGACGACCCGCCGCTTCGCGACGCACTACGCCAACATGCTGCCGCTCGCGGTGGTCGATGTGCCGATCGCGTTTCCGCGCATCAAGTGCTATCAGCTATGGCATCCGCATCCGGATCGGCCGAGCGATGTCGGCTGGTTGCGCACGTTGATGGCCGAGGTGTCGGATGGATTGGTCGCGCAGAAGGTGCGGCGCGCGAAGCGGCCACGGCAGAACGCAGAGCCGGGCAAGTAGAAGCGAAGCTTTTTTGCGGCGCGGGCGTTTGGCTTCAGATGCCCGCACTCTGCCGCGTTCCCGTGAATGCCTGTAGCGGCGCCGCCCTCGTCAAACGGTGGCGCAAAGTTTTTGCGTCGCGGCCTGCGCCACCACCTGGCGCGTCCTGATCTGCAGCAACTCCGCGCACACCGCGACCGCGATCGCCGACGGCGCCTTGTCGACGATGCCGTCCACCCCGATTGGGCAGGTCATCTCCGCCAGCCGGTCCAGGTCCACGCCGCGTTCGAGCAGACGTCGCTCGAATTTCACGCGCTTGGTCTTCGAACCGATCATGCCGAAGTACGTGAAATCGCGCCGCCGCATGATGCGCGCGGCGAGTGAAAAATCGAGCGCATGGTTGTGCGTCATCACGAGGAAGTAAGCGCCGGGCGGCGCCGTATCGACGATCGCATCGGGCGTGTCGGTCGCTTCGATCTGCACGTTGGCGGGCGTTTCGTCGGGGAACAGTTCGTCGCGCTCGTCGACCCACTGGACCACGCACGGCAAGCTGCCGAGCAGCCTGACGAGCGCATGCCCGACATGCCCCGCGCCGAACAGCACGATGTGCATCGGCGCCGGACGCGGCATCGGCACGGCGCTGCGCCGACCGATCTGAACGGACGAGAAATCGTTCATGGCGATCATTCCAGTGGGTAGATTGTGCACGCTCGATTTGCTTTGCGTCGTGCTCCGTTTTTTGTCCGGCGCGCCGCCGCGCTCATTGCCGGGTGGCCGCAGTGGCGGCCCGCACCGCGCCGACCGCCTTGAGAATCTCCTCGCTGGTCGCGGGCGCGTTCAGCGGCGGATTGACCTTATGGTTCCCCACCGCCGACACGGCATCGCGCACGGCGAAGAACACCGAGAACGGCAGCAGCAGCGGCGGCTCGCCGGTCGCCTTCGAGCGATGGATGCTGTCCTCGGCGTTGCGGTTCCTGAACAAGCGCACATTAAAGACCGGCGGCGTATCGTTGACGGTCGGAATCTTGTAAGTGGACGGCGCGTGCGTCATCAGCTTGCCGCCCTCGTTCCACCACAGCTCCTCGGTCGTGAGCCAGCCCATTCCCTGGATGAACGCGCCTTCCACCTGGCCGACGTCGAGCGCCGGATTCAGCGAGGCGCCTACGTCGTGCAACGCGTCCGCGCGCAGCACGCGCATCTCGCCGGTCAGCGTGTCGATCACGACTTCCGACACCGCCGCGCCATAGGAGTAGTAGTAGAACGGCCGGCCTTGCAGCTTCGACTGATCCCAGTAGAGCTTGGGCGTCGCATAGAAACCGTCCGACCACAGCTGGATACGCGCGAGATAAGCCTTCGCGACGACCTCTTCGAACGGCACGGCCACGTCGCCGACCAGCACGCGGTCGTGCGCGAAGCGCACGTCCGCGGCGCTCACCTGCCCCGCGCCGAAGCGTTCGGCGGCGAAGGCCGCGAGGCGTTCGCGCAACTGGCGCGCGGCGTCCTGCGCGGCCTTGCCGTTCAGATCGGAGCCCGTCGATGCCGCCGTCGCCGACGTGTTGGCGATCTTGCTGGTATCGGTGGCGGTCACGCGAATACGGTTGAAGCCGACGCCCAGTTCATGCGCGACGACCTGCGCGACCTTCGTGTTCAAGCCCTGGCCCATTTCGGTGCCGCCGTGGTTCACCAGCACCGAACCGTCGGTGTAGATGTGCACGAGCGCGCCGGCCTGGTTGAAGTGCGTCACGTTGAACGCGATGCCGAACTTGACCGGCGTCAGCGCGAGTCCTTTCTTCAGCACTTCGTTGTGCGCGTTGAACTCGTTGATCGCCGCGCGGCGCGCGCGGTACTCGCTTGTCGCCTCGAGTTCGTCGATCAGTTCGTGCATCACGTTGTCTTCGACGATCTGGCCGTACGGTGTCTGGTTGCGCTCGGTCTTGCCGTACAGGTTGCGGCGGCGCACGTCGAGCGAATCCGCGCCGACCGAACGGGCGACGTTGTCCAGGATGTACTCGATCGCGAACGCGCCCTGCGGGCCGCCGAAGCCGCGAAACGCGGTGTTCGACTGCGTGTTGGTCTTGCCGCAGAAGCCGTCGATCGTCACGTCCGACAACCAGTACGCGTTGTCGAAGTGGCACAGTGCGCGCGTCATCACCGGACCGGACAGGTCGGCGGAGAAACCGCAGCGCGACGTCATGTCGACCGTCACGCCGTCGATCACGCCGCGCTCGTCATAGCCCACTTCATACGTGTAGTGGAAATCGTGGCGCTTGCCGGTGACCATCATGTCGTCGTCGCGGTCCGGACGCAGTTTCACCGGGCACAGCAGCTTCCATGCGGCGAGCGCCGCGCAGCATGCGAACAGCGCCGATTGCGATTCCTTGCCGCCGAAGCCGCCGCCCATCCGCCGGCATTCGATCAGCACGTTGTGCGACGCGACGCCCAGCGCATGCGCAACCAGGTGCTGCATTTCGGTCGGGTGCTGCGTCGAACAGTAGACGTGCAAGCCGTCGTCGTCCTTCGGCACCGCGTACGAGATCTGCCCTTCCAGATAGAACTGTTCCTGGCCGCCAAGCAGCATTTCTCCGGCCTCGCGACGCACGGCGCGCGCGATCTTCGTAGCGGCTTCGCCGCGCGCGAGTTTCATCGGCGGCACCACGTACTGGTTCGCGGCGCGCGCCTGCTGCGCGGTCAGAACCGCCGGCAATTCCGCGTAGACGACTTCGGCGCGGCGCGCGGCCAGACGCGCCGTTTCGTGCGACGTCGCGACCACGATGAAGATCGGCTGACCGATGTATTGCACGACGCCGTCGGCGAGAATCGGATCGTCGCCGTGGATGATCGGGCCCACGTCGTTGGCGCCGGGGATGTCGTCGGCGGTGAAGATCGCGACCACGCCGGGCGTGGCGCGCACTTTGTCGAGCGAGATCGACACGATCTTCGCATGCGCCTTCGACGACAGCCCGAGCGCGGCGTGCAGCGTGCCGGCGAGCGTCGGGATGTCGTCGGTGTAGGTGGCGCGGCCGCTCACGTGCAGATGCGCGGACTCGTGCGGACGCGACACGTGGACCTGGGTGAAGTCGTCGAGATCCTGAAGGTCTTTCAGGAACGGCTCGGCTTGCTGATTCATTGTGGTGTTCTCCGTTTCCTTCGTAGGCTTGCCGCGTTTCAGGCACTGGCGCCGGCCGGCGCGCATGCCGCGGCGACCGCGCGCACATCGAGCGCGCTCTTCGGCAGCGGATTGTGCGGACGCGTTTCGAGCCAGAAGCGGTACAGCGTGTTCTTCGCGGCTTCGAGCCGGTAGTTGCTCGTCGCGCGCATGTCGGAGAGCGGCGCATAGTCGTTGCCGAGTGCGAGCATCGCGGCCTGGGCGGTGGCTTCGTGCCATTCGGCGTCGCGCAGCAGGGCTTCGACGTGGGTCGCGCGTTTGGAGGTGGCGGCCATCCCCCCGAACGCGATGCGCGGCTCGCGGATCACGTTGCCGTCGGCAATGAACGCGAACGCCGCGCACACGGCCGAGATATCCGAATCGAAGCGCTTGGAAAGCTTGTAGGTGCGGAACTGAAGTTTTGCGCGCGCGCCGCTGCGCGTCGGCACTTTCAGCCCGACGACGAATTCGTGCTCCGCCATGTCTTTCTTCTGATACGCGAGGTACAGGTCTTCGAGCGGCAGCTCGCGCTCGATCTCGCCGCCGCGCACGATCACCCGTGCGCCGAGCGCGATCAGGCCGGGCATCGAATCGCCGATCGGCGAACCGTTAGCGATGTTGCCGCCGAGCGTGCCGGCATTGCGAATCGGCAGGGACGCGAAGCGTTGCCACATTTCGGTCAGCTCCGGATACTGCTTCGCGATCTCCGCATAGCCCCTTTCGACGCTCACACCGGCGCCGATCTCGATCCACTCGCCGTTGGTTTCGAGCTTCTGCAATTCGGCGATCTGCCCGACATAGACGATGTTGCCCAACTCGCGCATCTGCTTGGTCACCCACAGGCCGATGTCGGTGCTGCCGGCCAGAATGCGCGTGGCCGGCCGGGCTTGCTTGAGGTTCGCGAGCGCGCTGACTGTGCGCGGCGCGTCGAACTGCTGGCCGGCGTGCTCGTAGTGGAAGGTGTCGTCGCGTTCGAGCGTGGCGAGCGTCGCGGCGAGCGCGGCGACGTTCACCGGCGCTTTCGGCGCGGGCGCGTCGAACATGCGCACGGCCGCATCGACGATAGGCCGATAGCCGGTGCAGCGGCACAGGTTGCCGGTCAGCGCATTGCTGATCGCTTCGCGCGAGGGCACCGTGCGGTTCGCGCAGCTCTGCTCGTGACCGTGTTTTTCGTACAGCGACCACATCGACATGATGAAGCCCGGCGTGCAGAAGCCGCATTGCGAGCCGTGGCATTCGACCATCGCTTCCTGCACCGGATGCAGCGAGCCGTCCGGCTGGCGCAGGTCCTCGACGGTGTAGAGCGCTTTGCCGTCGAGCGTCGGCATGAACTGGATGCACGCGTTGACCGCCTTGAAGTCGACACCGCCCGCCGCGTTGCGCTCGCCGAGCACCACCGTGCACGCGCCACAGTCGCCTTCGGCGCAGCCTTCCTTGGTGCCGGTGCAATGCGCGTCCTCGCGCAGATACTGCAGCACGGTGCGGGTGACGAGCGCGTCCTTGATCTCGCGGATCGCGTTGCGGTGGTAGAAGCGAATCGGCTCAGTCATGTCTCGTTACTCTCGAATGTTCTGTGTCCGTGGGGACGTGCTGCAGCGATGGTTCGAAAACTATCACCGTCAATAAAGCCAACCCATAGCGCGCTTCGCATGGGGGACATATTCACAAAACGATATAGAGTCCGATTTCAGAGCCGCTCGGCTTATGTCGGACGGGAATTTCTGCCATGTATCGCCGATTTTTGCGGCCAGATGGTCAGCGAAAATCATGACATGCCGCGGCGCTGGTCAAAATTCCGGGCGCGGAAAAGGCCAGATCGCCCACTATGTGGGCCGGCGATCACAATTTGGTCGGACAAATAATTAAGCAACTTCTGCAAGAGAATCGGTTCCATGGGAAAATCACGCCTTCCCGCCGTTTTCAAGTCTCGTTTTCCCCATGTCCACCGACTCCGCGCCACCTCGCAGCGAATTTGCGACGACCATGCAGATCATTCCGGTCGTCTTTTTCACCTTTGTTTGCTACCTGACGATCGGCATTCCGCTCGCGGTGCTGCCCGGCTACGTCCACGGCGATCTCGGCTACAGCGCGGTGCTGGCGGGCGCGGCGATCAGCGTGCAATACCTCGCGACGCTGGCCTCGCGGCCGCTCGCCGGCCGTTCCGCGGATACGCTGGGGCCCAAGCGCACGGTGTCGATCGGACTGCTGGGGTGTGGCGCGAGCGGTGTGCTGCTGCTGCTGGCCGTGCTGTGCGGACGCTGGCCGGTCTTGAGCCTCACGCTGCTGGTGTGCAGCCGTCTGGTGCTCGGCTTCGGCGAAAGCCTGTGCGGCACCGGCGCGATTCTGTGGGGCATCGGCCGGGTGGGCACCAGCAACAACGCGCGGGTGATTTCTTGGAACGGCATCGCGACGTATGGCGCGCTCGCGATCGGCGCGCCGCTCGGCGTCGCGCTCACGCACGGGACCGGCTTTGCCACGCTGGGGATCGTGGTGATCGCGCTGGCCGCGCTCGGCTACTATCTGGCGCGCCTGATCGCGCCGGTGCCGATCGTCCACGGCGAGCGGATGTCGTACCGCAGCGTGTTCACGCGTGTGCTGCCGCATGGGCTCGGTCTTGCGCTGGGGTCTGCCGGGTTCGGCTCGATCGCCACCTTCATCACGCTGTTTTATGCCGCGAAGAACTGGCCGAATGCGGCTTTGTCGCTGACGGTGTTCGGCACGCTGTTCATCGGCGCGCGCCTGTTGTTCGCCAACACGATCAAGACTTACGGCGGCTTTCGCGTCGCGATCGCGTCGTTCTCGTTCGAGTGTGCCGGCTTGCTGATGCTGTGGCTCGCGCCCGAGCCGCATATCGCGCTGGCCGGCGCGGCGCTGACCGGCTTCGGCTTTGCGCTGGTATTCCCGGCGCTCGGCGTGGAGGCGGTCGGGCTCGTGCCGCCCGCGAGCCGGGGCGCGGCGTTGTCGGCCTATTCGGTGTTCCTCGATCTCTCGCTGGGCATTACCGGGCCGTTGGCCGGGTATATCGCCGGGGAGTTCGGGTATGGCTCGGTATTTCTGTTCGCCGCAATTGCCGCCGCGGCAGCAGTGGCACTTTCCACCGTGCTCTATCTGCGCAATGCCAAGGTGACCAATTTGCCCGCGGCGCTTTGAAGCGCTTCGCGATGCGCCCTGTGCCGCGCGCAACGCGTTGATCCGTGCGCGCGGGCCGTTTGAGCCAACGTGGTCAATCTCGTTCCACGACCATTTCCCGCTTGACCGGCTGTGCCTGCGGCTGGCTCTGCGAGCGCACCGCGATCTGACCGTGATTGATCCGGTTCGAGACACGGTACACACCGATCAGCATGAACAGCTCCGTGGCCGCAACGGAGCATGCGGTGCCGACGCCGCCCCACAGATAGATGGACACCGGCGCCTGCACCAGATGAAACAGCGCGCCGTAAAGATAGATTCTCTTCAGCACGGACTGGTTGCCTGACGCGATGACGGTGAGCATCACCTGCGTCGTCGTCATGCCGACGATCGCCGGCACGAACACCAGCACGCGCAGGATCCGGAACGTCTCGCCGAAAGCCTCGCCGAGAAAGCGCCTGACGAACCACTCGCCGAGCACGGAAAAGCCGATCAGAATCAGGATCGCCAACGCGGCAAACGCGACCATGAACCCGCGGTTGACCTTGTGCACGTACTCGCGATCGCCGTTCTCGTAAGCGATGCAGATCTTCGGAAAGAACGCCTGAATCGCAGGCGCGGTACACGCGCGCAGCGCATTGGTGAGCCGCTCCGCCGCCACGTAATAACCGACGGCGCCCGGACCGCTGATCATCCGCAACATGATGACGTTGGCGTACATGTACACGGACGTGAGCGCCGAGCTGAGGAAGATGTGATACGCGTCCTTGGCCTCGGCCAGCACCTCTGAAAAACCGATCCTGACGTTGAAGAGAATCTCGCGCTTCCAGACCAGCATGACCGTGAGGATCACGCCGCAAACGAAGGTCGGCGCATACTGCAACGCGGCTGCCAGCATCACGTCGTCGCGGCTCTTCACGAACAGGAACAGCGGAATCAGCATGCCGACTCGTGACACCAGCAGCGTACCCGCCAGCACCGGCAGCCGCTGCGTTCCCTCGAAGAAGCACGCAGGCGTGATCACGCAGCCCCAGATCACCAGCGAGGCCAGCAGCGTCGCGCCGCGTTCGGCCTGCGTCATGTGGCCCGCGAACGACCATGCGACCAGCACCAGCGTACACAGGACCGCGAGCAGCGCCCTACCGGTCGTCGTGGACCAGTAGATGCGGTTGATGACTGCCGGCTGGTCGATATTGACGGCCACCTTGCGCGCGCTGCTCATGCCGAAGCCGAAGTCGACCACCACCAGTAGAATCTGCGCAATGGACTGTGCATAGCCGATCACGCCCAACCCCGCCGGCCCGAGCACATGTGACAGATACGGCAACGTCACCAATGGGAGGACGTAATTGAGCGCGTAAACCGAATACAGGGCAATGATTACGTTTCTCGTCGACACAGTGGGTCCCGTTTCCAATTGCTCATCACGCGCATTCGCTCGAATGATTTCATCTCAACCGTCACTCGGCGTGTCGTCTCTCAAGTTGAAAAAACAGAATACGACACGAATGAAGGCTCGGTCAGAGCAATGTCGATCTTGTTATAGCGATTGTCTGCGGAATTGGCGCCCAGTACAGCGCTCTTCACCGCATTTCCAATCAGGTTGTTGACGACCGTCTTATATCCGGCATCGGATGCATTGGTGGCGAACAGAATCTCGGCTAGCTGCGCATGTGCCTCGGTGGTTGCGCGCACGACCACGCGGCCCGACGAACCGCGCAGCACGTTCACGGTGGCCTGCAACGTTTTCGGCGAGCTCGCCTGGTCGCCGCAATGCAGTGGCGAGGCCACCCCGCCGCGATGGAATCCGACGCCGAGATCGAGGCTGCGGACGAGATCAGTATCCTTGCCGCCGGCAAACGAGCCGCCGCCCGGATACGCCTTGTTGAAGCCGACGATCGAATTGCCGGCCCGGTCGCCCATATTGCCGTGAATCGTGATGCCGTCGAGCGGCGTGCTGCCGGACGCGGTCGAACTGCCATAGACGAACTGCGGACCGTCACAGCCGTCGTCGGCGTCGTCCCGGCCAGCGCGGAAGCGGTTGCCGACGATCGTCGCGCCCTGCTGATAGTCGATCTGGATATGACAGCTCTGCCCGGGCGGCACTTGCAGATACGACGGATGAGACGGCGTCGAAAACTTCCAGCGGCCCAGCGAGCCGTTGCCGCCGCAGCCGTTCCTGGAGAAGTAATTGCCGTTCACCACCTTGCCCCAGTTGCCGCTTTTCATATAAATGCCGGCGAAGCCGTTGCGGTCGAACACCGCGCCGACGATCAGCGATTCCGCGCCCATGATGATTCCATAGCGCGCATTCCACTCCCATCTGCCGCCGATCACCTGCCAGAAGTTGCCGACCAGATCGGCGCCGGCCGTATGGCAGAACATGCCGATGCAATTGATCAGCGAGCCGTCGGTCAGCCCCGGTGTATGAAAGCCGCGATCGCACATATACGCGTAGCAACGCTCGAGCGTCGAGGTCACGCCCAGCTCGAAGCCGGCGCCCGGAAATCCGATGGCCGTGCAACGGCGCGCGCCGCTCGTTTGCGAGAAACGGATGCCGACCGGCGTGTTGCCCGTGTGCGCAGGATAATTGGCGAGGTAATAAATCACCTTTTCGAAATGCGCGGGCCGGACCTGCAGATACTCCACATTCGATGCCTCCCCCAACGTCAGCACCGCCGCCGGCTGCTTGTCTTTCGGGCCTCCGGCATCCTGTCTTTCCAGCACCGTCGCAGCCAACTGGCCTTCGGTGATCACCGTATATTCGCCGCCGCCGTCGCCGCGCAATTTCGAGCCGGGTGGCGTCTTCAGGTCCCCGGTAAAGCGCCAGATGCCACGCGGCATATAGAAGCCGCGCGCGCCGCTCTGGAAGGCCGCGCTCAAGTCGGCGCCGCAATCGTCACTGGACGTGCCCCGCTGGATCGCGGCGAACTTGCGTGGATCGATGAAGCGCGCGAGGCTCACTTCCTGCCCCGCCACGATGTCGCTGAGCGTCTTCAGATAGCTGGGCGCAACCGGGTCGGGAAACGGATGGTTCTGCACATACGCGGCGACCTGCCTGATCTTCACGTCGTGCGCGACACCATCGCGGGCGATTATCAGGCCGTCGTTGCCCAACACGCGGTCGGCCGTACCGCCGCCCGCGAGCGAGTCCGTCCCGCGCGGCGCGCTGCTCGCAGCGCCCGCGAGGCGAATTTCGGCTGTCGTTGCGCCGGCCCCGGCCAGGCCGCCGAGCACGAAGGTCTTGAGAGCCTGCCGCCGGGTCTTGGCCACCATAAAGTTAGTTCTCCTGTTCGCGCGACACGTGCCTTCACTCAGCGGTTTGCGGCTGCTTGCCGGTAGCCGGGCGCGCGTCGATCCGGATCGGCTGCGGCCTGGACCCGCGCATCAGTCCCTGGACGCCGGGCGGCGTGAAAATCGGCAAACGGTATTTGCGGCTGAACCGCCAGAGGCTGTTCATGTGACGCCGCCCCGCCTTGCTCAGAAAACCCGACGCGGACGCCCGCTGATGCTCGTGGGTCAACCGCGCGCCCGGCACGCAGAGCACGCGGTAGCCCGCTTGCCAGATCCTCGCGCAGAAATCGACGTCTTCCATGTAAAGGAAGAAATGTTCATCCATTCCGCCCAAGTCGCCGAACAGCGAACGACGCACGATGAAACCCGTGCCCAGCACCCACTCGGCCTCGAACGGCGTACCCGCGCGCCACGCTTCGCGCATCAGATGGTTGTCGATGCGCCGCCTGAACGTCTCCAGCCGGCCAAGCGGCGAGCGCCGTCCGAGAATGTCGAGCAGCGAATAGAAGCGCCGCGCGGAGAACTGGCGTTCGCCGTCCGGATAGGTCAGATCGAGACCGACAAGTCCGACATCGGGTTCGTTCTTCATCAGGGTAACGACGTTCTCCAGCGACGCGTCGACGAAGTAAGTGTCGGGATTGAGCACGAGGACCAGATCCTTCATGCACCCGACCACGCCGAAATTCACGCCGGCCGCAAAGCCGCGGTTGATCGATGTCCTTACTAGCCGGACGCCCGCCGGCAACGTCTCCTTCAGATAAGCGAACGAATTGTCCGTCGAGGCGTTGTCCACCACGACAATATCCTCGTGCGCGGCAATCGACTCGTCGAGCACGGACTGCACGCAGTTTCGCACCAGCTTCGGCGTGTTGTAGTTGACGATGACTACACTAAACGTTCCGACCCAGCTCATCCCCACCTCCTGCAAGGCATCAGGCATTCGCGGATAAACCCCCAAAGGCCCGACTGATATATTCTTTGTTTCGCGCGAGGCGGCAGCGGCCTCGCCGCGATACAGCCGGGCTTCTCAAGCCAAAAGAATCGTCATTGATCACCCCTGGGTTTGCACCGACTCCTCCGACATGTCGAATACCGGCAGCGTCATCAAGAGGAATACGAAAGGAATCACTTCAATCGACTGATAGAAAAGCGATTGAAACAGCGCCGCCCAAACGCACAGCCTTAGCGCGCTGCCGTGGCACATCAGCCGCGTCACGGAGATCAGCAAGCCGTAGTAAAAGATCGTCCCGATCAAGCCGACATTCAGAACCTGCTGAAGCAGGCTCGATTCGACAATGCCGAACTGGTTCTTCACGGAGTCCGACGCGGAGTTCGTCACCAGCCCGAAGTACGACCCCGCCACCACGTTGACCGGCAGGACCAGCGCCGCGGCCTTGTCCCAGGCTTCGGTACGGCCGTCGTTGCCGTCCGACTCCAGGCTGGTCGCGCCTATCATGCGTTCCGTACCCACGTTCATCACGCTATCGCTCGCCCCGCCTCTCGCGCCGCCCAGCACCATGATCGCCATGCAGGCCACCAACCCGGCGATGATCAATTTCGCGTTTTTGCTCAGGAACCGGATGGGCTCTCTGAGGAACGCGAGCGCGAACGTGGCGAGGATGATCAGCATCCCGCTTCGCGACAACGACGAAAAGATGCATACCGTCAGCACCGCACAGGCGATTCCCGACGACACTTTCTTGCGCATCAGGTAATCGGCCCCGCACAGCGACGCCACGATCCCGACGAACAGCGGATAGTGCAGATAGCTGCCCGTCAGAGACGGCACGCGCAGGTTGTCGAACCCATAGGTCGCACCCGGCAACGCAATCGGAAAGCTGCCTTGCTGCTGGGCCACGGCGACGGCGGCCTCGATCAGTCCGATCATCACCAGCCCCCAGAACGCGAAACGCGGCCGGATGAAGCGCTTTTTGTAGTTCGAGATCGAATAGAAATAGATGAAGATCGTGAAGACGAACACGAACACATAAGAGAATTCGATCTGGCCTGTTAGGGCCAGGGTGACCACCATCGACAAGGCGACGGTGAACATCACGCCCACGGTGAGCAGGAAAGACCGGCGCCCCTCGCGCCGGAAATAGGAGCTCAACGCCGCGGGCGAGACATACCACATGAGCAGACTGACAATGCCGCCGACCTGCACCAGGTACGCCGCGCTCTTGCCCATTTCGGACTCCAGCACTCCGCGCGTCGAGCAGAGCACTGCAGCGAGTAAAAAAGCGATCGTCGCGATCATTTTCTTTTACGCCTGGCATGCCTCGGAGGCATCGACGTTGCGCGCGCCTCCCAGGTAGATACGCTCGATGACAGCCGCGAACTGGTCGATCTCGCAGACGTTGAGCAAACCGCCGTCGTGATCCACACCTTCCGCGCCCAATGGCGTCGACACGACCGGCAGCCTGGCCGCCAGCATTTCCAGTGTCTTCAGCTTGACGCCCGCACCCGAAAGCAGCGGCACCACGCCGATGTCGGCGGATTCGAAATACTTGCTCGGGTCGGCCACGAAACCGGTCACGCAGATGTCGTCGCTGTTCAGGCGCTTGACGCGCTCGCTCGGGTCCGAGCCCACCACGAACAGCTTCAGCCCGAGGCCGCGCCGGCGCAGCGGCAGGAAGGTCGACTCGACGAAGTTGAGCAGCGCCTCTTCGTTTTCCCTGCGCTGCATCGCCCCCCAGAACAGGATGTTGCCCTTCTTCACCGTGTCCTTCGAACGGCGCAGGTCTTTCACGAAGGCCGGCAGCGAGATCGGCACGACCTGCAGCGAGCCGACGCCGGGATAGAGCGCCTGGACCAGCTGGGCATCCTTGTTCGACAGCACGAGCACCTTGTCCGCGAGCTTGATCACGCGTTGTTCGAAGTCGAACGTCTGCTTCGCGAACAGGCGCCCTTCCATGCTCTGGATCCGCAGCACCACCTGGATCTGTACGTCGTGCATGCCCAGCACGAGCTCGATGCTGTCGCCGAATCTGCGCTTCAGATCGACCGCATACGAAAAGCACTGCGAGAACTCCAGCCGCACGGTGTCATAGCGATTTTTTTCGACCAGGTCGCACAGGAACCGGCTGATCGATTTCGTGTATCGCGTGAAGAAGCGCGGTGCGAAATGCAGCGGGTCCGCGAGAAACGACGGAATCAGGTCCAGCGTGCTCACATACTTCACGTAGACATGCCCGACGCTCGCGCGGAATTCGATATCTTTCTCGTCGACCGGCAGACGTGAAATGAGCACCACGTCGACATCGTTTTCCGCACTCAATTTGGTCAAATAGTCGAAAGCCAGGCGGTGGCCAGCTTGCGGCGCGTTTTTCTGAGGCAGAAAAGACGTGACAAATAGCTGTTTCATCCGAGTAACCCCTTCACTCTTTGGCGGACAGTCGGCGCTACCGCCAAAAGATGCCTTCGTGGTCGTTCGAAGCAGGCGGTCCGCCTGCTTCGCGATTTCGTGCCGGTCACATAATGCGAGAGACGCGCTGCTTCATCTTTCGTACGGTTTGTAGACGTAGCTTGCGTACCGATAGCGTCCGTAGCCGTAGCTGAAGCGTCCGGGCCGCAGGCGCAGCGCGTTGACGATCACCCCGCGTACCGGCAGGCCGATCTTCTCCAGCTGCCGTGACGACTCGCGCAGCTCGCCGATCCCGGTGACACCTTGCCGGGCGACGAGGAACGTCGTGCCCGCGACGCTCGCCAGACGCAATGCATCCGCTGTCGAGAGAACCGGCGGCCCGTCGAGCAGCACGACGTCGTACCCGGAAGCGAGACGACTCATCAGCGCTTCCATCTTCGTGTTCGACAGCAGATCGTTCGGGTTTCCCGGCGCGCGGCCGCAGGCGATGAAGTCGACGCCGGGGAAGCGGGTCGCGCGGATCACTTCTTCGGGAGGCATCGTGCCTTGAATCAGATCGGCGAGACCAGGACCGCGATCGCCGCCGAGGTGGCGATGCAGGAAGCCTCTGCGCAAATCCGAGTCGATCAGCAGCACGCGCTTGCCCGCCGCGCCCACCACCGCTGCCAGGTTCAGCGCGACAAACGATTTGCCGATACCGGGCGTCGGGCCGGTGATGAGCACCGCGCGATTGCGCGCCGCCGACATCGTGAACTCGAGCGCGGTGTGGAAACCGCGCAGGCTCTCGATCGCCGGATCGATCACCGCTTCGCTTGCCAGCACGAGGCCCTGCGCTTCCGGCCGGCGGCGGCTATGTTCGAGCTTCTCTTCGTGACGGCTGTACGGCACGCTCGCGTAGACCGGCAGGTCCGTGCGCAGCTCGATCTCGTACGGGTCGTCGATCGCATCGAACAGACGCTGGCGCGCGAGAGCCGAAACCACACCGACGAACAGGCCCATCATCAGCGACGCGAGAATCACGAGAAACCGCTTGGGCCGCACCGGCGTGTCGGGCGCGGCAGCCACGTCGACCAGGCGGACATTGCCCACCTTCCCGGCCTTGATCAGCTTCAGCTGTTCGAGCGTGTTGCGCAGCATCGTGTCCAGCTCGGAGCCGACCTGCACATCGCGTTGCAGGCGCAATACGTTCTGTTCGAGCGGCGGCAGCAATTCCGTGCGAGTCGCGAGCTGCCTGGTTTCCTGCTGCGACGCCGCCAATTGCGCGTCGACCGACTGCACCGCCGGATGCTGTTCGGTGAAGCGCGACAGCAATTCCTTGCGCTTCTGTTCAAGTTCGGCGCGCCGCGTCTGAGCGGCGACCGAGAGCTGCAGCAGGCTGGTCGCTTCTTCGCCGAGATCGATCGTGCCGTGCTTCGCGCGGAACTGGTTAAAGCGCGTTTCCGAATCGGTGAGCTGCTGCCTCATCTCCGGCAGCTGCATTTCCAGGAACCGGATCGAGCGCTCCGCCTCTTCCGATTTGCGCTTGGTGTTCTGGTCCACATACTCGGTGGCAATGGCGCCCAGAATCGCGCTGGCTTTCTTCGGATCGGGACCTTCGAGCGACACGCCGATGATGTCGGACTCCTTGCCTTTTTCGGCAATCGTCAGTTCGCCGCGCACTTTCTCGGTGGTCGCCAGCGCGGAGAAGCGGCGCAGTTCGAACGTGGCGCCCGGCTTGGCGTCGACCTTGTCGACCAGCAGCGTGAGCGGGCCATAAGGCGTGGTCGCGTTCAGCACCTCGCCGATCGTGCCCTCCAGCTTGATCTTGCCGAGGCGGATCTGGTAGTCCGCCCCCTCGCCCTTCGTCAGCACAAACGGGCGGTCATACAGCTCGGGCGGCACGTCGAATTTCGACACGTCGATATGCTCGTTGCCCCACACGTAGCCGCGCGGACCAGGCGTCGACCACTGCTCCGCGTAGCGGCTCAGCACGCGGCCGATCAGCGGGAAATAGCGCGGCGTCGCCTCGATGAACAGGTTCAGCTTGTCCACCGCCGGGCCCACGACCATGCGCGAGCCGAGGACCTGAGCCTCGCCGGACGCCGCCGCCTTGACGTCGAACATCGCGGACACGTCGCCCAGCACATTCTTGTTCGAGGTGGGCGTGTTTTCCTCGACCTGCACGAGCACGTCGGCGCGGTAGACCGGCTGGGACAGAAACGCGTAGCCGACGCCGATTGTCAAGGCGACTGCCGTCGTAATGGCAATCAGCTTGCGGCTGTCATAAAGCGCGTCAAGATAATTGCCGAACCGTGCCGGTGGATATTCGTCAACATCTCTGTTATTTATCGGTGCACTGCTTCGGTTCATTGCGCGTTCTCCAATTGTCGACGGATTGCCACTTGCCACAGGCGCCGGGACCAGCGCGCCGCCGCTGCCACTGAACGTTGCCGTCCGGTGACGGCGCGTTTGCCCTCGACGCCCCTTGCCCGATCGACTGCGTCGGGTCACGTCTTCGGCAAATCGTTTGGGATCCGAACTTCGGAAATACGCGCGTCCCCAACGATATGAAACACGTCTGCGGCGATCAGCCCCAAAGGCGCAACGTCGCTTGTGCGTCCAGCTGTCACCCGTCAGCCTGTTCGCGCGGCAACTCACTGCGTGTCCATCTCGATCGAGGCGCCCAACCTGATCACAGCGAGATAGACAAATTGCGCCAGTTCACTTGCTTTTGTTTAAAAACTCCTATGCTTCTGCGCTTCAATTTTTTAACATCGCACTACACGCTTTCGTCACGGAGACCCAAAATGAAAAAGCTCTTCGCAACTGCTGTCGTATCGGTTCTGGCGCTCTCACCAATTGCTCAACGCGCATTCGCTCAAAACATTCCGTCGGCCACCTCGCCCAGCTACGTGAAGCCCTACGTCAGCAAGCGCTCGCAGCTCGACGTGATGAATCCTCCGCGTCCCGCCAGCGCCACCACCGTCTATGGCGCCGACTCCGCCTTGAAGCCCCGTGCCGACGGCCTTCGTCTGCAGGCCCCCGTCAACACCGGAACGCAAAGCCACACCAAACGCGCGCGCATTCCGCAGTCGGCTCGCGCCACCTCTTCGGCGGCCGCGAGCGACGCGTACAGCAGTGATCTATGGAATGCAGGCCAGACCTACGCGTCTCCGCAGACGTCCGATCCGTACAGCGCGCGTTAGCAGTCGCATAAGCGCGGAGCGTTTCGGATTCAGCCCTTTGCATTGAAAGGTGGCCGCTTGCGGCCACGCCGACACCGGGTATTCCGGCATGGCGGCAATGCTTCCCCGAGTAGCCGCGTCCTGTCTGCAGTAGCTCCACGCAAACGCTCACGACCTGCGCACACCATAGTTGTTGTAAGTTCCACGACGCGCAATTCATGCCCCAACGCCAATAAGCGGCCGTCGTCAGCCTCGCACCGTCCAGTTCTTCGCGCTTTCCTTTGACACCATAGTATTCAGGGTGACCACCAGGGCACCGTACGGCAGCACACATAAAAGCGGAGGGCAAAATCGCGCGATCCAAACGCATCCGGCCCGCAAAAAAACAAGGCTTCCGCACGACGATTTCCCGTCGCACGAAAGCCTTCATTTTTCCGCTCGATCCCGCCGTTTTAGCGTGCGTGATGCGGATTGTCGGCAAACTGCGCGGCCAGTTCACGTCGCGTGGCGGGGGCCGGGTTTTCCTGGATGCGCATGATTTCCGCGAGACGCTCGGCGTAATGCTCGGGCAAATACTCGCCCACGTTGTAGCGTCGATCGGGATTCGACAGGTGCGTGGCCAGCTCGCCGAGCGCCCGCTTCAGACTGTCCGGATCGGGACGGAATTTGATCTTGTTGCCGACGGAATCCGCGGTCGTCGCCATGCTGCCGCCGTCGTGAACGAGCGCGGGCATGCCGAGCATCGCGGCCTCGATGATCACCAGCGGCGCGTTTTCCGCACCCACCGACGGCACCACGACCGCATCCGCGAAGCGGCTCATTTCCTCGAATAGCTGCGCTTGCGGACGGCTGCCGAAAAAGATCAGCCGGCGGCTTTCGACGAGCGACGCGAAGCGCTTCTCGATCGCCGCGCGGTCCGGACCTTCGCCATACACGCCGATGCACCCGATGCGCTCGAGACCGGTCGCGTGCGCGAGTTCGAGGAAATGCGCGAGGCCCTTTTCCGGCGATATCCGTCCCACGAACGCGAGGTTCAAGCGCTCCTTGCCGCGCACCGTGATGGGCGGCTGCGCAGTCGGCACGGCCGACGGATTGTGCAGCATCACCGTGTTGTCGATGCCGGCGCGGCGCAGTGCCTCCTGCATGAAATCACTGGGGCAGAGAATCCGGTCGAACACGCGCGACGGTCGATAAGCCGCACGTATCGCATGCCAGTAGGTCTTCGTCATCAGGTCGTGCACAAAGCCTTTGGGCGTCGGGCGCAGCTTGAACGCCGCGGCGGTGCGCAGCGCGTCGAGCGGCAGAATCTCCGGCCGGCCGTTCTCGAAGTATTGCAGCGACGGGTTGTAGTAGACGAGATGGTAGTCGTGGCAAGTATGGTAGGCGCGATAGCCGTACTGACGCTGATGACGCGCGATCACGCTGAGGATCGATGGGGAAAGCAGGTTGTGATAGTTATGCACCATCAACCGGTGCGGCCGGAACTTGCGCATCGCCTGTTCGAGCGCGCGGGCCGCAGGCACATTCCATGACCTCGACAACATCGTGGAGCGTGCGGAAAACTGCGTATCGTCAAACCGCTCGACATCGACATCGGGCAGTGTCGCCAACAGGTCCGCGGACTGCTGGTACACAATTTCCGCGCCGCCCTTTTGCGCAAAATCGTTAATCACCAATACCCTGCAGCGCTGCATGCTGCCCTCCCTTTTTGAATGCACGAATGCAACCGCGCGAAACGTGGCCCCGCCGTCGGCGTTAATTGATGTCGTGTAAGAATCTGTAATAATTTTAACGATTCACCTTCAGCGCCTATGTCTGCCAGCACACGTAAGGGGGAATGGCTTTTTGCATGGTCAGAACTGCGGAAATCTTCCATTCCAGCCGCCGCCTTCCTTGAGATAGCGCAGGAAGTGCGGGATGCCGGTCAACTGCGAGGCAAAGCGGATCGTCGAGGCCGCATCGTCGATGATGATCGTGCGCAGCCGGTACGGGTCGGTATGCTGGTCGTTCCAGCCGATATCGCAGGTGCGCGCGCTCTTGAATCCAGCGGCTCTCACGAAGTCGACCTCACGCTCGCCGTAGTTGCCGTTCGGATACGCGAAGTGCTCGCATGGGTTGCTCAGCAGCGCTTCGATCTCGTGCTTGCTCTCGCCGATTTCGGTCGCGCATTCGCTATCGCTGCAACGGGTCAGTATCGGGTGAAAGCGCGTATGCGCCTGAAAATCCACGTGCGCGCGCATCGCTTCCATCTGCTCGACGCTCAGGCCGGTCGGGCGGTAGTCACCGTCCTGCTGGTAGCCGTTGGCCGCGAGCTGGGCAAGGCGCTCGTCGTTGGTCATGCGCTTCAGCCGCTCGTGGCCGACCCGCAGCGAACCCGGATGCAACCACCAATGACTGCGTGGACGGCCCACGATGCGGCTGCACAGGAAGATGGTCGGCCGCACGTTGTGCTTGATGAAGATGGGCAGCAGCGCGGCGTTGCCGACGTGCCCGTCGTCGAGCGTGATGGCCGCGCGCGCGCGTCCGTTGCCGGGTGCGCCGACATCGGTCAGCGGCACCAGATCGCAGAATTTGCGCAGATACGTCAAATGCCTGTCGAGCGTCGCCGGGTCGGGGTCGTGATAGAGCAGGACCGCCACCCGGTCGCGCCACAAGAACGCGCGCGTCGCGCGCGCCAGGCCCGTCAGAACGACGAGCGCCGCCAGCAATTCCTTGATGATTGCCTTACCCCGTTTCATATCGCCTCTCCTCAGTGCGCTTTGAACGACTCGCGTCGCGTTGCCTGGCGCCTGGGTCTAGCCTGGTGTTTCCAGGCGTTATGGGAACAGCAACCGCTCAATCGCGCCGCCTCGCCGGCCAACGCACCGCGTTACTCATTCGTTCTGCCGGACAGCGGAGCCTCGCCGGCGGACCACCCGGCCTGTCTCTCGCCCGCCTTCAACGAACCGGTGATGTGCCGCGCCACGCAGGGCGACGCGTGCTTGGTCCCGTAGACGAACCGCATCACCGGCCCGAAACTGTGAGCCGACGCCGGCCCGACCACATAGAGGCCGCGCACCAGGGTTTCGTAGTTCGAGGTCAGCTCGGGCAGCCCGGTGCCGCCGGAAATCGTGTCCGCGATGTCCTTCGAAAGAAACGCGTGCTGTCTCATGTCGGTCCTGAAGCCCGTCGCGGCGATCACGTGATCGGCGCCGACGGCTGCGTCCTTGCCTTCGGTCAATACACGCAGTACGACCCGTCCGTTGTCGACCGACGCGGAGCGCACCGCGGTGCGAAACGAGAGCTTCACCTTGTCGACCACGCGATCGTGCAGCCACCACGCGCCGGACGCGCCATACGACTTCTCCATGATCTGCTTGCGCCGCGCGTCATCGAGCATGTGAAAAATGCCCGGGCATTCGGACAGGAAGAGCGAGCGCCAGCCGCGCCCGAGACCCGCGTCGGGCCCCTTCAGCTTCGAGACGAGGCTGCGCGACGCTTGCGGCCTGCCGTGCCAGACCACGTGCGATTCGCGCATCAGCACGTGAGGCCGCGCGCCCAGTTCGTGCAGCAGCGCGGAGAGCCCCAGCGCGGACTGTCCGCCCCCGACGATCGCGATGTCCATGCCGCGCGCCCACGTGAGGTCGCCATAGCGCTCCGAATGGGTCGCATAGCGTTCCGGCAGTCCTTGCAGCGCCGGCGGGGTCTGCGCGAAGCCCTTCAGGCCCAGCGCGATCACCACCTTGCGCGCGCTCAGCGAGCGGCCGTCGCTCAGCGTCAGCTGAAAATGTCCGTCGACACGCCGCAGACTGGCGACGTCGACCGGCTGGATCTCGCCGACCAGATTCGCCTGAAACCAGAGCGCGTAGTCCACGAACCTTTCGAGCGGCAGCTCCATGCCCATCGGCTCATAAGGCAGGCCCTTGAGCCGGCAATAATCCTCGACAGTGAAGCCGGCTCGCGGCGCATGAAGACTGGACGCGAATGCCTCCGAGCGCAGCAGCATGCCGGGCGGCATATAGTTTCTCCAGGTCAGCATCGGCTGCCCGAGAAGCTGATGGTTCACACCGGTGGCTTTCAGATGGGCGGCCAGAGACAACCCGTACGGACCTGCGCCAATGATTGCGGTGTCGGTAAAGGACATGAGGTCATCTCCCTCCAGGGATGGCATTTACGCCTGCGCAGCACCCACTCCCGAGGCCCGGGCTGCGCGGCACTTTGTCAGGACTCTTCCATCTCAGGCTTTCGCCTGGCGCGAGGTGGGGGCCTTCATCGCTTTCCAGCGGCGCTTCATGCGTCGCAGCGGACCCATCACGCAGTAGAACTGCAGCGCCGGAAACGGATCGGTCCAGCGAAAATAGCCATCGACGATCTTCGTGTGACCGTTCAGCAGATCGGGCGGCACACGGTCCGAAAACGTCGCGCGCCACGCGACCGGCACCTTCGTCGCGCGATCGGGGATCGGCGGCAGTCCGGCTTCGTGCCGGAAAGCGGCCAGCGGAATGTTGACCCCGCAAAGCGTGGCGATTTCTTCCTGCCAGTCCGTGCGGCCGACCGTCGGCTCGACCATCATGAACTGCTTGTGGTTGTCGTCCCACTTGTATTCGATGCTGCCCATCCCGTCGAAGCCGGCCCGCTCGACGAACTCCCGGGTCAGCGGTTCGAGCACGCCGCGCGCTTCGGGCGCGGCCACGCAGATGGCCGTGTTGCCGACGCCCGGCGGCGAACTGAGCACCTTGCGGCCGGTGAAGATGCTGACCACGTCGCCGCCCTCGCCGCGATAAAACAGCGTGAAATGGATGTTGCTGTCGGGCCCCTCGATCCATTCCTGCACGATGATCCCGCCAGGCGATGCGAGCATCGTGATCGCCCGTTCGCGCGCCTCGCTGAGCGTATTGACCCGCACCGCGCGCTCCTTCTCGCCGCGCAACACCTGGCGCTTGTCGTCCGGTTTCAGCACGCACGGATAGCGCAGCTCCGCCAGACGCTGCACATCGGCCAGGCTTTCGAGCACCACCGAGCGCGGCACCGGAAATTGGTGCGACTGCGCGAATTCGTGAAACCTCGCCTTGCTGGACAGCATCTTCACGGTATCGTCCTCCGGCAGACGGAATCGATACCAGTCCGACAACACTTCGCGGTTTTCCGATACCGCATGCACTGCGTCTTCGTCGGTGAGAATCAGTACCGGCGGCGTGCTGAACTTCTTGCCCAGTTCGATCATTTCATCGGCAAATACCTTGCCGACAAAACTCCTGACGAAGTGTCCGCGTACGTGGCGGCACCACATGCCCGCGCGGACGGTCTTTGTATCCACCGCTATGACCGGCACATGCGCGCGCGCAAGAGACCGCGCCACGCCAAGTCCGTTGAGTTCCGCACCGACGACCACCCCTACCATTTGATCAGTACCGTAAGCGCTCGCCATAGTATTGAATCCTTCTGTCCTTGTATGTGCGTGGGCCCTCGAAGCGATAGCGGAAAATCCCGCGACCGGCGATCGCGTCGAGCCGGACAGGACATCCATATCGCCTCATCGGGAAGGCTCCGGTGTTCATGTGTTTGGTTGGAACCGAAATGCCGCATGCGCGCGCACGTTGGCGCGTCATGGCACGCACCGAGTTTCGAACGATGTGTATTTCGCGGTACCGCGGCGCGAGTCTTGCGCAACTCGCGTCATGAATCACTCTAAGGGCCCGGGGAATTGCTATACGTGCGGCGGCGCACAGTGCCCGACAGAAAATGATATGAGGGAAAGAGTGACGCCCGCGCGCGCCCCGCCAAGGGCCACCTCGGCAGCGCGCCAAAGCCCGCCAGGCGGGCGTGCCAACGCTTGGCACGCGGCTTGCCGAACGGCCTTCAACGAGCTTTCCGCGTTCGAAAGAACCCAGCGGCGGCTGCGGATCCGATGGATGATGCGCGACGAATGACCGGGCAAAAAATCGCTACCTGCCTTCGGACAACCCTCGTTCGAGCGCCGCTACGCCGGCCGGCAAATCGACTTTCACGCCGAGGTCCACCATCGTCCTGCCGAGCGCGTGCACCATGCGGAAAAGATTGTGGTCGCGGCACTGCTCGCCCATCTGACCGATCCGAACGATCGGCAATCCGAACGAGCCGGAGATTTCCACCTGGTGCTGCCGCGAAATATGCGCGCAGACGTCCGCGGGAGTCAGGCCGGCGGGCACCTCGATGCCGACCACCGAATTCAACCGGCAGGCCGCCGGCGCGTAAAGCTGCAAGCCCAACGCCGTCACCCCGTCCTGCAACGCCAGAGAACATTTCAGATGCCGCGCGAAGCGCTTTTCCAGCGTCTCGGCGCACACGAGGCGCAACGCCTCGTGCAACGCCAGCACGCCGGACACCGGCGCGGTGTAGTGATAGCCGGCGTTATGCCAGAAGTTTTCCGCCAGCGACGCATCCAGACACCAATGAGCGTTCGGCGCCGTGCGCCCCTTCACGCGCGTCCAGGCCGCGTCGGAAAACGCGATCAACGACACGCCCGGAATCGACGACAAGCCCTTCTGTCCGCCGGTGATCACGGCGTCGATGCCCCACGCGTCCATTTCCAGCGGCATCGTGCTCAACGTGCACACCGCGTCGACGATCACCAGCGCGCCCGCCGCTTTCGCGAGCGCCGCGATGTCCTTCAGGTGGTAATTCCATACGGTGTTGGACGTCTCGCCCTGCACCACCGTCACGATTTCCGGCCGCTCGCGGCGCAGCGCCTCGGCGATCTGTTCGAGGCTAGCCACCGTGCGGTCGGCGACTTCGAGCGTGCTGACCCGCGCGCCGACGCGCCGGCCCATTTCGCCCATCCGGTCGCTGAAAAAGCCGTTCTTGATGCACAGCACCCGCGTGCCTTCCCAGGCGAGATTGGAGATGGCCATTTCCATCGCTGCCGAACCCGGTCCCGCCACGCCCAGCACCCACTTCGATTGAGTCTGGAACACATAGCGCGCCATCGTCTTCACCTGCGCGATCACCTTCACCATCGTGCCGCCCAGGTGATTGATCACGATCGTGTTGGCCTTGGCGACGGCGGCGGGAATCGGCACGGGGCCGGCGCCCATCATCAGAAGCGGCTCTTCGGGAAGGATGGCGTCGAGCGATTCGACAACCGGACAGGGCACTGCGGATGCAACGGTAGGCATGGATGATGTCGGCATGATCGGTACGTGAAAGTCAGGTCACCAAGGAACGCGTGGCCTCGCCGGCCATGACGCCGGGGAGGCCACTCGTCCGATCATTCACTGATCCGTGCGATTGCGCAAGTTTTTTGACTGTGCTGGTGGCTCGCGGGTCGCGCCGCGGCAAGAACACCGTTGCACCGGCGCAGCCGCACGAACGCAGCCGGGTGAACCGCGGCACCGGCCTGCGCCGCGAAACCTGGGCGTCACTTAACCCGGGTCTTGTCGAGCTGCTTGCCGGTGGCCGCATTGAAACGCTCCACGTATTCTTCGATCAGCTTGCGCAGCGCCCGACCGATTTTCCGGTAGTCGGCCTCGTTGAGATTGGCGAGCGACACCCGCCCCGACAGATGCTGCGCCCCGGCAGCAGCACGACGCGCGCTTCGCGCGCCAGCCGGAACAGCAATTCGGTAGGCTCGGTGTTCTTGTACAGCCAGTCGACGAACTCGCGGCCATACGCCCGCTCGCCGAGAAATTCGATGTCGAGAATCGTGTAGTAGTCGACCTGGTTCGGATCGTCGTCCTCGAACGAGATGCCCACCTCTTCGTAAAGCGTACATCGGATGCTTGCCGCGCATCCAGCCGAACAGCAGCCCGGCCAGCAGACAGCCGCCGCCCGAGCCGAGCGTGAGCGGAATGCCTGCCACGTTGATCACGATCAGCCCGATCAGCAGGCCCAGCACGAGGCCGACGCCCATGTAGATGAAGTCGGTCTTGTTGCTGTACGGCAGTTCGTAGCCGGCGGCGTCGACCGCGCGCTTGGTGTCCTTGGGCGAACCGTAGAAGGTGATCACGTCGCCGTGCTCGACCTTGGTTTCCGGCAGGATCGGCAGCGGCTGGCCCGCGCGCGTGATGTTCTGGATGTAGACGCCGTGGCGCATATCGCGGTCCACGAGTTCGCGGGCGGCGGCGAGCGTCGTGTGGTTCATGCCTTTGCGCGTGAACACGCCTTCGCGCGTCTGCATGACGACGCCCATGTCGCCGCCCGCATCCGCGACCTCGTTGCCGTTCGCGCCGAACGCGACCACCGCCTCGCGGCGGCCCACCACCAGCACCACGTCGTCGGGCTGCAAAACCAGATCGGGTGTCGGTTCGAGCGTCTTGCCGTCGCGCTTGACGCGCTCGATCGTCAGAAAGTCCTCGTGCAGCGTCTCCACGGCCTTGATCGTCTTACCGGCGCTCACGTCGATCTTGTACGCGCGCCCCACCAGCTCGGGCAATGCGAGGATCTGCCCTGGCCCGCGTGACGGCGCGCCGGCCGACAGTTCGCGCTCCGCTTCGACCGCGGCTTCGCGCAAGCCTTGTCCCATGAACTTCGGCAGGATGTTCACGCAGACGATGATCGCGCCCAGCGAGCCGAACACGTAAGTCACCGCGTAGGCGATCGCCACGTCCGATTGCATTGACTTGACCTGATCGGCCGGCAGACCCAGGCGCGCGATCGCATCGCCCGCCGTGCCGATGATCGCCGATTGCGTCAGCGCGCCGCCGGCGAGGCCGGCCGCGAGTCCTTTATTCAGATGGAACAGCTTCGCGCACACCACGACGCATTGCGCCACGCGGCGATTACGATATATGCGTGATTTACTGATCCGCCCGCCGGCCGCGCGATGAGTCCGCGTCGTGCGCGGCACTCTTCTTCGGAGTCCGACATGCGCATGATCCTGTTCAGCAGCCGCCAGTACGACAACGATACCTTCACCGAAGCCAACGCCGCGCACGGCTACGAACTTCACTTTCAGGAATCGCACCTCGACGCCGACACCACGGTGCTCGCAAAAGGCTGCGAAGTGGTGTGCCCGTTCGTCAACGACCACGTCGACGCCACCGTGCTCGAACGGCTCCATGCGGGCGGCACGCGCCTGATCGCGCTGCGTTCGGCGGGCTTCAATCACGTCGACCTCGCGGCGGCCGAGCGCCTCGGCATGCCGGTCGTGCGAGTGCCGGCCTACTCGCCGCACGCGGTCGCCGAACATGCGGTCGGCCTGATTCTGGCGCTGAACCGGCGGCTGCCGCGCGCGGTCGGACGCACGCGTGAGGGCGACTTCTCGCTGCATGGACTGCTCGGCTTCGATCTGCACGGCAAGACCGTGGGCGTGATCGGCACCGGCATGATCGGCCGCGTGTTCGGGCGCATCATGGCGGGCTTCGGCATGCAGGTGCTCGCGCACGATCCGGGCACGCCCGCCGACGACCTGCTCGCGCTCGGCGCGCGCTATGTGCCGCTCGAGACGCTGCTCGCCGAATCCGACGTGGTCAGCCTGCACTGTCCGCTGTTGCCGTCCACCTATCATCTGATCGACGGCGCCGCGCTCGCGAAAATGAAGCGCGGCGCGATGCTGATCAATACCGGCCGGGGCGGCCTCGTCGAAGCGAATGCGCTGATCGGCGCGTTGAAAGACGGCCAGCTCGGCAATCTGGGACTCGACGTGTACGAGGAAGAAGGCGGGATCTTCTTCGAGGATCACTCGAATCTGCCGTTGCAGGACGACGTGCTCGCGCGTCTGCTGATGTTCCCGAACGTGATCGTGACCGCGCACCAGGCGTTCTTCACGCGCGAGGCGATGAACGAGATTGCGCAGACCACGCTCGGCAACGTCGCGGCATGGCAGGGCGGCACACCGCGCAACGCGGTGCGCGCCGCGGAGCAGGCCTGAGGCAGCAAGCCAGGAGCGGCAGTCCGCAGACTGCTACGCGCCGCCCTCGCCACCGAGCGGGACCGCGCGGATCGCGGTGCGGGCATCGTCGGCCGCGCCGCAGATTTCGCGCAGCAGCGCCGCCTCGCGCTCGTGCACTTCCACCGGACACCAGCGCGCCCCCGCGTCGGCCAGATAGCGCGCGCGATGCTGGCCGTTGCGAAACGCCACCACGCCATCGCGCTCCAGACCCAGCCAGCCCAGCAAACCCGACGCGCGACGCGTCGAGATCGTCACGTACGGCATCTGCGGAACGCGCGGACTTTCCGGGTCGAGGAACTCGCGGATGCCGCGCACCTTGCCCGAGTGCCACTCGGCGACCGGTTTCAATACATAGTCGGTATTGTCGCGGTCCGCGCAGGCGAGCAGCTTGCGCAGGTCGACCAGCACGACCTGATGGCGCGTGCCGTCGGTGACGAAGACGCGTTTCACGCGCACGTGGTCGTACCATGGATGATCGTGCAGCGGCACGATCCAGACCGTTTCGGCGCGGCCCGAAGGCAGTCCGTCTGGCGGGCAAGCCGGCCCGGCGGCTGACGATGAATTGAACAAGGGCAAAGGCAGGCTCGATAAGCTGACGAAAAAACGCCAGCGGGTGAATAGAGCGCTAACGCTACGAGCCGATTGTGAAAGAAGCATGACAGGCCCCCGGTTTAATTCTTCCGCATGAACAAGCCGCATGATCGCCCGGCACGAACGCGCGGACGTGAACTTCGGCGAACTTTTCAGGCGAGTTTTTTCTGGAATACAGACGATGATAGTCCTCCAAAATTTCAATGAATACGTGCGCATCGAAGCCAACGCGGACACCGGCGTCGCCACGATCGTGCTGGAGCGTCCGGAGCGCCGCAATGCCGTTGACCGGCCTGTCGCGGATGCGTTGCGCGCGGCGTTCAGCCGCTTCGAGGCGGAACCCGCATGGCGCGCGGCCGTGCTGTTCGGCGCGGGCGGCACCTTCTGCGCCGGCGCGGACCTCAGCGCGCTCGCCGACGACACGCGCCGCAACGAACTGCACGCCGACGGCAGCGGCCCCGGCCCAATGGGACCGACGCGCATGGCGTGCAGCAAGCCGGTGATCGCGGCGATTGCCGGCTACGCGGTGGCGGGTGGTCTGGAACTGGCGGCACTGTGCGACCTGCGCGTCGTCGAGGACGATGCGGTGCTCGGCGTGTTCTGCCGGCGCGTCGGGATTCCGCTGATCGACGGCGGCACGATCCGGCTGCCGCGTTTGATCGGGCTGTCGCGAGCGTTGGACCTGATCCTCACCGGCCGTGCGGTGCACGCCGAGGAAGCGCTCGCGATGGGACTCGCGAACCGCGTCGTCGCGAAGGGCACGGCGCGCGCGGCAGCCGAACAGCTGGCCGCGCAACTCGCCGCGTATCCTCAAGCGGCGCTGCTGGCCGACCGCCGCTCGGTACTGGAAAACAGCACGCTGGACGACTTGGCCCAAGCGTTGCAGCGTGAAGGTGCTGGCGGTTATCGGGCGGTGTTCGAAGAAGGCATGGCGGGCGCTGCCCGGTTTGCTGGTGGCGCAGGCCGGCATGGCGACACGCTGAAACCGCGCGATCCGGCTTCATCCGGCTGATTCGCTGCGCGTCGAGCCGCGCAGCCGCTAACCCGCGCGCTCGATCACGCCCGACCCGCGGCGGCCCCGAGCGGCCGCTTTCAGCAAAAAACAACAGCTTTCCCGGCGCCCAGCAGCATGGTTTTGACTTAGGTAGAATCCCCTACTGTTTTGCCCTCGCATGGCGCCGGCGTTTTCGCCCCGAAAACGCGCGCCTGCCGCACGACGCTTCCCGTCGCGCCGGATCACGCTCCATCACCATGCCTTTGCCCCTGCTCGCCCTTGCCATTGCCGCGTTTGGAATCGGTACCACCGAATTCGTGATCATGGGGCTGTTGCCCGATGTCGCGCGCGATCTGTCCGTATCGATTCCGGCTGCGGGCATGCTGGTGTCGGCCTATGCGCTCGGCGTCACGATCGGCGCGCCGATCGTCGCGATCGCGGTCGCCAACCTGCCGCGCAAGAAGGCGTTGATGAGCCTGATCGGCGTGTTCATCGTCGGCAATCTGCTGTGCGCGATTGCGCCGGGCTATGCGGTGCTGATGGCCGCGCGCATCGTCACGGCCTTCTGCCACGGCGCGTTCTTCGGGATCGGCTCGGTGGTGGCAGCGGGGCTCGTCGCGCCGAACCGGCGCGCGCAGGCCATCGCGCTGATGTTCACCGGCCTCACGCTCGCCAACGTGCTGGGCGTGCCGCTCGGCACGGCGCTCGGCCAGGCGGTGGGCTGGCGCGCGACCTTCTGGGCTGTGACGGGCATCGGCATCGCCGCGGCGGCCGCGCTCGCCGTGTGCCTGCCCGCGAAGATCGAGATGCAGAAGGCGAGCCTCGTGCACGAATTCAGCGTGCTGAAAAACCCGCAAGTGTTGATGGTGCTCGGCATCAGCGTGCTCGCGTCGGCCAGCCTCTTTTCCACCTTCACCTACATCACGCCGATTCTCGAAGACGTGACCGGCTTTACGCCGCACGCGGTGACGCTGGTGCTGCTGCTGTTCGGCCTTGGGCTGACAGTGGGCAGCACGCTCGGCGGCAAGCTCGCCGACTGGCGCCTGATGCCGTCGCTGGTGGCGTTCCTGCTGGCGATCGTCGTGATCCTGACTATCTTCGCCGGCACGATGCACGCGGAGGTTCCCGCGATGATCACGATTTTCGCGTGGGGCATCCTCGCCTTCGCGATCGTGCCGCCGCTGCAGATGCTGATCGTCGATCGTGCGAGCCGTGCGCCGAATCTGGCGTCGACGTTGAACCAGGGGGCGTTCAATCTTGGCAATGCGAGCGGCGCGTGGCTCGGCGGGATGGCGATCGGCGCGGGCGCGCCGCTCACGACGCTGCCGTGGGTCGGCGTGGCGACTTCGCTCGGCGCGTTGATGCTGACGCTGTGGTCGGTATCGATCGATCGGCGCGCGCAGAGGATGGTGGCGGCGGGCTGAAGTCCCTCACATCGGGAACTCGCCGCGCCCCTTTGCGAGGCGCCCGTTAGCGCGTCAATCAGCCTCCGCGCAGTGCCAACGCCTCGTCTGCCGTAGTAGCATCTCGGCCGATGAAAGTCATCCTCACCCGCGATTTCGTCGCGCTGATCCTTAGCGTCGCCGTCGTCGGACTCGGCAGCGGCGCCACGCTGCCCCTAACTTCCCTCGCGCTGACACAAGCCGGTTATGGCACCGACGTGGTCGGCCTGCTGAGCGCCGCGCAAGCGGGCGGCGGTCTCGTCGTCGTGCCGCTGGCCGGCTGGATCGCGACGCGCTTCGGCGGCCGGCAGGTGATCGTCGGCGCGGTGCTGGTGGTCGCGTTCGCCACCGCGCTGATGCAGCTCACGTTGAACCTGTGGCTGTGGGCGCTGTTGCGCGTGCTGTGCGGCGCGGCGTTGATGCTGCTGTTCACGATCGGCGAAGCGTGGGTCAACCAGTTGGCCGATGACGCGTCGCGCGGCCGCGTGATCGCAATCTACGCGACCCACTTCACGCTGTTCCAGATGTCGGGCCCGGCGCTGGTGAGCCAGATCGCCGGCTTCACGCAGTGGCGCTTCCCGCTCTGCGGCGCGATTTTCCTGCTGGCGTTGCCGATGCTCGCGAGCATCCGCGGCACGCCGCACGCTTCAGCAGATGAACACGCCGAGCATGGCAGCTGGCGTCGTGTATTGCCGCAGATGCCCGCGCTCGTGATCGGCACGGGCTTCTTCGCGCTGTTCGACACGATCGCACTGTCGCTCTTGCCGCTGTTCGCGATGGCGCACGGCATCGCGAGCGAGACGGCGGTGCTGTTCGCCTCCGCGCTGCTGCGCGGCGACACGACGATGCAGTTTCCGATCGGCTGGCTCGCCGACCGGCTCGGCCACGAGCGCGTGCATATCGGCTGCGGGGTGGTCGTCGTGGCACTGCTGCCGTTCCTGCCGTGGGTGATCAACACGCCGTGGTTGTACTGGCCGCTGCTGTATGTGCTCGGCGCGGCTGCGGGTGCGATCTACACGTTGTCGCTGGTCGCGTGCGGTGAGCGCTTTCGCGGCGTCGCGCTGGTGTCGGCGAGTTCGCTGGTGGGCGCGTCGTGGAGCGCAGCGAGTTTCGGCGGACCGCTGGTCGCCGGTGCACTGATGAAAGGCGTCGGTAACGACGCGATGGTCGGGGTGCTGCTCTTCGCCGCGCTGGCGTTTCTCGCCGCCGTCTGGTGGGAAAAACGCCGCGCGCCGCTGGCTGCAACGGACTGAGGCCAAGCGCTCAATACGGGCTCCGCAAACGCTGCGGCTGGTGCTAATCTTGACGCCACATTGCACGGCACTTCGCTGCATGGACCATGCTTGATGGCGCCGTCCGCAATCGGGAGTCCGCCATGCAAACTCAGCACAGCCCGCGCCGCCTGTACCTCCTGAGTGCGTTCATCCTGCTGTCCGCCGTGTTGTTCGCAGATTGCGGAGGTGGTGGTGGAGGCGGTGGTGGCGGAAGCGGCGCATCGAGCGGCGCGGCGAGCAGCGGCGGCGCATCGGGAACAGGCGCGACGACCGGCGGCAGCGGCTCGACGGGCAGCACGACCGGCACACCCGGCAGCACAGGTAGCACCGGCAGCAGCGGCGGAACGAGCTCAGGCACGAGCGGCACGGGCACCTCGTCGGGCGGCACGGCAATGGCCATCACGCACGACGTCCTCACGTATCACAACGACATCGCCCGCACCGGGCAGAGTCTCAACGAATCCATCCTCACGCCCGCCAACGTCAACTCGACGACATTCGGCAAGGTCGGCTTTTTCGCCGCCGACGGCAAGGTCGATGCGCAACCACTCTTCGTCGAATCGCTGGCGATCGCGGGTGGCACGCATAACGTGCTGTACGTCGTGACCGAACACGACAGCGTGTACGCGCTCGACGCCGACAGCGGCGCGCAGCTCTGGCAGGTCAGCACGCTCGGCACGAACGAAACGCCCAGCGACGACCTCGGTTGCGGGCAGATCACGAAGGAGATCGGCATCACGTCGACGCCGGTCATCGACCGCACGCGCGGTGCGCACGGCACGATCTATGTCGTAGCGATGTCGAAAGGCGCGAGCGGCGGCTACCATCAGCGCGTGCACGCGCTCGACCTCGCGACCGGCGCGGAACTGCTTCACGGACCGACGGAAGTGAGCGCGTCCTATCCGGGCACCGGTGCGAACAGTTCCAACGGCCGCGTCGTATTCGCACCGGCGACGTATGCGGAACGCGCCGGCTTGCTGCAGCTCGGCGGCACGATCTACACGACCTGGACCTCGCATTGCGACGCCGGCGCCTATACGGGCTGGGTGATGGCCTATAGCGCCGACACCTTGCAGCAGACCAGCGTGCTCAACCTCACGCCGAACGGTTCCGGCGGCGCAATCTGGATGAGCGGAGCCGGGCCCGCGTCGGACGGCACGTCGATCTATCTGCTGGGCGGCAACGGCACGTTCGACACCACGTTGAACTCCAACAGCTTTCCCGCGCAAGGCAACTTCGGCAATTCATTCGTGAAGCTGGGCACGACAGGCGGACTCGCCGTCGCGGATTACTTCGCGATGTCGAACACCGTTCAGGAGTCCAATGCCGACGAAGACCTCGGTTCCGGCGGCGCGCTCGTGCTGCCCGATCTCACCGATGCGAACGGGGTCGTCCAGCACCTCACGCTCGGCACGGGCAAGGACGACATCATCTACGTGCTGAACCGCGACTCGATGGGCAAATTCAATGCCACGGGCAACAACATCTATCAGGAGATTCAGGAGACGATGCGCGGCGGAGAGTTCGGCATGCCCGCATACTTCAACGGGCGCGTCTATTTCGGCTCGGTGGGCGACAATCTGAAGGCGTTTACGGTGACCAACGCAATGCTGTCGACCACGCCGACCGCGCAGACCACGATGACGTTCGCCTATCCCGGCACGACACCCAGCATCTCCGCCAACGGCACGACAAACGGCATCGTGTGGGCCGCGGAGAATGGCGGCACGGCGGCGCTGCACGCATTCGATCCGGTCAGTCTCGCCGAGCTGTACAACAGCAATCAGATGGGAACCCGCGATCAGTTCGGCGCGGGCAACAAGTTCATCACGCCAATGGTCGCCAACGGCAGGGTGTATGTCGGGACGACGAACGGGGTGGCCGTGTTTGGCTTGCTGAAGGGGTGAGTGGTCCGACGCTCCTGGCCCGTACAGCACGCGCAGCCATGGACGACGCGCGCAAGGCTGTGCCGCCGATCGGGCGCGGCGGCGGTCTTCGGTCCATTGGACAACACGAGCGCCCGACGCACTGGCCGCCGGCCGCCTTGAATGAAAACGGCCGGCACATGCGCCGGTCGTCCTCCTCATTCACGGCCTAGCGCTGCGCCGGCAGAATCTCACCCACGCACACGCCGAAGCCCACGCGATACCCATCGCCCTGGCACCAGCCCGCAAGCGTGAGCTCGTCGCCGTCCTCGATGAACGTGCGGGTGCCCCCTTCGCTCAATTCCAACGGCTTCTTGCCGTTCCACGTCAGTTCCAGCAGGCTGCCGTATGAATCGTCGGTGGGACCGCTGATCGTGCCGGAACCCATCAGGTCGCCCACTCTCGTATTGCAGCCCGACACCGTGTGATGCGCGAGTTGCTGCGCCATCGTCCAGTACATGTGCTTGAAGTTGGTCCGCGAGATCGTGCTCGCCTGCTTCGCCTCATGCGGGCGCAGCGTCACTTCGAGGTGGATGTCGAACGCATGCGCGCCGTCGTGGCGCAGGTACGCGAGCGGCTGCGGCTCCTGCACCGGCTGCGCGACGCGAAACGGTTCGAGTGCGTCGAGCGTGACGATCCACGGCGAGATCGTGGTCGCAAAGGTCTTTGCGTTGAACGGGCCGAGCGGCACGTACTCCCATTGCTGGATGTCGCGCGCGCTCCAGTCGTTCAGCAGCACCATGCCGAAGATGTGCGCTTCGGCGTGCGCACACGCAATCGGCTCGCCCAGCGCATTGCCCGCGCCGATCACGAAGCCCGTTTCCAGCTCGATATCCAGCTTGCGGCACGCGCCGAACACCGGACGTTCCTGATCCGGCGGCTTCAACTGACCGTTGGGACGGCGCACCGGCGTGCCGCTCACCACCACCGACGACGCGCGTCCGTTGTAACCGATCGGAATCTCCAGCCAGTTCGGCAGGAGCGCATTCTTCGGATCACGAAACATCGCGCCGACATTGGTCGCGTGTTCCTTCGACGAATAGAAGTCGGTATAGCCGGGAATCTGCACCGGCAGATGCAATTGCGCGTCGGCCTGGCGCACCAGGGTGCTGGCGCGCAAGGCGGCATCGTCGCGCAACGTCGGGGTGTCGCGTGCCAGCAGCTCGCTCAACTGGATGCGCACGCTGCGCCAGGCGTCACGGCCGAGCGCGATGAAATCGTTCAGGGTGTCGCGCGCGAAAACATCGGTCTTCGCGGCCACCTTCAGCAAACCCGCCACCTGCAACGCGGCGAGGTCGACGATCTGGTCGCCGATCGCCACGCCCACGCGGCGCGCGTCGTTATGCCGGTCGCTGAAAATGCCGAACGGCAGATTCTGGATCGAAAAATCGCTGGCCGAATCGTTCGCCGACTCGACCCAGCTCTTGCGCGACGGATCGAGCGTCGCCTGGAGATCGCTCAATGCGCTCATCGTTGCTCCGGGTTGAAGTGTTTCTTGAGACCTTGCCAGCACTCGTAGTAATGCGCCTGCAATTGCGCGGTTTCGAGCGCGAAACGAGTAGGCTTGATCAGCGTGCGCGTCTCGAACATGAAGGCCATCGTGTCGCCGACTTTCTTCGGCGTCGACGTATCGCCGTGCGAGGCTTTCTCGAACGTGTCGGCGTCCGGACCGTGACCCGACATGCAGTTATGCAGACTCGCGCCGCCCGGCACGAAGCCCTCGGCCTTCGCGTCGTACACACCGTGCACGAGGCCCATCAACTCGCTCGCGACGTTGCGATGGAACCACGGCGGACGGAACGTATCTTCGGCGGCGAGCCAGCGCGGCGGGAAGATCACGAAGTCGATCGAATCGACGCCCGGCGTGTCGCTTTGCGATTGCAGCACCAGAAAGATCGACGGGTCCGGATGGTCGAAGCTGATCGAGCCGATCGTGTTGAAGCGCCGCAAGTCGTACTTGTACGGCGCGTAGTTGCCATGCCATGCGACCACGTCGAGCGGCGAATGGCCGATGTCCGCGCGCCACAGATTGCCGTTCAGCTTCGCGACGAGTTCGAAGTCGCCTTCACGGTCTTCATAGGCCGCATGCGGCGTGAGGAAATCGCGCGGATTGGCGAGGCCATTCGAGCCGATCGGCCCGAGATCCGGCAAACGCAGCAGCGCCCCGAAGTTCTCGCAGATGTAGCCGCGCGCCGCGCCGTCCGGCAGGCTGACTGCAAAGCGCACGCCGCGCGGGATCACCGCAATCTCGAACGGCCCGATTTCGAGGCGGCCCATTTCGGTCGCGATGTCGAGGCGGCCTTCCTGCGGGACGATCAGCAATTCGCCGTCGGCACTATAGAAGAAGCGGTCCTGCATCGAGCGGTTCGCCGTGTACAGATGAATCGCGCAGCCGTTCATCGCTTCGGCCGCGCCATTGCCGGCCATCGTCACCCAGCCGTCGATGAAATCGGTCGGCTCGCCCGGCATCGGCAGCGCGTCCCAGCGCAACTGGTTCGGCGGGGTGGGCGGCACCTCGGCGAAACTGGCGACGAGCCGCCCGGAAGGCAGCGGCGTGAACGGCTTGTGCACGGCCGCCGGACGAATCCGGTACAGCCACGAGCGGCGATTGTGGCCGCGCGGCGCGGTGAACGCGGTGCCCGACAACTGTTCGGCATACAGACCATAGGCCGCGCGTTGCGGCGAGTTGCGGCCTTCCGGCAGCGCGCCGGGCAGCGCCTCAGTCGCGAATTCGTTCGCGAAGCCCGATTGATAGCCCGGCTCGATTTCGAGCCGCGAGCTGGCGGGGGCCGGCGTACGGGTTGGGATATCCATGCAAAGGTTCTCCATTGGGACTCGATCTTTCGATTCGCGCGGGGCCGCGCATCCGCACCGATGCGTGGCCGCGTGGCGCCGGCGGGCAGCGTCACGGGCGCAACGGCGCTCCCGTACCTGCATTGCAATTTACGTATAGTAAAACGAATTACGTATAGTGAAATTAACGTATACCCGGACTCGGACCGTAAACCGCCCGCCGCCCCGCCCCATCATCGTTCGTCCGATAACGTTATGAGCATTTTGTTCATGTGCGCGGATTGCGGACTGCTACCATCGAAGCATGCGGCATCCCGCCGCGTTGCCGGGTGCCGGCTGCGCCCTCCCTGTCGCCATTCATTCGCCTTCATGATTCCGCCGACCATCCCCGACCTCATTGCCCGCGCCGCCGCCCATCCGTTTCTAGGCGAACATCTGGTGATGGGACAAGGCGTGCACAGCGACATCGCGCTCGCGCAATTCGACGGGATGGAACTCGCGAGCGCCTACGAGCCGATCTTCGACATCAGCGTGCATGCGCTGGCGCAGTCGTTGTCTTCGGGGGCCGAGGGCGTGGACCGCTTCGGCGATGAACTCGGGTTTCAGGCCGTCACGCATCAACTGGGCGCGGCGCCCTTCGAAGTGTTCGATCCGTTCGACCGCTGCGGCGCAGATCAGGAACTGGTCGCGCTGGACCGCATGTCGCGCGCGCTGCACGCGATCAATTTCTTCGGCGCGCAGCGGCATGGGCTGCTGTTTCTGCGCGTGCACGAGCGTCTGCTCAAAAGCGTGAAGTACGACCACGGCCGGCATTTCTCCAGCGTGCTGATGTCGTTCGGCTTGAACCCGTCGCGAGTGGTGATCGAGTTGCCGGCGGCGGCGGTCGCCCACAAGACCTTCCTCGGCTATCTGACCAAGAGCTATCAGCACTACGGATTCAAGGTGGCGGGCAACCTGTCCAACGCGGGGCAGATTCTGTCGGTGTCGGAAACGGCGCGGCTCGACTTCATCAAGATGGATGCCGCCGTGGCGTTGCGCGAATCGATGGTGAAGGCGCTCGTCGGCTATGCGAGCCGGCTGCGGATTCCGCTGATTTTCAATCGCGTGATGGATGAACCGCAGTTCGTCGCGCTGCAACAGTACGACGTGCGCTTCGTGCAAGGGCCTCTATTCAACGCGCACTATCACGACCGGGCGCTTTGACAGAGCACGCGCCCCGCTTCAACCCGGTTCGCCCAGCCGCCGCGCGAGTGTCTTCAGACGCGGCGCGACGTTCTCGCGAAACACCTCCTCTCCCATCGACGACGCCGGCCCGCTGCAACTGAGCACCAGCCAGCGCCCGTCGCGCGGCTCGCGAAACGGCACCGCGACCGCGTTCACGTCGTCGTGCCACGCGCGAAACGAATAGCAGCAGCGCTCGGTGGCGAACGCGGCGATCTCCGCTTCGGCGTCGGCCACCAGCGCCGCGCCTGCTTTCCCCGCTGCCTTCCTGAGTTCGGCCAGCAACGCGGCGCGCGCATCAGTCGGCTGCACGGCCAGGTAGGCGCGCCCCATCGAGCTCGTCAGCATCGACAGTTTCGAACCGGATGCGAGGCCGAGCGTCAGCGCGGTCTCGCTGCGAATCGTCTCCAGATAGATCATGTCGAGCCCGTCGCGGCAACCCAGCGAAACCGCCGCACCCACCTCGCGCGCGAACGCGCGCAGATGCGGACGCGCGAGTTCGAGCGTGTCGGTGCCCGACAGCAGCGCGAAACCGAGTGACAGCACGCCGGCGTCGAGCGCATATTTGCCGAGCGATTCGTCCAGCCGCAGATAACCGAGCACGGTCAGCGTGTAGGCGAGACGGTTCACGGTCGCCTTCGGCAAGCCGGTGCGCTCGACGAAGTCGCGATTGCCGAGCATGGTTTCGCCAGGCTTGAACGCGCGCAGCAAATCCAGCCCGCGCGCGAGAGCGGCGACGAATTTGCGCTCGTCGAGCGGTTCCAAGAAAGTGGAGGGATGCGTCATCGGGTGGTACACTCGGGTGTCGTTTGCAAAACATTGTTTCGCACAGCGGAACTTAAGTCAAGCTTGGATCGAGCAAGAAATCAGGAGATAGTCATGGCCGAGGCCGCGCAGTTTCACTGGGAAGACCCGTTGCTGCTGGATCAGCAGCTCACCGAAGACGAACGCATGGTGCGCGACGCCGCTGCGGCCTACGCGCAGGACAAGCTGCAGCCGCGCGTGCTCGAAGCGTTCCGTCACGAGAAAACCGACATCGAGATTTTTCGCGAGATGGGCGAACTCGGCCTGCTCGGCCCGACGATTCCCGAGCAATACGGCGGTCCCGGTCTGAACTATGTTGCGTACGGGCTGATCGCGCGTGAAGTGGAGCGCGTCGATTCCGGCTACCGGTCGATGATGTCGGTGCAGTCGTCGCTGGTGATGGTGCCGATAAACGAATTCGGCTCCGACGCGCAGAAGCAGAAATACCTGCCGAAGCTCGCCACCGGCGAATGGATCGGTTGCTTCGGCCTGACCGAACCGAACCACGGTTCCGATCCGGGCAGCATGGTCACGCGGGCGAAGAAAGTCGACGGCGGCTATTCGCTGTCGGGCTCGAAAATGTGGATCACCAATTCGCCGATCGCCGACGTGTTCGTCGTGTGGGCGAAGCTCGAAGAAGACGGCAAGGATTCGATTCGCGGCTTCATTCTCGAGAAGGGCTGGAAGGGGTTGTCGGCGCCGACCATCCATAGCAAGGTCGGTCTGCGCGCTTCGATCACCGGTGAGATCGTGCTCGACGAAGTGTTCGTGCCGGAAGAGAACCGCTTGCCGAACGTCGGCGGCCTGCGCGGTCCGTTCACGTGCCTGAACTCGGCGCGCTATGGGATCGCCTGGGGTGCGCTCGGCGCCGCCGAAGCGTGCTGGCACACCGCGCGTCAGTACGTGCTGGATCGCAAGCAATTCGGCCGGCCGCTCGCCGCGAACCAGTTGATTCAGAAGAAGCTCGCCGACATGCAGACCGAAATCACCCTGGGCCTGCAAGGCGTGCTGCGCCTCGGCCGCATGAAGGACGAAGGCACGGCGGCCGTCGAAATCACGTCGATCATGAAGCGCAATTCATGCGGCAAGGCGCTGGACATTGCACGGCTTGCGCGCGACATGCTCGGCGGCAACGGCATCTCCGACGAGTTCGGGGTCGCCCGTCATCTGGTGAACCTGGAAGTGGTGAACACCTATGAAGGCACGCACGATATTCATGCGCTGATTCTCGGGCGCGCGCAAACGGGCATCCAGGCGTTCTTCTGATGCCCGGCTGATGCATCGCTGATGCGCGGGTTGCGGCGCACGAGGCGCATGCTCGCCGCTCGAGCGCAGCATGGAAAAGAAAGGCCGGTTCAATTCCGAACCGGCCTTTCTCACATCGAGCCGCCGCGATGCACGTTGCAATCAACCACCCGCTTCGCGGCCCGGCAGCCGCTTACCTGTTCGGCTGCGGCGTCATGCGCAGGTACGGACGCAGCGCCTTGTAGCCTTTCGGGAATTTCTGCCTGATGACTTCCTCGTCCTTCAGCGACGGGACGATCACCACGTCATCACCCTGCTTCCAGTTGCCCGGCGTCGCGACCGAGTGGTTGTCGGTCAGTTGCAGCGAGTCGATTACGCGCAGCACTTCGTCGAAGTTGCGGCCGGTGCTGGCCGGGTACGTAATGATCAGGCGCACCTTCTTCTTCGGATCGATGACGAACAGCGAGCGGACCGTGAGCGTCTCGTTCGCGTTCGGATGAATCATGTCGTACAGCTCGGCCACCTTGCGATCGCCGTCCGCGAGAATCGGGAAGCCGACATTGGCGGCCTGCGTCTCGTTAATGTCCTTGATCCACTCCTTGTGCGACTCCGCGCTGTCGACCGACAACGCGATCGTCTTCACATTGCGCTTGTCGAACTCGCCGGCGAGCCTGGCGGTCAAGCCGAGCTCGGTCGTGCACACCGGCGTGAAGTCGGCGGGATGCGAGAACAGCACACCCCAACTGTCGCCCAGCCATTCATGGAACCTGATCCGGCCGACACTCGACTCCTGCTCGAAATCCGGCGCGATATCGCCAAGACGTAAACTCATCAGTGCATCTCCTTATGGTCTTCGCGAGCGTTTGCCCACAACTTTAAAAATTCGAAGCATACGGCAACAGCCGCATTCCCGAACGAACATCGCATCACTACCTTATGAGTTTTTGTAATTTTCACCTGTTGGGTGGAAACTTTGCGGGACAGATCAACTCCATCTTAAGCAAACTGTGGCTGGATTGCCTCTGAAGGGAGGATTCCATGCCCGGTGCAATCGGGAACGGTTCGTGCGATTGTTGGGTTCAACCGGGCACTGCGCTCGCCAGCGGCCGTTTCTTTGGTTACGATTCACGCGTGGCGTGAGACGAAGGGGAGCTGTCAATGTCGGAAGTCAACAAGGAGAGATTGATGTCGGATATCAAAACCGTCCTCGCGGACGCTGAAGACCTGCTGAAACAGGCCGCGAGCGCCACCGGCGAGCGCGCTTCGGAACTGCGCGAAACGGCGCTTACGCGTCTGAAGCAGGCTAAGGAAAAGGCGGCCGACGTGCAGGTCGTGGTGGTCGAAAAAGGCAAGAAGGCTGCCCGCGCCACCGATGATTACGTTCATGAGCATCCATGGGCGTCCATCGGCATCGCTGCCGGCGCCGGCGTGCTGCTGGGCCTGCTGATCAACCGCAAGTAACGCTGCTGCGGTGGCCGGACGAATCAGGTCCGGCGCATCAGTGAACCGAGTTGACCGGCGCATGCGTGGCCGGTCTGCTTCTCTTGGCGCGCATGTTTGCACGCGCCTCTACGCGCAATGCCCACAGCCATGACGATCGAAACACACTCGCAGCACGGCGAACATAGTCCTTTGCGCCGCATTATCGGTTCCGTGTTTGCCATTTTGCAGACGCGGCTTGAACTGGTCGGCATTGAACTCGCCGAAGAGAAAGACCGTCTGCTCGGTGTGCTGTTCCTCGGCCTTGCCGCGATGATGCTTGCCACCATGGCGCTGATCGCCCTCACCGCGTTGATTGCCATCGCGTTCTGGGACACCTACCGATGGCAGGCGCTCGCGGGCATTACAACGGTCTATGCGATTGCCGGGCTCGCCTGTGCGCTGAAGGCCCGCAGCGGGTTGCGCAATGCGCCGGCGGTGTTCGACGCCACCATCGCCGAGTTCGAAAAAGACCGCGACGCGTTTCGCAAGCCTTGAGACAGCGGATGCATGGGGCGTGCGTTCGGCGCCGGCGCCTGGTTTGTTGACTTCGTCGGGGGAAGGTCTCAGGCGATTTGCAGGGCCTTTTCGCAGCGTCCGTTTTTGTAGCGTCCGTTTTCACAGCGTCTGTTTGCAGCGTCTCACTAGCCGTCCCACCTCAACCGCCGCCGACATGCCATGAGCCAGAGCCACTCCGATACCGCATTCCGTAACAAGCGCCACCAGAGCAAAGATCTGAGCGCACCGCACTTGCGAGCGCTACGCAAGGAATTGCTGCTGGTACGAGCAGACGTTGAACGCATGGAACTCGTTCAGGCGACTTTCGAATTGCGGCGGGCCGTCACGCACTTCAGCTGGCTGAAATTCATCCTCCCGGGCTTCGGCGGTATGCGCGTAGGGAAAGGGTCGAAGGCGAGCGTCATCAATGCGGGGACCATCGGCGCCCTGCTCAAACAGTACCCGTTCATCAGTTCGATCGCGTCCATGCTGCTCGCCGAGCCGTTGCGCGCGACCGTCGTAGCGGGTGCAAAGCCAGCCCTCAAATGGGGCAGCCTTGGGCTTGCCGCCTGGGAAGCGTATCGGATCTGGCAGCAAATGAAGCGCGATGCCGCTGCTCGCGCGCAGGCTGAATCGACGAATAACGGGTATTGAGCGGTTGCATGGGCGGCTGCGGGCCGGTGGAGTCGGCTGGTCGCAGGATCGTGCCAAGCCGCCAAGCCGCCAAGTCTAAGTCGCTAAGTCGCTAAGTCGTATTCCAGCATTCGCTGCTTGCCGGCGTCACGCCATTCACATCGCTTCTGTTGCCCCGCTGCCCTGTCGCATCGAGTGTAAATGTGCCGCACGGATCATAGTGCATTGGGCCGGACTCACCCGGCGTCGCCTCTATCGAATAGCCGCCGTTCGCGTCGTCAGGCGGCAGTACGCGCAAGCGATATATCGCGCTGCCGAATTGCGGCGCCTGGTCCAGCCCCGGCGGCAACGCAGGCACGCCGTCGCTTGCCGCTCCCTCGACGAATTGCGCCGCCCGATACAGCGCGGATGCCGCGTCGATACGATGGGTTCGCGCTACGTGGTTGCGATAGGACGGCACCGCAAATGCGGCCAGCGTGGCCGCTATCGCCAACGCGATCATCAGTTCGAGCAGCGTGAACGCGGATGTGTACAGCCTCGTCATGCGCCTCCCGTCAAAATGGCTTGGCGACGACACGCCGCCAATGATGTTCGATCGTCTCACCGTCGATCACCAGTTCCATCTGCAGCCATACCTGGGAATCGCTCGTCCGGCCGAAGCCGCGTGACGTTAGCAAGTACGCCCGGGCATCGGCACGGGTCGCCAAACGCCAGGCCTCGGTCAGGCATTGCGGGGCGCGGAACGATCCAGGCCATTGCGCGACCGGCGTGATCGCACCTGCGTCAAAGGCGGCTTCCAGTTTCCACTGAACCGGTTCGCCGGACGCAGGCTGCGTCGCTGCCGAAGCGTCGGCGTGAGCCCCGGCCGCGACGACACTGCGCGCGCACAAGGTCAGCGCCGAATCCGCGGCGTGGAAAGCCTGCAAATAGTCGCGCACGTTGGCCGCCGCACGCGTCGCCGCAAGCGATGTTTCGAACCAGACTGCCGAGGTCGCCAGCATCATTGCCGACATCAGCAGCACGATCGGCAGAACAACGCCGCGATGGCGAGCACGTGAAGCATGACCCGCGCGACTGAGGCACCGTGAGTATGGCGGCATCACAAAGAAACCTCCGCCTGATTGCGCAACGCCACTCGCCGCGAGAACGCCTGCCGCGGCCGCAAGTCTGCCCCGAGCACGCTCATTCCGTCGCAATCGACATAGCGCGAATGCTGTGCCTGTGGCGCACCGCGCACGAGCACGCAGAGATCGACGGCGACGATCTGCGCCCACTGACCGGCAGGCACCGCCGACGCTGGTATCGCATCCGGAGCGCCGGCCAGCCAGTATCTGATCCGCACGCTCTCGACACCTTCGACGAGCGGCTGCGCGGATCCCGCGTGGCCATTGCCTTCGCAGTAAAGCTCCGGCTCGCCGGTCGATCCACTGACGCTGGCGAAATACCGGTTGACGATCAGCACGCCCTGGTCGGCGGGCACGGCGGCGGTGTCTGTCACGGTTTGTCCAAGGCAATCGGTTGCCTGCCCACTGGCTGATTGCCATGTGGACACGCCATCTCCCACGTAGCGCACCACGACGCCGTCGGAGCCGCTCGACAACTTTGTGCACGCAAGGCTGTCGTCGGCGCCCTTCGGGCGGCCGCCCGAACAGCCGAACAGTGGCGGCGGACCGTCGTAGTGCACGATGTCGGCGGGCGTAAAGCCGGCCATTTGCAGTTGCTGACCGATCAGCGTGAGCGCGGTCAAACCCGCGTCGCGGATTCGCATCGCATTGCTCGCGTACTCGAACGCGCGTCGCTGGGTCGTATAGAGCGACACGGCGCCCACCGTCACCACCAGTCCCAGCGCCATCGCGATCACCAGCTCGAGCAGCGTATGAGCACGAGCAAAATGCCGGCGCCACATCATGGGGCGAACGCCAGCGCGACGCACGAGGAGCCGGCGGGAACCTCCGCTGTGCCACAAGACTTCGGCTTGTCGATCACATCATCGGCAGACGGCATGTCGCGCACGGAAGTCCATGTCACGAGCGCAGCGCCCACGCCCGCGCTCCCTGTCACCGAAGCTTCGCCTTGCGGCAAGAGGACGCTTGCACGGGCGTTCCACTGCCTCGTTGCGGCATCGACGGTGGCCGGCGCATACGTGGCTTCCGCCACCGAGTCGGCGATCCACGTCGCGTGTTCGCGCATCGACATCGCGCGGGCTTCGCGCGCGATCCACAGCTGACCGGCAATCAACCCGAGCGCTGTCACCGCCATCAACGCGACGGCAAGCATCACTTCGATCAGCGAACTGCCGCGACACTTCAGTGCGCAGCGAGGCCTGGGCAGCTTCGACGAACTCCGCATCATGACGCCGCTCCGCACGCACCCTCGGAAATCCGCGCACGTCCGCCCGCCGCAATACGGATGCAGCGTCGCCATTTGCTTCCTTGGGTCGCCTGAGTGGGTGCACGCGGCGCGACATCGAAACTGCGAAACGTACCGATCAATTGCCCCGCCGGCGGTGTGAACGTGAGATTCGTCTGCACGCCGGTGATGCTCACCGCCGCCAGCAGCGGCTGCGCGCGAAGCAGCGAGAACGTACCGCCACGGTCGGCCAGCACGGCCCAGCCGCAGGACCAGTCGGCGACGCCTTTGGCGCACGGCTGTCCCGCGGCAAGGCACGCTCGCGCCGCATCGATGCGGCACACGGTGACGCGTGCGCCACGCCGCAGCGCCTCGCTGCGGGCATAGGCGAGCGTCGACACCAGCGCCGTCGCACGCGCGTCGACCTGATCGCGCACGCGCCACGCCACGAACGACGGTGTCGCCAGCACCGCGATCACCGCCAGCAGCGCGACCACGGCCAGCGTTTCGACAAGCGTGAAGCCGCTGCCCGGTGGCCGGTAGACCATATCGAATTTCATCTGCATCCCTGATCATTTCGAAGAATGCAGTCAATCTAGCGGCTTGAAAACGGCCCGACAATCGGCCGGATGGCCAGGTGGCACCCGGACGCTATCCCGCGTAAGAATGCACGCGACGAACCATCATCGAGCAGGAGATATTGATGCGAGAAACAATGTGGGGAGCAGCGGAGATAAAAAAGCAACCCGCGGCGGCACTGCGGTCAGCGCTTACGTGGAGGCTTGGGCGGAGAAGAAGCGCGGCGAAATTCTTCGATCACGTCTTCAAATTCGGAGACGTCTTCGAAGCGCCGGTAGACGGAGGCGAAACGAACATAGGCAATGGTGTCGAGCGCACGCAACTCGTTCATTACGAGTTCGCCGAGCCGCTCGCTGCGGACCTCGCGCTCACCGCTGCCGAGCAACTGATACTCGATGCGGGCAACCGCCGCGTCGATCGCGTCCGCTGCCACCGGGCGCTTGCGCAGCGCAAGTTGCATGCTCGCGACGATCTTGCGGCGGTCGAATTCCGTGCGGCTGCCATCCTTCTTGACGACCGACGGCAACGCCAGCTCGACCCGCTCATACGTCGTGAAACGTTTGTCGCAGGCCGGGCAGCGGCGCCGCCGGCGAATCGTCGCGCCGTCTTCGGATACGCGCGAGTCGACGACCTGCGTATCGGCGTGGCGGCAGAAGGGGCAATGCATGACGGCTTAGCGGTAAACCGGGAAGCGTTGGGTCAACTCGGCGACCTGCGCGCGCACACGGTCGATCGTGCCGGTGTCTTCCGGGTTGTCCAGCACGTCGGCAATCAGGTTACCCACCAGCTCGGCTTCCTTGATACCGAAGCCGCGCGTGGTCATGGCCGGCGAGCCCAGACGCACGCCGCTCGTCACGAACGGCTTTTCCGGATCGTTCGGAATCGCGTTCTTGTTGACCGTGATGTGCGCCGCGCCGAGCGCCGCTTCCGCAGCCTTGCCGGTGATCTTCTTCGCGCGCAGGTCGACCAGCATCACGTGGCTTTCCGTGCGGCCCGAGACGATACGCAGACCGCGCTTGACCAGCGTTTCGGCCAGCACGCGCGCGTTTTCGACGACTTGCTGCTGATATGCCTTGAATTCCGGCGACAGTGCTTCCTTGAACGCGACAGCCTTGCCGGCGATCACGTGCATCAGCGGACCGCCCTGGATGCCCGGGAAGATGGCCGAGTTGATCTGCTTTTCGAACTCCGCCTTCATCAGGATCACGCCGCCGCGCGGGCCGCGCAGGCTCTTGTGGGTGGTGGTGGTGACGAAGTCGGCGTGCGGCACCGGGTTCGGGTAGACGCCCGCGGCGATCAGGCCGGCGTAGTGCGCCATGTCGACCATGAAGTACGCGCCGACCGACTTGGCGATCTTCGACATGCGTTCGAAATCGATGCGCAGCGCGAATGCCGATGCACCCGCCACGATCAGCTTCGGCTTGTGTTCCTGAGCCAGCTTCTCAGCGGCGTCATAGTCGATGTCTTCGGCTTCGTTCAGGCCGTAGCTCACCACGTTGAACCACTTGCCGGACATGTTGACCGGCGAGCCGTGGGTCAGGTGGCCGCCGTGCGCGAGGCTCATGCCCATGATCGTGTCGCCCGGCTTGAGCATCGCGAAGAACACGCCCTGGTTCGCCTGCGAGCCGGAATTCGGCTGCACGTTGGCGGCTTCGGCGCCGAACAGTTGCTTCACGCGGTCGATCGCCAGCTGCTCGGCCACGTCGACGTATTCACAACCGCCGTAGTAGCGCTTGCCCGGATACCCTTCGGCGTACTTGTTGGTGAGTTGCGAGCCTTGCGCAGCCATCACGGCCGGGCTCGTGTAGTTTTCCGACGCGATCAGTTCGATGTGCTCTTCCTGACGGCGGTTTTCCTGCTCGATGACCTTCCAGAGTTCAGGATCGACGTTGGCGATGGTGCTTTGGGCTCTGTCAAACATACGGATTCCGTTGAGTGTGTTCAGGTTGACCGGATCTTGCGCCAAATCTTGCGTAGAGGGTACGCAGCGCTGCTGGCGGCTGAGCCAGCCCTGACGTGGCGAACGGAGAGTCGCCGCACACGCGAGGCAGGACAGCCACCGTCAGCGCAGATAAACGCGCGCGGATCACGGCTGCCCAGGCGAACGGCAAAACGGCACCCTGCGCTTCACGGTGGGTTGTTCCACCTTGAACCCGATGGGAAGAATCGGTTCTATCGCCAGTCACGCAGGGTCGAGCGCGTTAGTTTATTGGAAGAGGGTCGAATAGGCAACCGGCTTGCCGGCGCCCCGGCGCGCGCCGGCCAGACTGGTGCAACCTGCCGCCACGCCACCCCGCGCGTGGTAGAAACGCCCGCCGGCAATGCACCGGGCATCCGCAGCGCGCCACTGCCGCAGCCGCTGATACGGCTGGTCCATCCTTGCCGCAGCGCCGCATTGGAAGTAGGCTTGGGGCCTTTCTCTCTTACCGACCAGGAAACTGCAATGATTGTGTTCGTCACCGGAGCGTCCGCGGGATTCGGCGCCGCTATCGCTCGCGCCTTCGTCAAAGGCGGCCATCGCGTCGTCGCCACCGCGCGCCGTAAAGACCGCCTGCAGGCACTCGCCGACGAACTCGGCGACGCGCTGCTGCCGTACGAACTCGACGTGCGCGACCGCGCCGCCGTCGCAGCGGCGCCCGCCGCGCTGCCGGCCGAGTTCGCCGCGATCGACGTGCTGGTCAACAACGCGGGCCTCGCGCTCGGCGTCGAGCCGGCGCAAAAGGCGAACCTCGACGAATGGAACACGATGATCGAGACCAACTGCACGGGTCTCGTGCAGGTCACGCACGCGCTGCTGCCCGGCATGGTCGAGCGCAATCGCGGGCATATCTTCAATCTGGGCTCCGTGGCCGGCCGCTGGCCGTACGCGGGCGGCAACGTGTACGGCGCGACCAAGGCATTCGTGCGCCAGTTCAGTCTGAATCTGCGGGCCGACCTGGCCGGCACCGCACTGCGCGTCACCGACATCGAGCCGGGCCTGTGCGGCGGCACCGAATTCTCGAACGTGCGCTTTCGCGGCGACGATGAAAAAGCCGGCAAGGTGTACGAAAACGTCCAGCCGCTGACGGCCGAAGACATCGCGGATTCGATCTACTGGATCGCCACCCGCCCGGCGCACGTCAACATCAACACGATCGAGCTGATGCCGGTCGCCCAATCGTTCGCCGGATTGACGATTCATCGCGGCTAACGCCCGCCAGACAAGGCGCACACTTTGAAACAGACCCCCGGGTGTGCGTTCCGGTAAAATGCGCCGCATGAATATGTCGACCAGCCGGCCTGCCACGGAAATCGGCTACACGTGGCCGATCCGCGTGTACTACGAAGACACCGATGCCGGGGGCATCGTGTTTTACGCCAACTACCTGAAATTTTTCGAGCGGGCGCGCACTGAATGGCTGCGCGCGTGCGGCGTCGATCAGCGCCGTCTCGCGGACGAAACGGGTGTGATTTTCATCGTGCGCAGCACAGCACTCGACTATCGGGCACCCGCCCGGCTTGACGACGTCGTCAAAATCGTCAGCCGGATCGAGCGTCTTGGCAGGGCTTCGGTAGACTTCGCCCAGGAAGCGTGGCGTGAAGGCACGCTGCTTGCTACCGGTTCGATCCGGATTGGCTGCGTCGACCGCGTTGCGCTGCGGCCGGCCGCGATTCCGCCGCCGGTTCTGGCCGCTTTGCGGGGCGGTCCGGGGTAAACCACGACGGCATGTCAACGAACGAAGTCTGAACCCCGTTGTTACGGGGGCCAGTGAACTCATACCGATCAAGCAGCACAAAGCATCGTTCGGCTTGCGATAATCGCCGATGCTTCCGTTTTGCCAACGGAAAGCCTCGAACGACCTTGCAGTCGGACGCCCCCGTCCCGGGACGTTACAAGAATCTTTATGAACACTACACAAGATCTGTCGATCGTTTCACTAGTACTCAACGCGAGCCTGCTGGCACAGGCCGTCATGGCCCTCCTGCTGTTGCTGTCGCTGCTGTCATGGACTTTCATCTTCCGCAAGTGGTTTGCGATCCGCCGAGCGCGCGCGCAAACTGAACGCTTCGAACGGGATTTCTGGTCGGGCGGCGACCTGCAGGCGCTCTATCAAAGCGCCGCGAACAACCGCCATACGATCGGCGCTCTCGAGCGGATTTTCGAGTCCGGCATGCGCGAATTCCTGAAGGGCAAGGAAAAACGCCTGAACGATTCGGGCGCGATTCTCGACGGCGCGCGGCGCGCCATGCGAGCCGCATTCCAGCGTGAAATGGATGTGCTCGAAGCCAATCTGGCATTTCTCGCGTCGGTCGGTTCGGTCAGCCCGTATATCGGTCTGTTCGGCACGGTGTGGGGGATCATGAACGCGTTCCGCGGCCTCGCCAACGTCCAGCAGGCCACGCTGGCGAACGTCGCGCCGGGCATCGCCGAAGCGCTGACGGCCACGGCGATCGGCCTGTTCGCCGCGATTCCGGCGGTGGTCGCCTACAACCGCTACGCGCACGACATCGACCGTCTGGCGATCCGCTTCGAAACCTTCATCGAAGAGTTTTCGAACATCCTGCAGCGCCAGGCACAGTAAGGAGGCCACGATGGCAGGCTCCCGCTCCTCCAGTATGCGCGGCTCGCGCTCGCGCCGCGCGATGGCCGACATCAACGTCGTGCCGTACATCGACGTGATGCTCGTGCTGCTCGTGATCTTCATGGTGACCGCGCCGCTCGTCGCTCCGTCGATCGTCAATCTGCCGACCGTCGGCGGCGCCGCGCCGCAGCAGCAAACACCGCCCGTCATCGTGAATATTCGCGCGGACGGCAACATGAGCGTCAAGTACAAGGACGATTCCGGCGCGCAGCAGCAGGAAAACATGACGAAGGCCGGCCTGAACGGTTTCATCGCCGACCGGGCGCAATCGCATCCTGACCAGCCCGTCGTGATCGCCGCCGACAAAACCGTGAAGTACGAAGTCGTGATGAACGTGATGTCCGAGCTGAAAGCCCAGGGCGTCAAGCGCGTTGGACTGCTCGTCAAATCGCAATGATCCGCAAGAACTCCGAATACCCGCTCCAGCCACCGCGAGAACGCGGCACCGGGCGAGCCTTTGCGTTCGCGCTGGTGATGCATGCGCTGCTCGGGTTCTTCCTGTATCACGGCATTCAGTGGCAAAACAGTACGCCCGAAGGCGCTGAAGCCGAGCTCTGGACCGAGGTGCCGGACACGGCGATCCCGCATCCGGTCGCGCCGCCGCCGCCCGTGCCGGCCGCCCCAGCCCCGCCGGTGCGCGACGAGCAGGCCGACATCGCGCTGCAGGAAAAGAAGCGCCAGCAACAGCAGGCGGCTCGCGAAGCGCAACTGGCCGAACAGCAGCGTCAGCAGAAGCTGCAGGCACAGCAGGAAGCCGAGGCGAAACGCCAGCAGCAAGTGGCGGCGGACCAGGCCGCGCAGAAGGCCGCGGCAGCCAAACTGAAGCAACAGCAACAACAGCAGCAGCAGGCTGAGAAGCTGAAGCAACAGCAACTGGCCGAACAGCAAAAGCAGCAGCAGTTGAAGGAACAGCAGCAGGAGCAAGCCGACGCGGAAGCGCAGAAGAAGGCCGACGCGCAGAAAGCGGCGAAGGCCAAGGCGCAAGCCGACGCTGCGGCACAAGCGAAGAAGGTCGATGCGGAACGTCGTGCGCGCCTCGCGCAGATGCAGGGCATGGCGGGCGGCACAGGCTCGACCAGCAATGGGCTCGGCAAGAGCGGCACGGGCAGCGGCTCGGGCGGCACAGCGGCATCGCCGGGTTACGCGGACAAGGTGCGTCGCGCGGTGCGCCCGAACATCTCGTGGGGGGGCGAAACCGAAGGTCTGGAAACCGTGATCTCCGTGCGTTGCTCGCCGAACGGCACCTTGCTGAGCGCGTCAGTCTCCCGCAGCAGCGGCAACGCCGCGTGGGACGCCGCCGCACTGCGGGCCGTCCAGCGCTCCGATCCGATGCCTCTGGACACCAATGGCAAGGCGCCGGAAAGCTTCCTGATTACGCTGCGTCCGGCAGGTTGATTGCAGCATCTTGACTATCGGTTGACAGCAGACGCCGCGGCCCCGCTCAGCGGGACGCGCTCGGGAACGAATTAGGCGTTTTCCGGTCTGTCTGCTGTCGTGAAGTGTTAGTAAAACCGTTTTTGGGGAATCCATACAGCATGAGTTTGATGACCAAGCTAGGCCTGCGGACACTCGTAGCATCGTGCCTGATCGCCGTTGGCGGCACCGCCAACGCACAACTGAACGTCCTCGTGACAGGCGTCGGGTCCACCCAGTTTCCAATCGCCACGGCGAATTTCGCCAATGAAGCGAACTCGCCGCAGCAGGTCAGCACGATCGTGCGTCAGGATCTGCAGCGCAGCGGCAAATTCACCAACATCGACGCGGGCTCCACGCCGGTGTCAGAGTCGGATTCCGTCGACCTCGGCGCGTGGAAGGCCAAGGGCGCCAATGCGTTCGTGGCGGGCAGCGTGAACCGCCTGCCGAACGGCCAGTACGAAGTGCGCTTCAAGCTGTACGACACCGTCAAGGGTGAAAGCCTCGGCGGCCTCGTGCTGGTGAGCCCCGAAAGCGGCTTGCGCATGAGCGCGCACAAGGTCGCGGACTACATCTACGCGAAGCTGATGGGCGGGCGCGGCGTGTTCGCCACGCGCCTGTCGTACGTCATCAAGACGGGCGGCCGCTACCAGTTGCAGATCTCCGACTCGGACGGCCAGGACGCGCACATCGCGCTGTCGAGCCCCGAGCCGATCATCTCGCCGGCGTGGTCGCCTGACGGCACCAAGGTCGCCTACGTTTCGTTCGAGAAGAAAAAGCCGATCGTCTACATCCACGATCTGCCCACGGGACGTCGCGTGGTCGTATCGGATCAGAAGGGCAACAACAGTGCGCCGGCGTGGTCGCCGGATGGGCGCACGCTCGCCGTCGCGCTCTCGCGCACCGGCAACACGCAGATCTTCGCCGTCAATGCGGACGGCAGCGGCCTGCGTCGTCTCACGCAAGGCAGTTCGATCGACACCGAGCCGACCTTCTCTCCTGACGGCCAGTCGATCTATTTCACCAGCGACCGTGGCGGCGCACCGCAAATCTACAAGATGCCGGCCCAGGGCGAAAACGCAGGCGCCGCGCAACGCGTCACGTTCACGGGCAACTACAACACCAGCCCGCGCGTGAGCCCGGACGGCAAGCAGCTCGCCTATATCTCGCGCGTCGGCGGCGGGTTCAAGCTCTATATCCAGGACCTGCAAGGCGGATCAGCCACGGGCCTGACGGACACGACACATGACGAATCGCCGAGCTTCGCGGCGAACGGTCAGTACATTCTTTACGCCACACAGGTGAACGGCCGTGGCGTGTTGGCCGCAGTATCGACCGACGGTCGCACTCGGCAGGTCCTGTCCGTTCAGGGCGGCAGCGTACGCGAGCCGTCCTGGGGCCCGTTTATGCAATAACGTTGATGCAATAACACAAGGAGAGTAGTCAAATGATGTCCAAATTTCGTTTCGCATTTGCTGTACTGATGATCGGCGCGCTGGCCGCGTGTCACTCGGGCGTAAAGCTCGACGAAAATGCCAACAAGGGCGGCGCAGGCTCGGCGCAGCCGAACCCGAACGACGTCGCGACGGTCAACGTCGACCCGCTGAACGATCCGAATAGCCCGCTCGCCAAGCGCAGCATCTACTTCGATTTCGACAGCTACTCGGTCAAGGACGACTACCAGTCGCTGCTGCAACAACACGCGCAATACCTGAAGGGCCATCCGCAGCGTCACGTCCTGATCCAGGGCAACACCGACGAGCGCGGCACCAGCGAGTACAACCTGGCACTCGGCCAGAAGCGTGCTGAAGCCGTGCGCCGTTCGCTGTCGCTGATGGGCGTGACGGATTCGCAAATGGAAGCCGTGAGCCTCGGCAAGGAAAAGCCGCAAGCTACCGGTCATGACGAAGCGTCGTGGGCACAAAACCGCCGCGCCGACCTCGTGTATCAACAGTAAGTCAACAGATGATGAGCCGCATGACGCATCGTTTCTCCTGGCTGCGGTTTACCGCAGCGGCCTGCGTCGCAGGCACGGCCTTCGCGGCCGTGCCCGCGCATGCGGGCATCTTCGACGACGATCAGGCCCGCCAGGCGATTCTCGATCTGCGCTCGAAGACCGATAGTTTGTCGAGCCAGCTGTCGGCCGCACAACGCACGATCCTCGATCAGTCCAACCGTCTCGACCAGCTCAACCAGCAGGTCGCGACGCTGCGCGGGCAGAACGAGGACATGGGCAACCAACTCACCACGCTGCAAAAACAGCAGAAGGACTACTACACCGATCTGGACACGCGCCTGAAGAAATTCGAGCCGCAGCAACAGACGGTGGACGGCGTCCAGGGCGAGGTGCAGCCGGGCGAAACCGATTCGTTCAATGCGGCTTCGCAGCAGTTCCGCAGCGGCGATTTCAAGAACGCGGCGGCGTCGTTCCGCAGCTTCATCTCCAAGTATCCGAACAGCCCTTACCAGCCGACCGCGCAGTATTGGCTCGGCAACGCGCTATATGCGCTGCGCGATTACAAGGGTTCGACGGCTGTCTGGCAAGGTGTGGTGAAGAACTACCCGCAGCATCCGCGTGCGCCGGAAGCGCTGCTGGCGATTGCGAACAATCAGCTCGAGCAAGGTCAGAAGGCTGCAGCCAAAAAGACGCTCGAGCAGATCGTCGCGCAATACGCCGGTTCGGATGTTGCGCAGTCGGCTCAAAGCAAGCTGGCGCAGATCAAGTAGCCGTATCAGATTGAGTTGTTGGCAGTAACGCGCAGTGTCCGATGTCATAGCCACGCGCGCCTCTCGCTGAAAAGCCCGGGCAGTGATGCCCGGGCTTTTCACTATCTGAAGTCTCGATGGCCGTGGCGGCCCACGTGTTGACAGCCCCTGAGGCCGTCGCTATAATTTCGCTTCTCTTTTGGGTCGTTAGCTCAGCTGGTAGAGCAGCGGACTTTTAATCCGTTGGTCACAGGTTCGAATCCCGTACGGCCTACCAAAAGATTCAAGGGCTTGCACGCGTCAGCGTCGCAAGCCCTTTTTCCTTTCCAGCGCCGGTCCGTGCAGGCGCTGCGTCCGATTGCCTCCAGGTCGATTCCCGCAATCGAAGAGAGCCATTCAGCAGATCGCAATCTTACATAGGGTTACGTCACTGCATGAATCGCCCGGCGTGCGAAACCGCACACACAGATAGCGGCGAATTTCATCAGGCCGGGCAAGAGAGTCCAGGGCCTGCACGCATCAACCTCGCAAGTCCCCTTTGCATGCGCTTCACGCTTTGGCGTCCTCTTCGTCATTCCTTAAAACAGTTCGACATTCCACAGACCGTCCGCGCGCCGCCCAAGCATGATCGTTTCGTGGCGCCCCTAGAGCGCTCCAGACAAGACCACAGGACCGGCAAGCGAGGGACAACATTCCCGCCGCCCAACCGCTTAGGGGTGCCCATGAAAACGACGGTAAAAGTAATCTGGGTAGTCGGCATCGCGATCTCGACCGAAACGTCGCACGCTCAGGAAATATTCGTCCAGGGCGGCACGCTTGGCATCGGCGTCGGTGCCGCGCTGAGCATCAATTCGAGGTTCGGCGTGCATGCAGACTTCAATGCGATCAAGTTGTCGCACGACTTCACCGTAGGCGGCAATCGCTATGAGGACGACTTGCGTCTGCGTCAAGGCGGCCTGTATGGCGATTTTTTCCGTGGGTGAATAGCGGCTTTCGCATCACGGCCGGCGTCCGTATTACGGATAACGAGGTCTCCGGGAATTCCGTTCCGACGAACGGCGTTTATATATTCAACGGAGTAGCCTCGCCCGCCTTTCCGGGCGAGTACGCGACGGCCACCGTCAAGTACCCGCCTGTGATGCCCTATCTGGGCGTGGGCTACGGGCTGCGACCGGCGTCGAAGGGACTTGGCCTCGTGGTCGATCTGGGCGTCGCCTACGGCATCCCTCGCTCTTACTACACGCTCTCACCTGCTCTCTCTCAAGCCGCCGGCCCGGCGATGCGTCAGCAGATCATCGCGACCGGGCTGCAGCAATTGCGCGATAAGGCGTCGCCGTTTCGGTGGTATCCGACGTTGCAGATCGGCATTTCGTATCGTTTCTGAGCCGCGGGCGTCGACGGCTACTTACATCACAATCACATATAACCGGACTGGTTGCGGGAATGCGCATCCGAACGTGATTCACTGACGCGCTGTGTCTCACCGGTATCCGGCAGCACAAACTCCCTCCCCTTCCCCGCCGAAGGACGTGGGGAAACTTCCCCCGCTCAACGTCCTTCTACAGCATTCCTGACAATTTCATCGACGCACTCTCGCACCGAAAATCACTGCATCGCATAGAACGATCAAGCTTTTTCACACAACTACTCCGCCATGTCGGCATCGCCCCAAACACCTTCAAAACCAGCACATTTATCGAGACGGAAAGATATGCAATGATCGCTGCCGCCCCGGGAGAATCTACCGGGCCCTCGCGTCAGCAGACGCTTCGGCAACCCTGCGGCGCCCTGCGCTTTCATTGAATCGATATGGTCAATTTTCTGTTCGATGTCTTCTCGAACCTCGCGTTACTCGCGACCGTTTTGCTCGTGTGCGGCCTGTACAACCGGTTCACCGCCGGCCCAGCAGTCAATGGCGCGCATGTGTTCGCGGCGCTGGCATCTACCGCGCTGGCGCTCGATGCGGCGCTGACCTTCCTTGTGTTCGCCGACGCACAAAACCGCTACGGCCAGTTCAGCGCGCCAGCCGCGTTTTGTCAGCGTGCCGGCGCGTATCTGTTCTCCATCGTTGCCGCTTTCGCGTGGCACTCCCTCGCACGCCGCAAACGCGATACAGGAGTGCGCGCCGACAAGGCGCTCGTCATTCGCACGTCGCCCTATTCTGAATCGCATCTGCGCATGTGAGCCAATGCGTATGTAAGCGCAACCAGTTGGCATCCCCAAGGCCGCGGCGACAGCGCACGCCCCAAACTACGTTTGCACTACCCCGCGCACCGCGAACGCGTCGGACCCCACCCTTGACCCCGGCCACCAAAGCGCCCGCTCTTTCCCGCCAGGCCTGCCCCTCAGTCAGCAGGAACGGTCCTTGCGAATGCGCGCGCCGTCGCCTATAACTCCCGAAGCCGAGTGTGCCCGTTTGCGCCCGTCGTCGGGCGTTTGCCGCTGTATTGCGCCACCGTCGTTCAATCAGTAGAAGGCAACTTATCCAGCGAGGAACATCTTGGATCTCGATAACATACGCGTGTTCATCATGACCCGGGGCATCGACCTCGGCACCAAGGTCCTCGGGGCAATCGTCTTGTGGATCGTCGGCCGCTGGATCATCGGCCTGATCACCGGTTTGCTGCGCAAGGTGCTCGGACGCCATGGCCGGGTCGATCCCACGCTGGCTCACTATCTCGGCTCGATTCTCGGCGCCTTGCTGAACCTGCTGCTGATCCTCGCGATCCTGCAGGTGTTCGGTGTCCAGACGACTTCGTTCGCCGCGCTGCTCGCCGGCTTCGGCCTCGCGATCGGCACCGCGTGGGGCGGCCTGCTCGCCCATTTCGCGGCGGGCGTCTTCATGCAGGTGCTGCGGCCGTTCAAGGTAGGCGATTTCGTCACCGCGGGCGGCGTGACCGGCACGGTCTCGGAGCTGGGTCTGTTCGGCACCACCATCGTGACGCCGGACAACGTGACGACCATCGTCGGCAACAACAAGATCTTCTCCGACACGATCTCGAACTTCAGCATATTGCCGGTGCGGCGCGTCGAGCTGACCGCGAAGATCGCCAACGGCGTCGATCCGACCGACGCGATGGCCCGCTTGCGAGCGGCCGTCGTGCAGATTCCCAACGTGGTCGGGAGCCCCCCGCCCGACATCGAAGTGTTGAGCTTCACGCCGGAAGGACCGCTACTCTGCGTGCGGCCCTATACGGCCAATGACCATTATTGGCAGGTCTATTTCGACACGAATCGCGCGATCGTTCAGACGTTCAAGGACGCGGGCTACCCCACGCCGGAAACTCCGCTGGCGCCGCGCGTGGTTCAGTAAGCGGAGCCGGGATCGCGGTACATCAGAAGAAAGGAGCGTTTGCGCCCCGACGCCGGCGTAGCGCCTCCCGCCGCAGCAGACTCAAGCTTTGCGAAATAAAAAGGCGCCGCGAGACTTCGCGGCGCCTTTTCGTACCCCGGCATCAGCGGCCGCGCGGCCGCGCCGGCGCGTCAGCGGCCGCCGGCCTTCGCGGCATCCTTGCGGAACATCTTCCATAGTGCGCCGAGCACAACCGGCACCACGGCCGCGCCGATACCCACCAGCACGATCACATTCAGGTACTGGCGGATAAACGGAATGTTGCCGAAGAAGTAGCCGAGCAACACGAGCAGCAACACCCACAGCAACGCGCCGATGATGTTGAACATCTGGAACCGGCTCACCGTCATCGACGATGCGCCCGCCACGAATGGCGCGAAGGTCCGCACCACCGGAATGAAACGCGCGAGCACGATGGTCTTGCCGCCGTGCTTCTCGTAGAAGTCGTGGGTCTTCTGCAATGCGCGACGATCGAGGAAGCGTTCGAGGAAAGGAATGTGCGAATTGAACACCCGTGGCCCGATGGCCCGCCCGATCATGTAGTTGACGGTGTTACCCGCGACCGCCGCAATCAGCAGGAGCAGGATCAGCAGACCCAGGTTCAACTGGCCCGTCGCGCAAAACGCGCCGCCGATGAACAGCAGCGAGTCGCCGGGCAAAAACGGCAGGATCACCAGCCCGGTTTCGCTGAACACGATCAGAAACAGCACCGCGTAGACCCAGGCGCCGTACACGTGAATGAAGTCTCCGAGGAACTTATCGATGTGCAGGACGAGGTTGACGAAATGTAGCAGCGTATCCAAGGAGCGTCCTTTGTTAAACGATTGAGAGTGTGGCGAAACGCCGTTGCCGGCAAGCCTGCGAACAACCGCGGCGAGTTCACACAAGCTCACGCCGGCAGCCCGAAATTGACCGCGTCATGATACCGAAAGTGCCCCGCCGCGATTAAAAATCTGCCGCCGCCGTGTGCGGCGGCGGACCCGCGTGCCGAATCGCTATAATTTCGCCATGTCCGAATTCTCCGATACGCCTGACGGCTCCGCCACGCTCCCAGCAGCCGCGCCCGCGTCCGCGCCACGTCCGTTGCGCGCGATCCAGCCCCTTCCCGATCAGCTCATCAGCCAGATCGCCGCCGGCGAAGTGGTCGAACGGCCGGCCTCGGTGGTCAAGGAACTGCTGGAGAACGCGCTCGATGCCGGTGCGCAAACGCTGCGTATTCTGCTCGACGAAGGCGGCGTCAAGCGCATCTCGATCACCGACGACGGCTGCGGCATCCCCGAGAGCGAACTGGCGCTCGCGCTAATGCGACACGCGACCAGCAAGATCTGCTCGCTCGCCGAACTGGAAGCGGTCGCTACGCTCGGGTTCCGCGGCGAGGCGTTGGCGTCGATCGCGTCGGTTGCGCAAATGACCATCACGAGCCGCACCGCCGACGCGCCGCATGCCGTGCGCGTCGACGCGCAAACCGGCGTGCTGAGCCCCGCGGCCGGCACGCAGGGCACGATGATCGAAGTCCGCGAGTTGTACTTCAACACGCCCGCACGCCGCAAATTCCTGAAAAGCGAGCAGACCGAACTCGGCCATTGCCTCGAACAGGTCCGGCGCGTGGCGCTGGCGCGGCCGGACGTGGCGATTTCGGTGCTGCATAACGGCAAGGCGGTCGAACACTGGAACGCGAGCGAACCGCCGGTGCGGGTCGCGAAGATTCTCGGCGACACCTTCGCGACGGCCCATTTGCCGCTCGACGAATCCGCCGGGCCGCTGGCCGTCTACGGCTGCGCCGGGCTGCCGACCGCGAGCCGCGGCCGCGCCGATCAGCAGTACTTTTTCGTCAACGGCCGTTTCGTGCGCGACAAGCTGCTCACGCACGCGGTGCGCGCCGCCTACGAAGACGTGCTGCACGGCGACCGTTATCCGTCGTATGTGCTGTTCCTCGATCTGCCGCCCGAAGGGGTCGATGTGAACGTGCATCCGTCGAAAATCGAGGTTCGCTTTCGCGACTCGCGCTCGATTCACCAGTTCGTGTTTCACGCGGTGCAGCGCGCGCTGGCGCGGCATGCGGGCGCATCGCCGGAAACGACGGCGGGCGGGCATGCGGCGCATCTGGAGCCTGCGGCAGGCGGCCCGGCCTCGTTCGGTGCGACACCGCTGGGCGGCGCGGGCGCAAGTCCCGGAGTGGGCGGCGGCAGTGGCGGCGGTTTTGGCTCCGGCATTGGCTCCGGCGGCTTTGCCGGTGGCCTGAATCGCGGGCCGAGCGGTGGATTCGGCTCGTCGCAATCCGGCACGACCTGGACGCGCCAGGCGCGCATGACGCAAGGCACGCTGCCGGTCGCCCAACCGCTCGCGTTCTACGACGCGCTGTTCGGCCGCAAAGACACCAACGCCGGCATCGCCGAAGGCGCCGCGCTCTTCGAAGCGCGCGACTCGGCCGGCGAAACGCCGGCGCCGTATCACGCATCGGCGCCCTATAACTCGCCCGCCTTCAACGCCGCCGACGAGCAACCGCTCGGCTTCGCGCTCGGTCAGATTCACGGCATCTACGTGCTCGCGCAAAACGCACACGGACTGGTGATCGTGGACATGCACGCCGCGCACGAGCGCATTCTGTACGAGCAGTTCAAGAACGCGCTGGCCGATCGCGCGATCGCCGTGCAGCCGCTCCTGATCCCGCAGACGATGCAGGCCGATCCGATCGAAATCGGCACCGTCGAAGAAGAGCGCGACACGCTCGACGCACTCGGCTTCGACCTCGCCGTGCTCTCGCCGACCACGCTGGCGATCCGCGCGGTGCCCGCCTTGCTGAAAGACGCCGATCTGCAGGCGCTGGCGCGCGCGGTCCTCTCCGACCTGCATTCGTTCGGCGGCTCGCGCGTACTGACCGAGCGTCAGCACGAACTGCTCGGCACGCTCGCCTGCCATCACGCGGTGCGGGCGAACCGCCGTCTGACGCTCGACGAAATGAACGCGCTGCTGCGTCAGATGGAAGCGACCGAGCGCGCCGACCAATGCAATCACGGGCGTCCGACGTGGTATCAACTGACGCTGTCCGATCTCGATCGGCTGTTCATGCGCGGGCAGTGACGGTGCGCTCGATGACAGTGTTTCGACGCGCGCCCGCTCGCCCATGACGACACGCCCTTCACCGACGCCGATTCCCTGCCTGCTCGGCCCGACCGCTTCCGGTAAAACCGCCGCCGCGTTGGCGCTGGCCGCGCGGCGGCCGGTCGAGATCATCAGCGTCGATTCGGCGCTGGTGTATCGCGAGATGGATATCGGCACCGCGAAGCCGACGGCAGGGGAGCGCGCAGTGGCGCCGCATCATCTGATCGACATCGTCGACCCGACCGACGCTTATTCGGCCGCGCAGTTTCGCGCCGACACGCTGCGGCTGACCGGCGAAATCCACGCGCGCGGGCGGCTGCCGTTGCTGGTCGGCGGCACCATGCTGTACTACAAGGCGCTCACGCAGGGGCTCAACGACCTGCCCGCCGCCGACCCGGACGTGCGCGCCGCGCTCGATGCCGACGCCGCGCGCGAGGGCTGGCCGGCGCTGCATGCGCGGCTCACCGCCGTCGATCCCGTGACGGCCGCGCGGCTCGCGCCGAACGATTCGCAGCGGATTCAGCGCGCGCTCGAAGTTTTCCTGCTGACCGGGCAGGCGATGTCGACGCTGCTGGCCGCTCCGGCGCGCCCAGACGACGCAGCCGCCGCGTGGCGCTTCGTGCCGATCGCGCTGGAGCCGGCCGATCGCGGCGTGTTGCATGCGCGCATCGAGAAGCGCTTCGACGCGATGCTGGCGGGCGGTTTCGTCGATGAAGTGGTGAGGCTGCGCGAACGCGGTGACTTGAAGCCCGAGATGCCATCGATGCGATGCGTCGGCTATCGGCAGGTCTGGGAGTATCTGGATGGCACGGTCGATTATCCGACCATGCGCGACAAGGGCGTGTTTGCGACCCGGCAGTTGTGCAAGCGGCAGCTCACGTGGCTGCGAAGCATGACTGAGCGGGTGGTCGTGGACTGCTGCGATCCGCACGCTACCGCGCGGGTGCTCGATCAGATCGAGGAGTTGATTTGAAGCGTTGAGGTGAAGCTTTGATGTGATGCGTCGAAGCAGCGGCCCCGCGCGGCGTTGTGCGATCCGCACGCCGCGCGGCGCATACCAATCTTTAGATTACGATGGTCTGCGCTTCACCGGCCGCGCTCCCGCGAATCGCGCCGATCTTCCAGACCTGTTCGCCAGCCGCCGACAACAGGCCGATCGCCGCATCGGCGTCGGCTGCCGAAACCACCACCGCCATGCCGATCCCGCAGTTGAACACGCGATGCATTTCCGCTTCCGCGACGCCGCCGTGCTTTTGCAGCCACGAGAACAGCGGCGGCATCGGCCATGCGCGATGATCCAGCTCGGCCGTCAGGCCGTCACGCAGAACGCGCGGAATGTTTTCGACCAGCCCGCCGCCCGTGATGTGCGCCATGCCCTTCACGGTGATCTGCTGCATCAGCGCCAGCAACGGCTTCACGTAGATATGCGTCGGCGCCATCAGCGCGTCGGCGAGCGTTCGGCCGTCGAAGTCCGCATTCAGATCGGGCTGCGCGCGCTCGATGATCTTGCGCACCAGCGAAAAACCGTTCGAATGGATGCCGCTCGACGCGAGGCCCAGCACCACGTCGCCGGGGGCGATCGTGCTGCCGTCGATGATCTTGCTCTTTTCGACCGCACCGACCGCGAAGCCGGCCACGTCGTACTCGCCGTCCGGATACATGCCCGGCATTTCCGCCGTTTCGCCGCCGATCAGCGCGCAACCCGACAGTTCGCAGCCATGCGCGATGCCCTTGACGACCGTGGCCGCCGTGCCGACGTCCAGCTTGCCGCACGCGAAGTAGTCGAGGAAGAACAGCGGCTCGGCGCCCTGCACGAGAATGTCGTTCACGCTCATCGCCACCAGATCCTGGCCGACGGTGTCGTGCTTGTTCAGCTGGAACGCGAGGCGCAGCTTGGTGCCGACGCCGTCGGTGCCGGACACGAGCACCGGTTCCTTGTATTTCTTCGGCACTTCGAACAGCGCGCCGAACCCGCCGATGCCACCCAGCACGCCGTCGCGCATCGTCTTTTTGGCAAAGGGCTTGATCGCGTCGACGAGGGCGTCGCCCGCGTCGATGTCCACGCCGGCGTCGCGATACGACAAACCTTGGGCCGAATCAGTTGAAGGCTGGGCGGATTTCGGGTGATTCATGGGGAAGAGCTCGAAGGTCGGTAAAATGCGATTTTACCCGATGCCGGCCGACTGGCTGGAATTTGAATCATCCGGTTCCGACGACACCTGGGAAACCAACTTTGCAACAAACCTCACCGATTCCGACTCCGGTTCAGCGCCGCGCCATCATCTGGCTGGCTATCGCGCTGGGCGTCGGCATCCTGCTGTGGCTGCTCAGCCCGGTCCTCACGCCGTTTCTGCTCGGCGCGATTCTCGCGTACATCCTGCAGCCGGGTGTCGCGTGGATGGTGCGGCGGCGCGTGCCGCGCGGCCTCGCGGCGTTGCTGATGATCCTGTTTTTCACGCTGCTGATGACGATGCTCGTGCTGCTGGTGCTCGCGGTGATCCACAAGGAAGGGCCGCAATTGCGGCAGCAGGTGCCGGTGTTCTTCGCGCATGTGAGCGCGTGGCTGCAACCCAAGCTGGCGATGATGGGACTGGCCGACTCGCTCGATTTCGCCAGCATCCGCGACCTCGCGATGGGGCAGCTGGAAGGCAGCGCGCAAACCGTCGCGATGTACGTGTGGACCTCGCTGCGCACCAGCGGCAACCTGATGATGACGGTGGTGGGCAACCTCGTGCTGGTGCCGCTCGTGCTGTTCTATCTGCTGTTCGACTGGAACCGCATGCTCGCGCGCATGCAGATCGTGGTGCCGCGCCGCTGGCTCGACAAGACGCTGCAACTGGCGCGCGACATGGACCAGATGCTGTCGCAATACCTGCGCGGCCAGTTGCTGGTGATGGCGGTGCTGGCGGTGTACTACTCGGTCGCGCTGAGTCTGGCCGGTTTCGAGATCGCGTTGCCGGTCGGCATTTTCACGGGACTCGCGGTCTTCATCCCGTACCTGGGTTTTGCCACCGGTCTGGTGTTGGCGCTGCTCGCCGCGCTGCTGCAGTTCGGCGACTGGTACGGCTTTGGCGCGGTCGCGCTGATTTACGGCTTCGCGCAGATCGTCGAGAGTTTCTATCTCACGCCGCGCCTCGTCGGCGAACGGATCGGGCTGCACCCGCTCGCGGTCATCTTCGCTTTGCTCGCGTTCGGCCAGCTGTTCGGCTTTTTCGGCGTGTTGCTCGCGTTGCCGGTCAGCGCGATCCTGTCGGTGGCGATCCGCGAGTTGCGGCAAAGCTATCTGGCCAGCGCGCTTTACAACAACTAACTGCTTACTGACGTTTCAGGGCCCGAGGTCCGGGCCGCTTGCGGCCTTAGCCTCATTTTCGGCATTCACCTACTGTGCTTCGTCAACTGACGCTCGATCTCGGCACCCCGCCGCCATCGACATTCGACAATTTCTTCGCCGGCGCGAACGCGGAGCTGGTCACGCGGCTGCGTGAGCTCGACAACGCGCTTGCCGCCGGACCGGTCGCCGACCGCACCTTCTATCTCTGGGGCGAATCCGGCAGCGGCCGCACGCACCTGTTGCAGGCGCTCGTGCACGAAGCGCCGCCGGGTCATGCGCGCTTCGCCGGTCCGCAGAGCAGCCTCGCCGCGTTCGGCTTCGACCCGCGCGTCGCGCTCTACGCGATCGACGACTGCGACGCGCTGTCGGCCGCCCAGCAGATCGCCGTGTTCAACCTGTTCAACGAAGTGCGCGCGCATCCCACCAGCGCGCTGGTCGCCGCGGGCAATGCGGCGCCGATCGGCATGACGGTGCGCGAGGATTTGCGCACCCGCCTCGGCTGGGGCCTCGTGTTCCATCTCGCGCCGCTGCCGGACGAAGCCAAGGCGGCGGTACTCAAGCACGCGGCGCGCGAGCGCGGCCTCATGCTCGCCGACGACGTGCCCGCCTACCTGCTCACGCACTTTCGCCGCGACATGCCGAGCCTGATGGCGCTGCTCGACGCGCTCGACCGCTTTTCGCTCGAACAGAAGCGTGCGGTCACGCTGCCGCTGTTGCGCACCATGCTGGCTTCGCCCGGCGTCGACGAACGGCGCGCCGGCTCGGCGGCGGGTTCGCACGCCGCTTCATCCGCTTCATCCGCTTCAAGTAAAATAGGCCCCCATGGCTAACCTCGCACTCTTCGATCTCGACCACACGCTCATTCCCACCGACAGCGACCACGAATGGGGCCGCTTCATGGTGAAACAAGGCATGGTCGACGCCGAAAATTTCGCCCGTGAAAACGACCGCTTTTTCGCCGACTACAAAGCCGGCAAGCTCGACATTCACGCCTATCTGATGGCCATGCTCACGCCGCTCGCCAAATACACGCGCGCCCAACTCGCCGACCTTCACGCGCAGTACATGCACGAAGTGATCACGCCGGCCATCTTCCCGGCCGCGCTGGAGCTGGTGAAGCAGCACCGTGAAGCCGGCGACCTCTGCTGCGTGGTGACCGCGACCAACGAATTCATCACGCGCCCGATCGCCCAGGCCTTCGGCGTCGATACGCTGATCGCCTGCGAAGTGGAAACCCTCGGCGGCGATCCGCACGGGCCCTACACCGGCCGCCCCACCGGCACGCCGAGCTACAAGGAAGGCAAGATCGTCCGCACCGAAGCGTGGCTCGCGTCGCTCGGCAAGAGCTGGAGCGACTTCGAGCACAGCTATTTCTACAGCGATTCGCACAACGACATTCCGTTGCTCGAGAAGGTCACCGACCCCATCGCGACCAATCCGGACGACACATTGCGCGCTCATGCGCAAGCCAAAGGCTGGCGCATCCTCGAACTCTTTCAACCCTCGTGATAAAAAAACTCATTCGCAAGCTATTCGGCCAGGACAAGGCGCCCACTGACGACACCGTGCCCGCCGAAGCCGAAGCAGACTCAACCGGCGGCGCCCGCACGCGCACGAAGTCCACCACCGCGGGCACAGCCAGGCCGCGCCGCAAAGCCACCGGCGCGGCCGCGCAGGTCGTGCCCGACCCGGACGTGCCGGTGATCATTCCGCACGACGTGCACGGCATCGATCCCGCGTTGATCTCGCGGAACGCGATTCGCGTGACCGAAGGCTTGCAGCAGGCGGGGCACCGCGCGTTCATCGTCGGCGGGGCGGTGCGCGATCTGCTGCTCGGTATCAAGCCGAAAGACTTCGACGTCGCCACCGACGCCACCCCCGAACAGGTGCAGAAGCTGTTCCGCCGCGCGCGCATCATCGGCCGACGGTTTCAGATCGTGCACGTGCAGTTCGGCCAGGAGATCATCGAAACCTCGACGTTCCGCGCGCTGGTCGATCCGCCCGCGGCGGACGCCGCGCCGGCGCGGCGCCTGAAGCGCGACGAGCTCGACCGCCGCACTCACGCGGTGGACGCGAGCGGCCGCGTGCTGCGCGACAACGTGTGGGGCGAGCAGCACGAAGACGCCACGCGCCGCGACTTCACGGTCAACGCGATGTACTACGATCCGGCCACGCAAACCGTGCTGGACTATCACAACGGCATGGCCGACATGCGCGCGCGTCTGTTGCGCATGATCGGCGATCCGGCCACGCGGTATCGCGAAGATCCGGTGCGCATGCTGCGCGTGGTGCGTTTTGCCGCGAAGCTCGAGTTCGAGATCGAAGACAGCACCCGCGCGCCGATCGCCAAAATGGCCGATCTGATCAACAACGTGCCCGCCGCGCGTCTGTTCGACGAGATGCTCAAGCTGATGCTGTCGGGTCACGCGCTCGCCTGCCTGAAGCGCTTGCGCGACGAGGGCCTGCATCATGGGCTGCTGCCGCTGCTCGACGTGGTGCTGGAGCAGCCCACCGGCGAAAAATTCATCACGTTGGCGCTGACCAACACGGATGCCCGCGTGCGCGCCGGCAAACCGGTGTCGCCGGGCTTTCTGTTCGCCACGCTGTTGTGGCACGACGTGCAGCAGCGCTGGCAGAAATTCGAAGCGGACGGTGAATATCCGGTGCCTGCGCTGCATCGCGCGATGGACGACGTCCTCGACATGCAAACCGAGAAACTCGCGATCCACAAGCGCTTCTCGTCGGATATGCGCGAGATCTGGGGCCTGCAGCTGCGCCTCGAAAAACGCTCGGGAAGAAGCGCGCTGAAGCTGCTGGAACACCAAAGATTTAGAGCGGGGTATGATTTCCTCCTGTTGCGCTGCGAATCGGGCGAACTCGACGAGTCGGTCGGTGCGTGGTGGACGGAGTTCATCGAAGGAGACGTCGCCGCGCGTGAGGCATTGCTCACGCAGGGCGGGAAGGACCGGAGTCCCAGAAAACGACGGCGGCGCAGCAGTGGCGCCAGAAACCGCAATGCGGGCGACGGAATGGAGGGCGGCACGCCAGCCGAACGCACAGACAACGACGCGGGCCACGACGGCTCGCACGACGACTGACGCGGCGTTCGCTGAAGCCGTCGAACGATAGTTGCAGGAAGTTATGCCATGACGGTTGCTTATCTCGGCCTCGGCGCGAATCTCGGGGACGCGCGCCAGACCCTGAAAGACGCAGTGGTGTGCCTGGCCCAACAGCACACCATCTCCGTGCTCGCGAAATCGAGCCTGTATCGCACTGCCCCGATCGACGCGGGCGGTGACGATTATTTCAACTGCGTCGTGAAGGTCGATACGACGCTTCCCGTGCGGCATCTGCTGGCGCTGTGCCACAAGATCGAGCATCAGTTCGGCCGTGAACGGCCGTTTCGCAACGCACCGCGCACGCTCGACCTGGACATCCTGCTGTACGGCGATCAATCGATCGACGAAGCCGACCTGATCGTGCCGCATCCGCGCCTGGCCGAACGCGCGTTCGCGCTGGTGCCGCTCGTCGAAATCGACGCGGCGCTCGTCATCCCGCAACACGGCCGCGCCGACGCACTGCTCGCCGGCGTCACTCATCAACGCATCGAGAAGGTGAAGTCGGCCTGTCAGTGTCCAATGCTCAATGCATTGACGACCGGCAGCGCCGACAAAGGCCGCTGCGAATGAGTTCGCCGCCCCTCACGGTCACCGCGCCGCACTTGCGTCCACCGTTCGGCTATCTCGCGATCGAAGGGCCGATCGGCGTCGGCAAGACCTCGCTCGCGCGGCGCCTCGCGCAGCGCTGGTCGATGCACGAACTATTCGAGCGGCCGCAGGACAATCCCTTTCTCGAACGTTTTTATCGCGACACCGCGCGTTACGCGTTGCCCACGCAGTTGCACTTCGCGTTGCAGCGCGCGCAGCAGGCTCAGGACGTGAGCGCCGCGTATGATTCGGGCACGCCGCTCATCGCCGATTTCATGACGCAGAAGAACGACATCTTCGCGCGTCTGACCTTGCAGGAAGACGAGTGGCAACTGTATCGCGCGCTCGCGGCGCGGCTCGAAACCAGCGCGCCGGCGCCGGATTTCGTGCTCTATCTGCAGGCCAGTCCCGAGGTGCTGTTCGCGCGCATTCAGAAGCGCGCCGTGCCGATGGAGCTGCAGATTTCCGATGCGTATCTGCACGCGCTGTGCGACGCGTACAACGACTTCTTTTATCACTACGACCGCACGCCCGTGCTGACGGTCAACGCTGAACACCTGAATCCGCTCGACTCGGACGCGGACCTTGCGCTGCTCGCCGAACGCATCGAAACGATGCGCGGCCGTAAGGAATTCTTTGTCAAAGGCACGACGCTCTGAGCGGCGCGGACACCCCTTTTCCAATGGATTGACCCATGACTTATTTGCAGGAAGCGAGCCGGAGCGCTATCACCGTGCCGAAACTGCAGGCAATGCGCGACGCCGGCGAAAGAATCGCCATGCTCACTTGTTATGACGCGAGCTTCGCCGCGCTGCTGGATCGCGCGGGCGTCGACGTGCTGCTGATCGGCGACTCGCTCGGCAACGTGCTGCAAGGCCAGACGACCACGCTGCCGGTGTCGCTCGCCGACATCGCGTATCACACGGTCAGCGTCGCGCGCGCGCGGACCTCGGCGCTGGTGGTGGCCGATCTGCCGTTCGGCACCTACGGCACGCCCGAGGACGCATTCAGAAGTTCGGTGGAATTGATGCGCGCCGGCGCGCAGATGGTGAAGCTCGAGGGCGGCGAATGGCTCGCCGATACGGTGCGCTTTCTGGTCGACCGATCGATTCCGGTGTGCGCGCACGTCGGCCTCACGCCGCAGTCGGTGCATGCGTTCGGCGGCTTCAAGGTGCAGGGCAAAACCGAGGCGGGCGCGAGCCAACTGTTGCGCGACTCGCTCGCGATGCAGGCGGCCGGCGCGCAGCTGATCGTGATGGAAGCGATTCCGACGCAGCTTGCCAGCGACGTCACGAAACAACTGCGCATTCCGACGATCGGGATCGGCGCGGGTCTCGATTGTTCGGGTCAGGTGCTGGTGCTGCACGACATGCTGGGGATTTTCCCCGGCAAGCGGCCCCGCTTCGTCAAGGATTTCATGCAGGGGCAGCCGAGCATTCTGGCCGCCGTGGAAGCGTATGTGCGCGCGGTAAAGGACGGTTCGTTCCCCGGACCGGAGCACACGTTCTGATGAGTTCGAAGCGCCTGGGTGTTTAGCCGGGCGCTGGTTTGTGTTTGCGCACGCGGGCGGTTCTTTCTTGCCGATGCACGCGTGCGGTTCGCTTCACTGTGCTAACGGACAATCCGCGCCGGCAGCGCGCCGCGCAACGCGTTGCAGATCAGCAGCGCTTCGGCGTTCAGCACGTCCGCCTGCGTCAGGACTTTTTCAGCCGCTTGCAGGTCCGGCGCTGCTTCGAGCAGCACACTGCGCATCACGCCGGGCAGCACGCCCGACGCGAGCGGCGGCGTCCACCATCGCCCCGCCAGCTTCACAAACACATTCGACCGGCCGCCTTCAGTCAACTCACCTCGTTCGTTGAAGAACAGCGTATCGAACGCGCCCTTCGCCTCGGCGTCGCGCCAGCCGCGGTCGAAGTGCGCGCGGCGGGTGGTTTTGTGGCGCAGCAGCGGGTCGCCGGCCTCGGTCGCGGGAAAGGCCTGATCGGGACCGAGCAGCACGCCGACGGTCGAGTCCGCGAGGGGTGCAAGGACTGCGGCGATGATTTGCACCGTGCCGTCCTTGCTCAGCACGAGCCGCATGCGATGGGGAGAGTGCGCCGGCAGCGTCGCACATTTCGCGGCGATTTGCGCGCGAATCGAATCGATATCGTCGAGCCTGAAGCCGAGCGTCGAAGCGCTCGACGACAATCGTTCGAGATGACGCGCCAGATGGCGCACGCCCTCTTCCTGTGTCGCGTACATCGTTTCGAAGAGTTCGAAACCCGGCTCGGCGCCGGTCAGGAAACGCGCTTTCAAATTGCACTCCGCGTATTCGTCGGCGGCCACGCTGTCGAGGACGATGCCCGCGCCGATGCCCATCTCTCCTTTCAGGTCGCCGGTTTGCGCGGACCGCTTTAAGGTCAATGTCCGGATTGCGACAGAGAGGCAGAAGTCGCCGCAAGGGGATTCGTTGTGGGTGGTGGTGGCGGCGGGAGGCCTTGGGCCGCCCGCGGCATCTGCCGACGTGTCTTCAGCGTCAGCACGCGCCGCATCCGAAGACCCGTCGAGCCACCCGATCGCCCCGGTATAAAGCCCGCGCGGCGTGCTCTCCAGCTCGTCGATCAGCTGCATCGTGCGATGCTTCGGCGCGCCGGTAATCGAGCCGCACGGAAACAGCGCGCGCAGAATGCCCACGAACGACGTGCCGGGCCGCAACGCCGCTTCCACGGTCGACGTCATCTGCCAGACCGACGCATACGGTTCGACCGCGAACAGCGTCGGCACCTTGACCGACCCCGTCTGCGCGACCCGCGACAGATCGTTGCGCAACAGGTCGACGATCATCACATTTTCGGCGCGGTTTTTCGGATCGCTGCCGAGGAATTCGGCGGTGCGACGATCGGCTACCGGATCGTCCGAGCGCGGCGCGGTGCCTTTCATCGGCCGCGCGCGCAACTTCTCGCCCTGCTTCTCGACGAAAAGCTCCGGCGAGCACGACAACACCCAGTTATCGCCGGGCAATGCGATCAGCGCGCCGAACGGAACCGGCTGACGAGCCCTCAGGCGCCGATAGAACGCAGTGGGCGAGCCGAACACGTCGAAATTGAGCCGGTACGTGTAGTTGACCTGGTACGAATCGCCCGCGCGCAACGCGGCATGAATCGCATCGATTGCCGCATTGAATTGCGCGGGATCGACGCTCCCGCGCACGTTGGCCGTACCCGCCACCGACGGCTCGGCTGCGCCCTCGTCGCCTTCCGCGAGCCACGCATCGACCTCTTCGCGTGAATGTTTGCCGCGGCGCCCGAACAATAAAAAACGCAGCGTGGCATTGCCACGCTGCGTTTTCGGAGACCGGACCGTCCTGATATCGAGAAGCGTCCGGCCAAATTCATACTCGGCGAGCACGACGGCATGCAAGCCGGCCCGGATGTCCGCCGCGACGCTCTCGCAGACGGTCTCCAGTTGCGCGCCGTCCGGGCAAACCCGTTCATGCACGAAACCCGTGTACAGACGACTCGAACGGCGCGCCGCCGTCGCGTCGCAATCGTCGAGCAACGCGAACACCGCGCCGCGCCTGTCAGTCGTCATGCTCACCGCCAACTTCCAACTGCTATTAATCGAAGAAGCTCTTCACCCGATCAAACCAGCTCTTGCTTTGCGGGCTATGCCGCGAGCCGCCTTCCACCAGCGCCTTTTCGAACTGCTTGAGCAGATCGCGTTGCGACTCGGTGAGCTTGACCGGGGTCTCGACTTGCACATGCACGTACAGATCGCCGGCGATGCTCGAACGCAGCCCCTTGATGCCCTTGCCACGTAAACGGAACGTCTTGCCCGACTGCGTGCCTTCCGGCACGGTGAAGCTGGCGCGGCCCGCGAGCGTCGGCACTTCGATTTCGCCGCCGAGTGCCGCGGTGGTGAACGGAATCGGCATCTGGCAATGCAGGTCGTCGCCATCGCGCTCGAACACCGAGTGCTGCTTGATGTGAATCTCGACGTACAGATCGCCCGACGGACCGCCGTTGATGCCCGGCTCACCGTTGCCGGCGGAGCGGATGCGCATGCCGTCGTCGATACCTGCGGGAATCTTCACTTCCAGCGTCTTGGTTTCCTTCACCTTGCCCGCGCCGTGGCAATGGCCGCACGGCTCGGGAATGTAGGTGCCGGTGCCGTGGCACTTGGGGCAGGTCTGCTGAATGCTGAAAAAGCCTTGCGACATCCGCACCGAACCCGAGCCGCTACAGGTCGGGCAGGTTTCCGGCTTGGTGCCGGGCTTCGCGCCCGAACCGTGACAGACTTCGCACGAAACCCAGCTCGGCACGCGAATCTGCGTGTCATAACCATGCGCGGCCTGTTCCAGCGTAATTTCCATGCTGTAGCGCAGATCGGCGCCGCGATACACCTGCGGGCCGGCACGTCCGCCGCCGCGTGCGGCGCCGCCGGCCGCCTGGCCGAAGATGTCGCCGAAAATATCGCCGAACGCATCCGCAAAACCGCCGAAGCCTTGCGCACCGGCTCCGCCCATGTTCGGATCGACGCCCGCGTGGCCGTACTGGTCGTACGCGGCACGCTTTTGCGAATCCGACAGCATTTCATAGGCTTCCTTCACCTCTTTGAAATGCTCTTCCGCATCCTTGTTGCCCGGATTGCGGTCGGGGTGGTGCTTCATCGCGAGCTTGCGATAAGCCTTCTTGATTTCGTCGTCGCTCGCGTTCTTTGCGACGCCCAGAACCTCGTAGTAATCCCGTTTCGCCATATCGGTTCAACGCCACTCGCGCAATGCGACGCGGTGGCTCCTCTTGAATGCTGGAGTCTCACGACTCGTCCGGCCGCTGTTTTCACCCGATTCGACACGGCTCAAAACAACGCCCTCCATAAAACAAATGTGCCCGGAGAGCCCCAAAAGGCTCGCCAGGCGTGGTAACCGCTCTTGCACGTTGCTTGTTGCCCTAAGCGGGCCGTTGCTTGTGCAGCCGGGCCGCACACGTTGCCGTGTGCGGCTTTACGGTCGAAATGCGACCTGGCTTTAGTCCTTCTTCACTTCCTTGAACTCGGCGTCGACCACGTCGTCCTGCTGCTGGCTCGCACCGGCCGCCGATGCACCCGCACCCGCCGCACCTGCCGCCGCTGCTTCGGCACCTTGCGCAGCCTGCATGTCGGCGTACATCTTCTCGCCCATCTTCTGCGACGCGGTTGCTACCACTTCGATCCTGGCTTCGATCGCGGCCTTGTCGCTCGAACCGCTCTTCAGCGTTTCTTCGAGGTCCTTCAACGCGGCTTCGATCTTTTCCTTCTCGCTTGCTTCCAGCTTGTCGCCGTATTCGGTGAGCGCCTTCTTCGTGCTGTGGACCAGCGCATCGCCCTGGTTGCGGGCATCGGCCAGCTCACGCAGCTTGTGATCTTCTTCCGCGTTCGCTTCCGCGTCCTTCACCATCTTCTCGATTTCGGCTTCGGACAGACCCGAGTTTGCCTTGATCGTGATGCGGTTTTCCTTGCCGGTCGCCTTGTCTTTCGCGCCGACGTGCAGAATGCCGTTCGCGTCGATGTCGAAGCTCACCTCGATCTGCGGCGTGCCGCGCGGTGCCGGCGGAATGCCTTCCAGGTTGAACTCGCCGAGCAGCTTGTTGCCCGCTGCCATTTCGCGTTCGCCCTGGAACACCTTGATCGTGACGGCGCCCTGATTGTCGTCCGCCGTCGAGTAGACCTGTGCGTGCTTGGTCGGGATCGTGGTGTTCTTGTTGATCATCTTCGTCATCACGCCGCCGAGCGTTTCGATGCCGAGCGACAACGGGGTCACGTCGAGCAGCAGAACGTCCTTGCGGTCGCCCGACAGAACCTGACCTTGAATCGCGGCGCCGACGGCGACGGCTTCGTCCGGGTTCACGTCACGGCGCGGATCCTTGCCGAAGAACTCCTTGACCTTTTCCTGCACCTTCGGCATACGGGTCATACCGCCGACCAGAATCACGTCGTCGATTTCGCCGACCTTCACGCCCGCGTCCTTGATCGCCACGCGGCACGGCTCGATCGTGCGTTCGATCAGTTCTTCAACCAGCGCTTCCAGCTTCGCACGCGTGATCTTCAGGTTCAAATGCTTCGGACCCGATGCGTCGGCCGTGATGTACGGCAGGTTGATTTCGGTTTGCTGGCTCGACGACAGCTCGATCTTCGCCTTTTCAGCCGATTCCTTCAGGCGTTGCAGCGCGAGCACGTCTTTCGACAGATCGACGCCTTGCTCTTTCTTGAACTCGCCGATGATGTAATCGATGATGCGCTGGTCGAAGTCTTCACCGCCGAGGAACGTATCGCCGTTCGTGGACAGCACTTCGAACTGCATTTCGCCGTCGACATCGGCGATTTCGATGATAGAGATGTCGAAGGTGCCGCCGCCGAGGTCGAACACGGCGATCTTGCGGTCACCCTTTTCAGCCTTGTCCAGGCCGAATGCCAGAGCGGCTGCGGTCGGTTCGTTGATGATCCGCTTCACCTCCAGACCGGCGATGCGGCCGGCGTCCTTGGTCGCCTGACGCTGGCTGTCGTTGAAGTACGCGGGAACCGTAATCACGGCTTCCGTCACCGGCTCGCCGAGGTAGTCTTCAGCGGTCTTCTTCATCTTGCGCAGCACTTCCGCGGAGATTTGCGGCGGAGCCAGCTTCTGATCGCGCACTTCGACCCATGCGTCGCCGTTATCGGCTTTCATGATCTTGTACGGCATCAGGCCGATGTCTTTCTGCACTTCTTTTTCTTCGAAGCGGCGGCCGATCAGGCGCTTGACCGCGTACAGCGTGTTGCGCGGGTTCGTGACCGACTGACGCTTCGCAGGCGCGCCGACGAGGATCTCGCCGTCTTCCATGTAAGCGATGATCGACGGCGTGGTACGCGCACCTTCCGAATTCTCGATCACCTTGACCGAATTGCCTTCCATGATCGCCACGCACGAGTTGGTCGTGCCGAGGTCGATGCCGATAATTTTGCCCATTTTCACTAATCTCCTAACTTTGATCGCTGCGGGAATCGCCCTGTTTGCCCATCCGGCGGTCAGGCGATCCGCCCTCAATTCCTGTCTGCACTCAACATAAGTGCGTCCGCATCGTTTTCAAGACCTCTTTTGCGATGCGGTCTTTAATTTTTTTCAATCGGTCGAACTTTTGCCTGCATCCGTACCCTCTGCTTGCGCGCCGCCTGCGGCAGCGGCCGCCCGGATCTTTTCACGCGCGGCGGCGACCGCCGCCTCGAATTGCCCAAGGCCGTGCCAGCCGGTCGCCCCGCCAAGCCGCTTGCCGCGGCGAAAGAAAAACTAGGTAGGCACGCCGTGCAGCATGAACCGCGGGCCAAGCCCGCGTCGAACGATTCGGCGCTCAACGCCTGCATGTCGAAGACGGCAAACGCGGTGGCGTCGACGCGGATGTTGGCCATGGCTGTGCGTGCGCGATGAAACGGCTTACGAAGCCTCGTGCCGCGTTACTTCGGCGCGGCGACGGTCACGAGCGCGGGACGCAGCACGCGATCGGCAATCACAAAGCCCTTTTGCAGCACGGCGACGACGGTGTTCGGCTCCTGATCGGCCGGCACCATCGAAATGGCCTGATGGCGGTGCGGATCGAACTTCTCGCCGACCGGGTTCAGCGCGACGACGCGGCCTTTCTCCAGCGCGCCGGTCAACTGACGCAGCGTCAGTTCGACGCCTTCGCGCACCTTCTGCAGGTCGTCGGACGAGTGAGCGACGGCCGCTTCGAGGCTGTCGACCACCGGCAGCAGATGCTCCGCGAAGCTCTCGATCGCAAACTTGTGCGCCTTGGCGACGTCTTCCTGAGCGCGACGGCGCACGTTTTCCGTTTCCGCCTTCGCGCGCAGGAAGCTTTCCTGCAACTCGGCGATCTTCGCCTGAGCTTCGGCCAGCGCCGCCTGCTCGGCGGCGACAGGCGTCTGCTCGGCAGCGCTTGCAGCCGTATCTTGGGGTGCCGCCGCCTCGGCGGCCTGGCGCGCGGCTTCGTCCGCGGGCGTGGGATTCTGGCTCGTCGGGTTCTCTTGCGTGTTTTCCATGTCGCTGAAAGTCGTTAAAAAGTAAAAACCAATGGTGGCGGCAGCGCATCAAGCAGGAGGCGATTTGTGCATTGCTAAAAATCGCGCCCTGCGCGTTGGCGCGCAACCGCATATCAAGGTGGCAGATGGGGTCGGACAGACCCCTTTCAAGCGGCGCACCGCGTTCTTTTCGCACCGTCCGCGGGCCGTCGAAATGCACCGTTACAACCATTATTGCCCGCGCAATCAGATTGAGATTGAGTGCGGCGAACAAGTGGCCTATGCTCCAATAAAGCATCGGAAAAGACACGTTAACCCTAATCTGACGTATCCCTTACCGATTTAACCATTCCACCTGATTCGCCCGTTTCGTCCCGAATCTTCATGAAGGGAGTACCGTGAAACTGACCTTTGCAATAGGAGTGGTCGCACTGGTACTGGTTGCGGGCACCACCACCATCTGCATGTCCGGAGCGGTCAACGATCACACCACCGAGTACGGCGGCGTGCACGCGACCATGGAACAGCTATTCAGTTCTCACCCGAAAATCTGTCGATGATACGGCGGTCGCGCTTGGTCGGCCGCCCATGCAATTCCGCGGCCGGCTCGCGATACGTCCTGCGGCGCTCCTGCTCCGCCTGCCGCTTCAGTTTGCTCTCCCCGGTCTCTGCATAGAGCGTTTGCGCGACGCTCGCGGGGCCGCGCACGTCGCACACACCCAGCACTTGCACCTGCCACACGATCCGCTCGATCTCGATCTCGACCAGATCACCGACCCGCACGTCTTTGGCTGGCTTGACGCTGGCCCCGCCGATCCGCACGTGCCCTTTGTCGACCGCGTCTGCCGCAAGCGAACGCGTCTTGAAGAAGCGCGCCGCCCACAGCCATTTGTCGATGCGCAGTTTCGCGCCCGCTTCGGTTGAAATCCGGTAGTTCATGAGTCTGCTCAAGCTCCCGTGATGTGCGGCACAGCCGCCGCCTGCACCGGCCAGCCCTGGAGATTCTGCGCGACGATTTCGCCGAGCGCGGCGATCCACGGCTGCGCCGCGTTCATGCAGGCAATCCGGTGAAACTCCTTGCCGCCTGCATGCAGGAATTCGTCGCGCACTTCCATGCCGATTTCTTCAATCGTTTCAAGGCAGTCGGCGGTAAAGCCCGGACAGAAGACGTCTGCGCGCCGCACCCCCGCCGCACCCAGCTCTTTCAGCGTGGGCGCGGTGTACGGCTGCAGCCATTCGGCCTTGCCGAAACGCGACTGGAAGGTGATCCGGCATTCCACCGGAGTCAGTTCCAGCGCCTGCATCAACAACGCGCCAGTCTGCTGGCATTGCTCGTGGTACGGGTCGCCGAGGTCCAGGGTGCGCTTGGGCACGCCGTGAAAACTAAGCACCAGTTTGTCGCCCGCCGCGAAATCCGGCCGGCCGTGATGATGCCAATAGTGACGGACCTGCGCGGCGAGCGCCGCAATGTACGCCGGATGATCCGCGTACTGGCGCACCGTGCGGAGCTCCGGCTGGTTGCGCATGCGCTTGAGCGCCGAAAAGGCGGCGTCGAACGCGGTAGCCGTGGTCGACGACGAGTATTGCGGGTACATGGGCATCAGCAGCACACGTTCGGCGCCCGCCAGCTTCAGTTGGTTCAGCATGGCCGGAATGCCCGGTGTGCCGTAGCGCATGGCGTAATCGACCAGCACCGTGTAGTCGTTCAATTGCAGCAGATGGCGCAAGCCCTCCACCTGCTTCTCCGTATGGACGCGCAGCGGCGAGCCTTCGGGCATCCAGACCGCGGCGTACTTTTTCGCGGAGCTGCGGCCGCGAAACGGCAGGATCAGGAGCCGCAGAATGATCTGCCAGAGCAGCGCCGGAATCTCGACCACTCGGGGATCAGACAGGAACTGCGCGAGATAGCGGCGGACCGCGCGCGGCGTCGGCGCGTCGGGCGTGCCGAGATTGATCAGCAGCACGGCGACGCGATGTGACGCGGCGTTCTGCGAAGGCCGCTCGAGGTCGAAGCGCATAGGCAGCAGGAGTCACCGCTTTACGCGGCGAGTCGATTCAGTGGAAATTCATTATAGCGGCGCGGTCCCTGGCCGGGTCCGCCACGCACCCCTGGCCGTTCGGCCGATTGGCAAGCAGCGTTCGCTCACGCATCATGCTCAGCACGGCCTGCCGCAGTGGGGAGGGACCGTTACTGCTGGCTCAAGGTCAGCGAAAGCAGACGCGCTGTGATGTCGACAATCGGAATCACGCGGTTGTAGGCCATGCGGGTGGGCCCGATCACGCCGAGCGTGCCGACAATCTTGCCATTCACCTCGTACGGCGCGGTGACGACGCTCATCTCCTCGATCGGCACGAGATTCGACTCGCCGCCGATGAAAATCTGCACGCCCGCCGCGTGACTCGACACGTCGAGCAATTGAAGGAGACTGGTCTTTTGGTCGAACACATCGAACAGCTTGCGCAGGCGCGCCATGTCCGACGACAGGTCGGCGACTTCGAGCAGGTTGCGCTCGCCGGATATCAGCACGGTCTCGCCGGTGTCGGACTCGTCCGTGCTGGCCGTGACGGCGGCATGCATCAGCGTGGTCATGTCGCCGCGCAGCTCGTCGATTTCCTCGCGCAGACGGCGGCGTACCTCGTCGAACGACAGGCCCGCGAAATGCGCGTTGATGTAATTGGAGGCCTCGACCAGTTGCGACGGCGAGAAATCGCGCTGGGTCGCCATGATGCGGTTCTGCACATCGCCTTCGGGCGTCACGATGATCAGCAGGATGCGCTTGTCGGACAAACGCATGAACTCGATCTGCTTGAACACGTGGCTGCGCCGTGGCGTGAGCACGACGCCTGCGAACTGCGACAGGTTGGACAGCACGCTGGCCGCCGCGGCGACGATTTTCTGCGGTTCGCCTGCCTGCAGCGTGGTCTTGACGGTGCGCATCACGGCTTCTTCGTCCGCGGCGGATTCCACCGTCAGCATCGTGTCCACGAACAGCCGGTAGCCGCGCGGCGTGGGAATGCGGCCTGCGGATGTATGCGGACTGATCACGAGCCCCAGGTCCTCGAGATCGGACATCACGTTACGGATGGTTGCCGGACTCAACTCGAGGCCCGAATAACGTGACAGCGTGCGCGAGCCGACCGGCTGACCTTCGGCGATGTAGCGCTCAATCAGCGTTTTGAGGAGGGTTTGTGCGCGAGGATCTAGCATGACGGAAAATTTTAGCTCAATGACGGAACTACCGCGAGCGCTAACAATGCCTGGCCCTGACGAAAACGCGACTGCTTGCCGGGACGCCGGCCGCTCCGTGATCGGGTGCTGGCGAGGCGTCCGGCATTCGACCCGGCGCCGCACTGGTCATCATGCACCTCACCCGGGGCATCCTTCAGACCGCCGGGCGCCGATCGGCGGATCGCCGCACACTAATCGGCGCATCGGTGATCAAGGCTTCACCATTCTAACGATAATCGCCGCATGCGCCGGCGCCCCGCGTGCGCCGGCCCGCTACCGGGTCTGTCTGCGGTTCTTTTCGGGCCCTACCTATGGTGTAATGCCGGCATGCAAGTGACCAGCCAGTTCAAGACCGTCGCGCTCGTTGGGCGCAACAACACGCCAGGCATCAGCGAGCCGTTGACCGCGCTCGCTTCTTGCATCGCGAAGCGCGGCTTCGAGGTCGTGTTCGAAGCCGACACCGCCGCCGAAATCGGCATCACCGACTATCCGGCGCTGCGTCCCGCAGAGATTGGCGCGCGCGCCGACGTCGCGGTGGTGCTGGGCGGCGACGGCACGATGCTCGGCATTGGCCGCCAACTCGCGCCGTACCGCACGCCGCTCATCGGCATCAACCACGGTCGGCTCGGCTTCATCACCGACATTCCGATCTCGCACATGAGCGAGATCGTGCCGCAAATGCTGGCCGGCAATTTCGAGCGCGAAGAACGCGTGCTGCTCGAAGCGCGCATCATGCGTGGCGGCAATCCGATCTATCACGCGCTGGCCTTCAACGACGTGGTGGTCAACCGCAGCGGCTTTTCGGGGATGGCGGAACTGCACGTCTCGGTGGACGGGCGCTTCATGTACAACCAGCGCTCGGACGGTCTGATCGTCGCCACGCCGACCGGCTCGACCGCCTACGCGCTGTCGTCGCAAGGGCCGATTTTGCATCCGCAATTGCAAGGCATCGTGCTGGTGCCGATCGCGCCGCATGCTTTGTCGAACCGTCCGATCGTGCTGCCGGACGACTCGAAGGTGAGCATCCAGATCGTCTCCGGGCGAGAAGTGAACGTCAATTTCGACATGCAGTCGTTCACCTCGCTGGAGTTGAGCGACACGATCGAAGTGCGTCGCTCGCGTCATACGGTGCCCATGCTGCACCCGGTCGGCTACAGCTACTACGCCACGCTGCGCAAAAAGCTGCATTGGAACGAATACCCGTCGCACGAAGAAGACCCCAAGCCCTGAGCGGCGCAGCAACGCTGGAACGCTAACGACAAAGGCCGCCGCTGCCGAACCCTGAATCTCAAGCTCATCAGACACCCTCCATGCTTCGCCACCTCTCGATACGCGACTTCGTCATCGTCGCCGAGCTCGACCTCGAATTCGACAGCGGCTTTACTGTTTTCTCGGGCGAAACGGGCGCCGGCAAGTCGATCCTGATCGACGCGCTGGCGCTTGCGCTAGGCGCTCGCGCCGATGCGAGCGTCGTGCGCACCGGCGAGAGCCGCGCCGACATCACCGCCGAATTCGAGACCCATGCGCAGGTCGAACAATGGCTCGACGAGCAGGCGCTCGGCGCAACCGCCGGGAACGACGAGCACGGCGGCACGGTCATGCTGCGGCGCGTGGTGGACGCCAACGGCCGCTCGCGCGCTTTCATCAACGGCACGGCGGCGACGCTCGCGCAGTTGCGCGAGGTCGGCGAGATGCTGGTGGATATTCACGGCCAGCACGCGCACCAGTTGCTGATGCGCCCGGACGCACAACGCGAACTGTTCGATACCCACGCCGGCCTTTCGGACGTCGCGGCCCACGTCACACGGGCGTGGCGCACGTGGCGCGAGAAAGCGCAGGCGGTCGAGCACGCGCAGACGCGCGACCGCGAGTTGCAGCTCGAACGCGAGCGCCTCGCGTGGCAGCTCACCGAACTCGACAAGCTCGCGCCGCAGCCCGGCGAATGGGAAGAGGTCAATAGCGAGCACCGGCGGCTGTCCCACTCGGCCAATCTGATCGACGGCGTGCAAGGCGCGCTCGCCGCGCTGTCCGAGTCGGACGAAGCGATGATCACGCACCTCGCGTCGATCGTGTCGAAGGTGCGCGACCTCGCGGAGATCGACCCGGCGCTGAACGACGTTCTGGCCGCGCTCGAACCGGCCGAAATCCAGTTGCAGGAAGCGGTGTATTCGCTGAGTCATTACGCGCAAAAACTCGAACTCGATCCGGACCGGCTCGCGCAAGTCGAAAAACGCCTCGACGCGTTGCACTCGGCCGCGCGCAAATTCCGTCTGCAAGCCGAAACCCTGCCTGACGAACACGAGGCGCGGCGCGCGCAACTGGCCGCGCTCGATGCCGCCGCCGATCTCGACAGCCTGCACGCAGCCGAGGCCAAAGCCAAAGAAGGATTCCTGACCGAGGCGAAAAAGCTCTCGAAGGCGCGCGCCAAGGCCGGCACCGCGCTGGGCGCGGCGGTCACCACCGGGATGCAGGAGCTGTCGATGAAAGGCGGCAGCTTCGAAGTCGCGCTCGTGCCATTGCCCGACGGCGGCGCGCATGGGCTCGAACAGGTCGAATTCCGGGTTGCCGGTCATGCTGGTGTGCCGCTGCGGCCGCTCGCCAAGGTCGCCTCGGGCGGCGAACTGGCGCGTATCAGCCTCGCGCTGGCGGTGATCGCCAGCGCCGCCAGCCCGACCCCCACGCTGATCTTCGACGAAGTCGACACAGGCATTGGCGGGGGTGTGGCCGAAGTAGTCGGACGGCTGCTGCATCAGCTCGGACAAGCGCGCCAGGTGTTGTGCGTGACTCATTTGCCGCAAGTCGCGGCGCGCGGCGACCACCATTTCCAGGTGGCGAAAGCCGGCAACGGCAAGGGCGGCACCGTGAGCAGCGTGATTTCGCTCGACAAGGCGAGCCGCGTCGAGGAAGTTGCGCGGATGCTGGGCGGTTTGGAAATCACCGCGACGACTCGCAAGCACGCGAAGGAGATGCTGGCCGCCTAGCGTGAAGTGGCCGGCGAACCGATCGTCCGGGCCAGTGGGAATAGGTCAGTCCACTACGGGAAAACGCGGAGGGCAGGCTCGGCACCCGCCTCCTTCACGTTCAATTCAAGCAACACCCCGTCACCCGAACACCCGCTTCCACAGCGCCAGCACCGCTTCACGCTCGGTGCTGACCAGCGCCGGCTCGACCCGCGCCTTCTCCATGCCGTCCAGACGCAGCGTGTGCTGCAACTTGCGGTAGGTGCGATATGCGGCGCCGACCGTCTCCGCTTCCGCCTCGCTCATCAGACCAAAGCGCGACACTTCCCGCAGCAACGCGATGTTTCCGGTATTGCGGATCAGCTCGGGATCGCTGGCCGCGTGCAACAGCACCCAGTACTGCACGGTGAATTCGATATCGACCATGCCGCCACGGTCGTGCTTCAGGTCGAACAGCGCGGGCGTATGGTTCGGGTGTCCCGCCTCGACGCGCTCGCGCATCTCGACGATCTCCTTCGCGAGCGGCCCGGCTTCGCGCGGCATGGTCAACACCTGCTCGCGGATCGCCTCGAACTTCGCGCCGATCTCGGCGTCGCCCGCGCAGTAACGCGCGCGGCTCAATGCCTGATGCTCCCAGACCCACGCGGTATTGGCCGCGTCGCCTTCGCGCAACTGGTAGCGGCGGAACGCGTCGAGGTCGGTGACCAGCAGACCCGACTCGCCGTTCGGCCGCAGGCGCAGGTCGATGTCGAACAACGTGCCGGCGCCGGTCGCGGTGGTCAGCCAGGTGATCAGGCGGCGGGTGTAGGTTGCATAGACGTCGGCCGCGGCGTCGTCGGGATCGTCGTACAGGAAGATCACGTCGAGGTCGGACGCGTAGCCCAGCTCCTTGCCGCCCAGCTTGCCGTAGGCGATCACCGCGAAACGCGGCACCTCGCGGTGGCGTTTCGGCAGCTGGTTCCAGACGGCTTCGAGCGTGACGTCGAGCACGGCGTCGGCGAGTTCGGACAGCCGGTCGCTCACATGTTCGACGCTCAGCTTGCCGGCGAGATCGATCAGCAGAATGCGGAACACCTCGGCCTGGTGCGCATGCCGCAGCAGATCCATCTGCTGCTCGACGCCGTCGGCGGCGGCCAGCCGCAAGCGCAGCGTGCGCTTGAACTCGGGCCAGTCGAACGGACTGTTGATCGCTTCGTCGTCCAGCAGTTCGTCGAGCAGTTGCGGATGGCGGATCAGATAACCGGCCGCCCAGCGCGAGCCGCCCAGCACCGACAGCACCTGGTGCAGCGCCTGCGGATACTCAGTCAGCAGCGCGAGGTAGGCGCCGCGCCGGCTCACCGCTTCAAGCAGATCGAAGAAGCGCGCGACGGTGTCGCCGCGCCGGTCGGGCGGCTCGAGCGTGCGCGCGGCTTCCAGCGCGCGCTGCGCGACGATGTCGAAACGTTGCCGGCTGCGCTCGGCGAGCCCCGCGTAACGCGACGATTGCCACACCGCTCGCAGGCGCGCGAGCAGGTCACCCGGCTCGGCCACGCCGAGTTCGATCAGGCGCGCGCGCAGCGCGTCGCCGGCGCTGTCGTCGGCGAGCGCACTGCTCCAGACCCACGCGGCCGCGCCGTCTTCGGGCGCGCCGCAGCCGTCGCGGCCGCTCACCTTGTCGGCGAAAATCTGGTCGAACTGTTGCTCGACGAATTCGCGATGCGCGTCGAGCTTTTCCATCAACGCGGCGTAGTCGTCGCACCCCATTGCCTGAGCGAGCGCGGCGCGCTCTTCGGGATCGACCGGCATCGCGTGGGTTTGCGCATCGTTGCGGTATTGCAGCCGATGCTCCAGCTCGCGCAGGAAACGGTAGGCCTGCGAGAGCCGCACGCACACCGACGAATCCAGCAGCCCGTGCGTGGCCGCATGCCGTAGCACGGCGAGCGTCGGCCGCACCCGAAAGCCCGCGTCCTGGCCGCCGCGAATCAGCTGGAACACCTGCGCGCTGAATTCGATTTCGCGGATGCCGCCGCGCCCGAGCTTGATGTCGTCGGCTTTGTCGGGCCGCATCGACGCACGGCGCTGCGCCTCCTGGCGAATCTGCAGATGCAGCGCGCGGATCGCGCTGATCACGCCGAAGTCGAGATAGCGGCGGTAGACGAACGGCGTGACGATCGCGTCGAGTTGCTTCTGCAGCCGTTGCGCGGCGTCGCTCGCGCCTTCGGACACGAGGCGGCCCTTGATCCACGCATAGCGCTCCCACTCGCGGCCCTGCACGTAGAAATACTCTTCGAGCATCCCAAGGCTGCACATAAGCGGCCCCGAGTCGCCGTTCGGGCGCAGCCGCATGTCGACCCGGAACACGTAGCCGTCGGCGGTCATTTCGGCGAGCGCGGCGATCAGGCGCTTGCCGAGCCGCGTGAAGAAGTCCTGCGTGGCGATCGGGGAACGCTGGCCGCCCGCGGTCTCGCCATCCTCTTCATAAACGAAGATCAGATCGATGTCCGACGACACGTTCAGCTCGCGCCCGCCCAGCTTGCCCATGCCTACCACGCCGAGCACGAGCCGTTCGCCGTGCGGACCGCGCGGCTCGCCGTACAGCGCTTCGAATTCCGCGGACAGAACCGCGAGCGCACGCTGGATGGTCGCCTCCGCCAGATCGGTCATCGCGCCGGTGACTTCGGCGACGTCCGCCTCACCCGCGAGATCACGCTCCATCACCGCGCAAAACACTTCGGTACGCAGTTGGCGCAACGCCCGTTTGAGTGCATCCTCGCTCAATGGCGCGCCGGCCGCGCCGGCGGCTTGCGCGCACAACGCGTCGAGGCGCGCATCGAGGCGCTCGCGGGTCAGCGGCGCGGACGCAAGCGCCGCCACCTGCGTGGCGAGTTGCGGACGGGCCGCGGCGGCGCGCGCGGCATAGTGTGAATAGTGGGAACTCAGTAGAGTGGCGTCAGTCATTAAAGGGTCTGGCTCGCTCGTTGCTTGAATGGCGTTGTTCAGTTCGCTGTGTTACCACGCTCCGGGGCCCCCGTGCAGCCCGTGAGGCGGCATGCAGACAGGGTTTGCAGGAAGTCCGCCGACGCTATCGCGTGTGTTACATTTCGTCGTTAATTCGCAAAACTACCATACGCCCACCCGCCGCAGCATGTCCGAGCGAAACGAATCCGCCGACCCGCACGAAACCGGGCAGGTCCGGCCCGTGAGCGGAAACGACCACATCGTGCTGCGTCGGATTTTGCACGTGGTCCTGGCGCTCGCGCTCGTCCTCTATTTCATTGCGACGGGTTTGTTTCTCGGCTTGCGTTACGTGGTGCTGCCGCGCGTCGACTCGTTCCGCCCGCAGATCGAAGCCGCCATCTCCGACCAGCTGCGCACGCAGTTCACCATCGGCAGGCTGGCGCCGCATTGGAGCGGCTTTCAACCGGGCGTCGACGTCACCAATCTGGTCATCCGCGATCACGAAGGCAAAGCCGCGCTGACGATTCCGCGCGCCACCGCGACGGTTTCGTGGCGCTCGCTCTGGCTCTTTCATCCGGCGCTCTCCAGCTTGATCGTCGAGCAGCCCGACGTGCTGGTGTCACGCAGCGACGACGGCGTGCTGTCCGTGGCGGGCGTGCCGGTGCCGACCGGCCACAGCGGCAACGACACCTTATCCACCTGGCTATTGCGCCAGCAGGCGATCGTGGTGCGCGGCGGCGTGCTGCGCTGGCGCGATGCAACGCACGACGCGCCGGAACTCGCGCTGCGCGACATCCGGATCGCCATTCTCAACGACGGCTACGACCACCGGCTAGCGATGCAAGCGCCGGCCGACGGCCAGGTGCTGCACGGCCCGATCGATTTCCGCACACACTTCCGGCACATTCCGCTCTCCGCGATGGGCAAGCCGATCAACTGGACCGGCCAGGTGTACGTGTCGACGGGTCCGGTCGACCTCCCGACGCTCGCGCGCTACGTCAACTTCCCGATCGAGACGTTTGCGGGCCGTATCGACAACGCCATCTGGATCGACTTCACCGACGGCCAGATGAAGACGGCGTACGGGCAGTTGGCCGGCACGGACGTCGCGCTGCGAGTGCGTCCCACGCAGCCGAAACTGCTGCTCCCGATCGCCCATTTCTCGTGGCGCCTCGACGCCGGCCAGGGCGACTACCGGCTGCAGCTGACCGACCTGCGCGCCGATCTGGGCCAGCCGCCGCTCGAGGACGGCACGCCGCTCACGCGCACGCTCACGTTCTCGACGCTGAATGCCCGCTACCGGACCACGTCGCAGCAGCACGGGCAGCTCTTCAGCGTCACCGGCGATCGCGTCGACCTGGGCATTCTCGCGGAATTCATGCGGGCGCTGCCGCTGCCGCGGCGTCTGCTGAACAGTCTCGTGCGCTTCAACCCGCGCGGCCTCGTCGCCAACTATGTAATCGAAATCGAGCGCGGCAAACCGGAGTCCGGCGAGGCGGGCAGCGACCGGCGCTCGAGCGGCACGGAGCCGATCGAGCACTATCGCTTCAACGGCGACCTGCAAGGCATCAGCGTGGCCGCCCAGGAACCGCCGCCGGGGCTCACCCCGCGCAATCACCCGCGCGCGGGCATACCGGGCATCGAAAACCTGTGGGGCCGCGTCGACGCCGACGAGAACCACGGCACCGCGCTCCTCGACACCTCGAATGTGGCGCTCACGCTGCCCGGCGTGTTCGACGATCCGCGTCTGAAGCTCGACCGCCTGCATGGCCGCGCCGACTGGGCCGTGAAGCCGAAGGTGCCTGGCGAAAATCATCGGCCCTTCACCGTGAAGCTGGCCGATCTCAGCGTCTCGAACGCGGATGTCGCGGCCACCGCCAACGCCGACTACAGCAACCCCGGCCACGGCCGCGGCTCACTGGATCTCAAAGCCGATTTCCAGCGCGCGCAGGTCCCGCGCATCGCCCGCTATCTGCCGACCAGCATCAGCGAAAAGCTGCGCATCTATCTGGGCCACGGGCTGCAGGCCGGCGCGTCGCACGGCGCGACGATCGAAGTGCATGGCGATCTGACCAAATTCCCCTACTCGCGCGATCCCGACGCCGGCCTCTTCCATATCGTTGCGCCGTTCAAGGGCGGCAAGTTCGACCCTTCGCCCTACCCGCCGCGCAAAATGAGGAACGGCACGCCGAACGTATGGCCGCCGCTCGACGGCATCGACGGCGTGTTCGAGCTCAAGCAGAACGTGCTGCGCTTCGATATCGACCGCGGGCGTTACGAGCGCGTCGCGCTGACGGGCGTCAACGGCAGGATCGACGACCTCGGCAACCGGGGCTCGAACCTCGTGATCCAGGGCAACGGGCGCGGGCCGCTCGCCGACATGCTCGACTACGTGAACGGCAGTTCGCTCGGCATCATGGCCCGGCATCAAACCGAGAAGATCCGCGCCGAGGGGGCCGCCTCGCTCGCGCTCAAGCTGACAGTGCCGCGCACGCCGAAACCGCACATCGGCGTGGAAGGCGCGGTGGGCTTCCTGAATAACCGCTTGAGCGTCCCGCACGTGCCGCCGCTGTCGCAACTGAACGGCAGAGTGCGTTTCACCGAGCGCACCGCCCAGGTCGACCGGCTCTCCGGGCAGTTCCTCGGCGGCGACATCCACGCGAACGGCGGGCTGCGTCAGGACGGCACGTATGCGCTGGCGCTCGGCGGCCATGTCGCTGTCGAGGCCGCGCGCGGCCTCGATCTGCATGGCCCGGCCGCGCAGGTGCTCACGCGCATGAGCGGCAGCGCGCCCTACGCGCTGAACGTGCGCGGCGCGAAGGGTGGCTTGCCGGAAGTGAACGCGAACTCCGATCTGACGGGCCTCACGCTCGACTTCCCCGCGCCGTTCAACAAGCAGGTCGGCACGCCGATGCCGCTGCGCTTCGCCGTCAGGCCGTCCGCGGCGCCGGGCGAAGCGGGCCTGGAGCGCGCCGATCTCACCTTCGGGCCGATTGCCGCCGCGTATCTACTGCGCTACCAGCCCAAAGCGCCGCCGACGGTCGTGCGCGGCGCGATCGGCGTGAACCGGCCCGCCGACTTGCCGTCCGAAGGCGTGGTCGCCGCCGTCGACGTGCCCGAGTTCGACGCCGACGCATGGCGCGCGGTCGTCACCGAGATGCGCAACCAGGGCACGGCCGCAGCACCTGCCGCGCCCAGAGCGGCCACGCCGCCGGCCGCGCCGAATCCCGCCGTCACGCAATTCCTGCCGAACCGCTTCGCGCTGCACATCGACGCGCTGACGCTGCTCAAGCGCCACTGGGATGACGTGGTCGTCGGCGCGTCGCACGCGGACGGCAAATGGCAGGCGAACGTGGCGTCGAACCAGGTCTCCGGCCACGTCTCGTGGCTGCCGGGCGCCACCCGCGACTCGCCGGGCACGCTGCAGGCGCGCTTTGCCCGCGTCGTGATTCCGTCGGTGGCGGACAAGGACCTGCTCGGCCCGGCGATGTCGGCGCCCGCGCAGAACATGCCGTCGATCGATCTGGTGGTCAACGAGTTGATCGTGCGGGATCGCAACATCGGCCGCCTCGAAGTCGACGCGCACAACTTCGAGGAAGACGGCGCGCCGGTCTGGCAACTCGACAAGCTCGACATCACGAACCCCGCCGCCACGCTGACCGCCACCGCGAATTGGCGCACCTCGTCGGAACTGGGCGGCGGCGCCGACGAAACCACGCCGCGCCGCACCGTGTTCGATTTCAAGCTCGACGTGAAAGACGCCGGCGCGCTGCTCGAAAAGCTCGGCCAGCCGCGTACGATCAAGGGCGGCAGCGGCTCGCTGGCGGGCAAGGTGGTGTGGCGCGGCGGCCCCGCGACGATCGACTACCCGACGCTGAACGGCAACCTGGCCGTGGACCTGCACCACGGGCAAATTCTCAAGATCGACCCGGGCGTCGCCACGCTGCTGGGCGTGCTCAGCCTGCAAAGTCTCGCGCGCATCGCCACGCTGGATTTCCGCGACGTGATCGGCGAAGGGCTGCCATTCTCGAGCGTCACCGGCACGGTGCAGATCCACGACGGCATCGGCCGCACGGATAACTTCAAGATGGTGACCGCGCCGGCGCGCGTCGACATGGCGGGCTCGGTCGATCTTGCACAAAAGACCCAGGACATGCACCTGCACGTCACGCCGACCATCAGCGTCGGCGCCGCGGTGATCGCCACGGCGGTCATCAATCCACTGCTAGGCCTGGGTGCGCTGCTGGCCGATGTGGCGTTCAGCCATTCGGTTTCGCACATGTTCGCACGCGACTATGCGATCACCGGGTCGTGGTCGAAACCGCACGTCGAGCGGGTGACGGGCGATCGCGGTAAGATGGACGCTCCGGCTTCGACCGTGGAAGCGCACTGAGTTTTATCCGGCCCTTTGCACCTTTACCCCTTCCCCTGCCGGAATAGCCCAGCGCCGCAACGGCGGCCCCAGCCAACCCTGAACGACGTCAGCGGCGCCAGTGGTTCGCGTCGCCGCCTTGCCGGGAGTTTTCCGAAACGCTCATGAGCGAAACACACGTCTTCTCCTCTCCGTCCGCCGCGGCGTCCCGCGGTCCCTCAGCAAGCACGTTCCGGGTCGCCGCGCTGCAGATGGTGAGCACGCCGGATCGCGAACGCAATCTGGCCGACGCGCAGCGTCTGATCGCCGAGGCCGCCGCCGACGGCGCGCAACTCGTGCTGCTGCCCGAATACTTCTGCTTCATGGGCTTCAAGGACACGGACAAGCTGGCCGTGCGCGAGCCCTATCGGGACGGGCCGATCCAGCATTTTCTCGCCGACGCCGCGCGTCGCCACAACGTCTGGGTGATCGGCGGTACGCTGCCGATCACCGCGCCGGAAGCGTCGCGCGTGCTGAACACCACCCTGGTATTCGACCCGCAAGGCAACGAAGCCGCGCACTACGACAAGATCCACCTGTTCAACTTCGAGAAAGGTGAAGAATCGTTCGACGAGGCGCGCACCATCTGCCCCGGCGGCGAGGTCCGCAGCTTCGAGGCGCCGTTCGGCCGGGTCGGCCTGTCGGTCTGCTACGATCTGCGCTTTCCTGAGCTGTACCGGCGCATGGGCGACTGCGCGCTGATCGTGGTGCCGTCCGCCTTCACCTACACCACCGGCCGCGCGCATTGGGAAATGCTGTTGCGCGCCCGCGCGGTCGAAAACCAGTGTTACGTGCTGGCCGCGGCGCAAGGCGGCAAACACGAAAACGGCCGCCGTACCTGGGGCCACAGCATGCTGATCGACCCATGGGGCGAAGTCGTCGCGGTGCGCGACGAAGGCGCCGGCGTGGTCGCCGGCAATCTGGAGCGTGCGCGCATCGACGAAGTGCGGCAGAGCCTGCCCGCCTGGCGTCATCGTGTACTGAGTTGAAGCCGGCATTGAAACTGCGGCGCCCCGCACTCACGTAGGTGACTCGGGCGCTAACCGAATCCTTCGTATCGAGCAGAACATACTTCGCATGAACATCATCGAACCCGGTATCCGTAATCTCGCCACCGCCAAGGACATCCTCCTGACGCCCTACGGTCTCGACGAATCCTTGCTCACCCGCACGCTCGCCGAAATCTTCACGCATCGCATCGACTACGCGGACCTGTACTTCCAGGCCACCCGCAGCGAAGCGTGGAGTCTCGAAGAAGGCATCGTGAAGTCGGGCAGCTTCAGCATCGACCAGGGCGTCGGCGTGCGCGCCGTGTCGGGCGACCGCACCGCTTTCGCTTACTCGGACGACCTGTCGCCCGAAGCGATCCGCCAGGCGGCTCTCGCCACGCGCGCCATCGCCAAGGCGGGCGGCGGCAAGCAGAAGATCAAGGTAGCGTCGTCGCTGACCGGCATTGCCGGGCGCGATCTGTACCTGCCGTCCGATCCGCTCCATTCGCTCGACGCCACCGAAAAGGTCAAGCTGCTCGAACGCATCGAACAGATGGCGCGCGGCCGCGACCCGCGCATCCAGCAGGTGATGGCCGGTCTCGCTGGCGAATACGACGTGGTGCTGGTGGCGCGCAGCGACGGCGGCTTCGCGGCCGACATCCGGCCGCTGGTGCGCGTGTCAGTCACGGTGATCGCCGAGCAGAACGGCCGCCGCGAAATCGGCAGCGGCGGCGGCGGCGGGCGCTTCGACTACGGCTATTTCACCGACGAAGTGCTGTCGCGCTACGTCGACGACGCGGTGCACGCCGCGCTGGTGAACCTCGACGCTCGTCCCGCCCCGGCCGGCGCGATGACCGTCGTGCTCGGACCGGGCTGGCCCGGCGTGCTGCTGCACGAGGCGATCGGTCATGGCCTTGAAGGCGACTTCAACCGCAAGGGTTCGTCGGCGTTCGCGGGCCGGATCGGCGAGCAGGTCGCCGCGAAGGGCGTCACGGTGGTCGACGACGGCACACTGCCGAACCGCCGCGGCTCGCTCAATATCGACGACGAAGGCAACCCGACCCAGTGCACGACGCTGATCGAGGACGGCATCCTGAAGGGCTACATCCAGGACACGCTGAACGCGCGGCTGATGAAGATGCCGGTTACCGGCAACGCGCGCCGCGAGTCGTACGCAGCGCTGCCGATGCCGCGCATGACCAACACGTACATGCTCAACGGCGACAAGGATCCGCAGGAAATCCTCGAGTCGGTGAAGAACGGTTTGTACGCGGTGAACTTCGGCGGCGGCCAGGTGGACATCACCAACGGCAAGTTCGTGTTCTCGGCCTCAGAGGCGTACATGATCGAGAACGGCAAGATCACCTACCCGGTCAAGGGCGCGACGCTGATCGGCAGCGGTCCGGAATCGCTCAAGTACGTCAGCATGATCGGCAACGACATGAAGCTCGATTCGGGCGTCGGCGTGTGCGGCAAGGAAGGCCAGAGCGTGCCGGTGGGCGTCGGCCAGCCGACACTGCGCATCGACCGGATGACGGTGGGCGGCACGGCCTGATCTCGATGAAACGCATACTTCGTGCACGGATGGCACGAAGTATGCGGATTTTCCGCATTTTTGCCCCGCTAAGCTTGTCAGCCGAGCGTGAGCGGGTTATAAAGTCACTCCACCCTTTTTTGACCAGCAACCTCATTTCGCCATGTCCGCCAAGTTTTACTTTTACTTTTTTTGGTATCTCAGACCGCTGGCGGATCGAGAGGGGTGTTAGTGCACGCAGGACACCGAGAATTCCCGAAAAACCGCCAGCCAGCCTGGCGGTTTTTTTTCGCCTCATGCCTTTGAAACCGCATTTGAAACTTTGTCGTTGAACATTTTTTGCTCGTTGTCCGCTCTGGCATCGCTGCCTCATCACAGCCTTCGTTGCCCGCGCGAACACGCTACGAACCGATTCAGGAGAACAGCATGCCCCCGCACAATACCGACGATGTACGCATTCGCGAATTGAAAGAACTCACACCGCCCGCCCACCTCATCCGCGAATTCGCCTGCGACGAAACGGTATCCGACGTGATCTACAACTCGCGCAATGCGATGCATCGCATTCTGCACGGCATGGAAGATCGTTTGATCGTCATCATCGGGCCTTGCTCGATTCACGATCCGAAAGCGGCGCTGGAATACGCCGGACGTCTGATCGAGCAGCGCAAGCGCTTCGCCGGCGAACTCGAAATCGTGATGCGCGTGTACTTCGAAAAGCCGCGCACGACGGTGGGCTGGAAGGGTCTCATCAACGACCCGCACATGGACAACAGCTTCAAGATCAATGAAGGCCTGCGCACCGCGCGCGAACTGCTGTTGCGCATCAACGAGTTGGGCCTGCCGGCCGGCACCGAATACCTCGACATGATCAGCCCGCAATACATCGCCGATCTGATCTCGTGGGGCGCGATCGGCGCGCGCACCACCGAGTCGCAGGTGCACCGCGAACTCGCTTCGGGACTGTCGTGCCCGGTCGGCTTCAAGAACGGCACGGACGGCAATGTCAAGATCGCCGTCGACGCGATCAAGGCCGCCTCGCAGCCACACCATTTCCTGTCGGTCACCAAGGGCGGCCACTCGGCGATCGTGTCGACCGCGGGCAATGAGGACTGCCATATCATCCTGCGTGGCGGCAAAACGCCGAACTACGACGCGGACAGCGTCAACGCGGCTTGCGCGGACATCGGCAAGGCGGGTCTCGCGGCGCGTCTGATGATCGACGCGAGCCACGCGAACAGTTCGAAGAAACACGAGAACCAGATTCCGGTGTGCGCGGACATCGGCCGCCAGATTGCTTCGGGCGACGAACGGATTGTCGGCGTGATGGTGGAATCACATTTGGTGGCGGGTCGCCAGGATCTGCAGGAAGGCTGCGCGCTGACGTACGGCCAGAGCATTACCGATGCCTGCATCGGCTGGGACGAAAGCGTCGCGGTGCTCGAAGGTCTCGCCGACGCGGTCAAGCAACGCCGGGTCGCGCGCGGCAGCGGCAATTAACACCGTGCCCGGCTGTTCACAGTGCGTTCTTAGTGGTCCGTAGAAAAGCCCGGCTCGTCGAGCCGGGCTTTTTTTTTAGCCAAACGGACGAATGGTGCTTCATCAAGCGTCTCTGTACCGTAACGACTCATCCCCCGTCGCGAATGACTTGACGGGGGTGAATGTTGCGTATAATATTTTGTACATTAAAGACGCTTATGGAGTACGAAAAGGAAATTCGCTGGCTGGGTTCCAGTTATCACGACTTACTCGCCTTTCCCGAAGACCGCGTCGTCGCGCAGGGTTTCAGCTCGGCAAGATCCAGGCAGGACTCGACCCTGACGACTGGAAATCGTTTGACTCGATCGGCGCGGGAACGCGCGAAATCCGCATCAGAGACGCTGATGGCATGTTTCGCGTGATGTATGTGACCAAGTACGTCGAAGCGCTGTATGTGCTGCACTGCTTCCAGAAGAAAACCCAAAAGCTGACGCCGCACGACAGAACGATCGCCGCAATGCGCTACCGCGCCATCGTTAATGATAGGAAAACTTAACAAATGACCGTCGACACCAAAGTCCGGCACGTAACAAAGCCCGGTGCAAATCTGTTCCTTGAACTGGGTTTTCCCGCCGATGAAGCAAAGCGTCTCTACGCCGCCTCGCAAAAGCAGATCAACGACACGCGGCTGCTCAAAGAGCAACTGATGACCGAACTGTCCAGCTGGATCGAGCAACATCACCTGAAGCAGGCCGAAGCCGCCGAAATTCTGATGGTGTCGCGCCCGCGCGTCTCCGACGTGGTCAACAAGAAAACCACCAAGTTCACTATCGACACGCTCGTCGAAATGATGAGCCGGATCGGCAAACCGGTCACGCTGGCCGTCGGCTAACGCGGGGCGTTGCCTAACGTGAATAACCCGCTGCGCGTTCTAGCCTGCGTCGCGCTCGTGTTGCCATAGCACGTCGCTGCCGCCATCAGCGCGATTGAGCACGCGCGCGAGCACGAACAACAGGTCGGATAGCCGGTTCACATATTGACGCGGCGGCGCGTTGATCGGCTCGTGTTCTCCCAACGCGACAATCGTCCGTTCGGCACGCCGGCACACTGTGCGGCACACGTGCGCAAGCGCCGCTGCGCGCGAACCTCCCGGCAGAATGAACTCCTTCAGCGGCGGCAATGCGGCGTTGTAATCGGCGAGCCAGTCGTCGAGTTGGGCGAGATGCCGGTCGGTGATCATCGTGTGGCCGGGAATGCACAGTTCGCCACCCAGATCGAACAAATCGTGCTGGATCGCAATCAGCGCCGCGCGTACCGTGTCGGGCAGCGCTTCGCACAACAGCACGCCCAGGTTCGAATTGAGTTCGTCGACGTCGCCGATCGCGGCAATACGCGTGCTGTCCTTGCGCACGCGGCGGCCGTCGCCGAGACCCGTGGTGCCGTCGTCGCCGGTACGGGTTGTGATCTTGCTCAAGCGGTTGCCCATGAGGTCTCCCAAGCTTTCAGTGGCGATGCGTCCAGCCAACATGGCGTGAAACAGCGAGCAGCAGCACCAGCGCCCCTGCGCCCACCGCGTTTATCCATATTGCGCGCATCGTGAAGTCGCCGCCATTATAGGAGCGATGGCCGGCCCGACGCCGGCCCGCGGGCGACCGGCGTAAAATGAAACACCCGCTGCAAACCAGCTATCCCCAAATATCAGGAGACATGCGTGAACCATCCCGTGCCGCCGGCCCCGCTGCGCCGGCCGTTTCCCGCTGAGTTGCTCGACGCGCTCAAAGGCGTCTTCGGCGAGCGCGTGTCGGTTGCCGAAGCCGTGCGCGCCCACCATGGCCGCGACGAATCGCCGTTCGATCCCCAACTGCCCGACGCGGTCGTGTTCGCGCGCAACACCGAAGAGGTGCAAGCCGCCGTCAAACTGTGCGGCCAGTACAACGTGCCGATCATTCCATACGGCAATGGTTCGTCGCTCGAAGGCCATCTGCTCGCGGTGCAAGGCGGCGTGTCGATCGACCTGTCGGAAATGAACCGCGTGCTGTCGATCAACGCCGAAGACCTCACCGTCACCGTCGAGCCCGGCATCTCGCGCAAGCAGTTGAATGAAGCGCTGCGCGACACCGGCCTGTTCTTCCCGATCGACCCCGGCGCGGACGCGAGCATCGGCGGCATGTCGGCCACGCGCGCTTCGGGCACCAACGCCGTGCGCTACGGCACGATGCGCGAGAACGTGCTCGGCCTGACCGTCGTGCTGGCCGACGGCCGCGTGATCAAGACCGGGACGCGGGCGCGCAAATCGTCGGCCGGTTACGACCTCACGCGTCTGTTCGTCGGCTCGGAAGGCACGCTCGGCGTGATCACCGAAATCACCGTGCGTCTGTATCCGCAACCGGAAGCGGTCTCCGCCGCCGTGTGCGCGTTTCCGTCGATGGGCGACGCGGTGCGGGCGGTCATCGAAACGATCCAGATCGGCGTGCCGATTGCGCGCGTGGAGTTCGTCGACTCGCTCGCGATCCGCTCGATCAACCGCCACTCGAATCTGACGCTGCGTGAAGCGCCTACGCTGTTCTTCGAGTTCCACGGCACCGAAGCGGGCGTGAAAGAACAGGCCGAACTGGTAGAGGAGATCGCCGCGCAGAATGCCGGCGAAGGCTTCGAATGGGCGACCCGTCCGGAAGACCGCAGCCGCCTGTGGAACGCGCGTCACAACGCCTACTTCGCGATGCTGCAACTGAAGCCAGGCTGCCGCGCGGTCACGACCGACGTCTGCGTGCCGATCTCGCGCCTTGCCGAGTGCGTGGTGGAAACGGAGCAGGACCTGAAAGCATCGCCGCTGCCCTGCCCGATCGTCGGCCACGTCGGCGACGGCAACTTCCACGTCGCGATCCTGATCGACCCGAATAAACCCGGTGAGCTCGAAGAAGCCGAGCGCCTGAATCATCGCATCGTGCAACGCGCGCTGCGCATGGACGGCACCTGCACCGGCGAGCATGGCGTCGGCCTGCACAAGATGGGCTTCCTGCTCGAAGAACACGGCGACGTCGCCGTCGACACGATGCGCTCCATCAAGCACGCACTCGATCCGCGCAATCTGATGAATCCGGGCAAGATCTTCGCCTGGGCGGCTTGATGCAGTGTTAGGCGCGGCGGCGTTGCGACGTGGCAGCGCGGCCCGCGCCACCTTCGATATAAAGCAGCTCGCAATAAGAGCAAGATGGGCGAAAGGCACTAGGAGACAAGTCACATGAACGCACCCGCTGAACTGACGGCTGAAGTACTCGCCCAGCGCCAGCGCGAAGTCGTGCAGGCGTTGATGGCGGTGTTGCCGACCCACTGTCTGCTGTATCGCGAGGAAGACACCGTCGCGTACGAATGCGACGGCCTCGCGGCCTACCGGCGTCTGCCGCTCGCGGTCGCGTTGCCGGAGACCGAATCGCAGGTGCAGCGCATCGTGCAGATCTGCCACCGGCTCGACGTGCCGATCGTCCCGCGCGGCGCCGGCACCGGCTTGTCCGGCGGCGCGATGCCGATCCGTCACGGCGTGGTGGTGTCGCTCGCGCGCTTTCGCAAGATCGTCGAAGTCGATTCGTATGCGCGAACGGCCACGGTGCAGCCGGGCGTACGCAATCTGTCGATTTCCGAAGCGGCGGCTCCGTATGGGCTGTACTACGCGCCCGACCCGTCGTCGCAGATCGCCTGCACGATCGGCGGCAACGTGTCGGAGAACTCCGGCGGCGTGCATTGCCTGAAGTACGGCCTCACCGTGCACAACGTATTGCGCGTGCGCGCCGTGACCATGGAAGGCGAGGTCGTCGAATTCGGCTCGCTCGCGCCGGACGCGCCCGGTCTCGATCTGCTCGCGGTGCTGATCGGCAGCGAGGGCATGTTCGCGATCGTCACCGAGGTCACCGTCAAGCTGATCCCGAAGCCGCAAACCGCGCAGGTCATCATGGCCAGTTTCGACGACGTCGTGAAAGGCGGCGACGCGGTCGCCGGCATCATCGCCGCGGGCATCATCCCGGCGGGCCTTGAGATGATGGACAAGCCCGCCACGCGCGCCGTCGAGGAATTCGTCAAGGCGGGCTACGACCTCGACGCGGCCGCCATCCTGCTATGCGAATCGGACGGCACGCCCGAAGAAGTCGCCGACGAAATCGTGCGCATGACCGCGGTGCTGCGCGAACAGGGCGCCACACGCATCCAGATTTCCCGCTCGGAAGCCGAACGGCTGCGCTTCTGGTCCGGCCGCAAGAATGCGTTTCCGGCCGCCGGCCGCATTTCACCGGACTACTACTGCATGGACGGCACCGTGCCGCGCCGCAGTATCGGCCCGCTGCTCGCGCGTATCGAAACGATGGAGAAAACCTACGGCCTGCGCTGCATCAACGTGTTCCACGCCGGCGACGGCAATATGCACCCGTTGATCCTCTTCAATGGCAACGATCAGGACGAATGGCACCGCGCCGAGGCGTTCGGTTGCGACATCCTCGAAGCATGCGTCGAACTGGGCGGCACGGTGACGGGCGAGCATGGCGTCGGCATCGAGAAGATCAATTCTATGTGCGTGCAGTTTTCGCCGGAAGAGCGCGACACGTTCCACGCGGTCAAGCGAGCCTTCGACGCACCCGGCCTGCTGAACCCCGACAAGGGTATTCCCACGCGAGCGCGCTGCGCCGAATACGGCAAGATGCACGTGCGCGCCGGCCTGCTGCCCCACCCCGAACTGCCGCGTTTCTAGGCGTACCCACCGCGCATAGCCACGCCGCTGCGGCGGCGTTTCACGGTGCCTCCCCTGATTACCCGATGCGGGTCCGCTCCTGGTTGCCAGCGAGCCCCCGCCCGGTACAATCAAACGAAACACAACGAAGCAGGACACCATGGAAGAGGACGACATCGTCGCCGTATGGTCGGAGCGCGTGCGTTCGGCCAGCGCCGAGGGACGCGCGTTGCGCATCCGTGGCGGCGGCACCAAAGACTGGTATGGTCAGACGCTGGAAGGTGAGGTCCTCGACACGCGCGCTTATCGCGGCATCATCGCGTACGATCCGGCGGAACTGGTCATCACCGCGCGTGCGGGCACGCCCCTGCTTGAGATCGAAGCCGCCCTCGCCGATCACGATCAGATGCTCGCCTTCGAGCCGCCGCACTTCGGACCGCAGGCCACCTTCGGCGGCTGCATCGCCGCCGGCATCGCCGGCCCGCGCCGCGCCGCGGCTGGCGCGGCGCGCGACTTCGTGCTGGGCGCGGTCATCATGAACGGCCAGGGGCAGAAGCTGCATTTCGGCGGTCAGGTGGTGAAGAACGTCGCCGGCTACGACGTTTCGCGTCTGATGGCCGGCTCGCTCGGCACGCTCGGTTTGATCCTCGAATTGTCGGTTAAGGTGTTGCCGCTGCCGCAGGCCGAAGCCACGCTCAAGTTCGACATGAACGGTACCGATGCGGTTCGTAAGCTGAACGAATGGGGCGGCCGGCCGCTGCCGATCTCCGCGAGCGCGTGGCGTCACGGCACGCTCGCCGTGCGCCTCGCGGGGGCCGAAGCCGCGGTCAAGGCGGCGCGCACGTCGCTCGGCGGCGAAGTGGTCGATGCGGTCGAGGCGGAACGTTTCTGGGCCGGCCTGCGCGAACAGACCGATTCGTTCTTCGCGACCATCCCACCGAAAGCCGCGCTCTGGCGTCTCGCGCTGCCGTCCATCACCGAGCCGATGCAGCTGCCCGGCGCGCAACTGATGGAATGGGGCGGCGGCCAACGCTGGTGGATCACCGACACCGACGCGCAAACCGTGCGCATCAGCGCGAAGCAGGCCGGCGGTCATGCCACGATCTTTCGCACCGGCCACGGCTACGACCGCAGCGCCGGCGTGTTCACCCCGCTGCCCGCGCCACTGATGAAAATCCATCGCGGCCTGAAAAGCGCTTTCGACCCGGCCCGCATCTTCAATCGCGGCCGTCTCTACCCCGAGTTTTGAGCGACGCGATGCAAACCAACCTCGCGGACTTCATTCGCAATACGCCCGATGGCGACGAAGCCGACGCCATTTTGCGCAATTGCGTGCATTGCGGTTTCTGCACGGCCACCTGCCCGACCTACCAGCTGCTCGGCGACGAACTCGACGGCCCGCGCGGGCGCATCTATCTGATCAAGCAGATGGTCGAAGGCGCGCCGGTCACGCGCAGCACCCAGCTCCATCTGGACCGGTGCCTCACGTGCCGCAACTGCGAAACCACTTGTCCGTCCGGCGTCCAATACGGCCGGCTGGTGGAAATCGGCCGCAAGCTCACCGAAGAAAAAGTCACGCGGCCGCTGCGTCAGCGGCTCACGCGCCGGCTGCTCGCGACCTTCGTGCCGAACAGCGCGGTGTTCACGCCGACCATGCGCATCGGCCAGCACTTCCGCCGCGTCCTGCCGAAGAAACTGCGCGACAAGGTGCCCGCGCGGCAGCGTCCACTGGAATGGCCGACCGCGAAGCACCCGCGCAAGATGCTGATGCTCGCGGGTTGCGTGCAACCGTCGATGATGCCGAACGTCAACATCGCGACCGCGCGGGTGCTCGATGCGCTCGGCGTCGAAACCGTGATCGCGCCGGATGCCGGCTGCTGCGGCGCGATCCGCCTGCATCTGGGCTACAACGACGAAGCGCTCGACGACCTGCGCGCCAACATCGACGCATGGTGGCCATATGTCGAGGAGGGCGTCGAGGCGATCGTGATGAACGCGTCCGGCTGCGGCGCGACGGTCAAGGAATACGCGCATCTGTTGCGCCACGATCCGGCGTATGCGGACCGGGCGCGGCGCATCGTCGAATTGACGCGTGACATCGCGGAGATCCTGCCGGAGTTCGAAGAGACACTGCGCACGGTCACGCGCCGCCGCTCGGTCCATACGGTGGCGTTTCATCCGCCCTGCACGCTGCAACATGGCCAGCAGGTGCGCGGCCAGGTCGAGCATCTGCTCACCGCGCTCGGCGTCGAAGTGCGCCTGCCCGCGGACAGTCATCTGTGCTGCGGCTCTGCCGGCACTTACTCGCTCACGCAGCCGAGGCTCTCGTACGCGCTGCGCGATCAGAAGCTCGAACGATTGCACGCACAGGAGCCGCAGTTGATCGTGTCGGCAAACGTCGGTTGCATTGCGCATCTGCAAAGCGGCACGTCGACGCCGGTCGCGCATTGGATCGAATTGGTCGAGCACATGCTGTCCGTATAATCCGGTGATCGCCATTCGCTGAACTACCGGTTCTGTTCCATGCCCGATCTGACCCACAACCTCGAAGCGGTGCGGCAACGCATCGCCTCGGCCGCGCACGCGGCCGGGCGCGACGCGCGCTCGGTCACGCTGCTCGCGGTCTCGAAGACCTTTCCCGCCGACGACGTGCGCGCCGCGCACGCCGCCGGCCAGCGCGCGTTCGGCGAGAACTACGTGCAGGAAGCGCTTGCCAAGATCGAGACGCTCGCCGACCTGCGCGCGTCGCTCGAATGGCACTTCATCGGTCCTTTGCAATCGAACAAGACGCGGCCGGTCGCCGAGCATTTCGACTGGGTGCATTCGGTCGATCGCCTGAAGATCGCGCAGCGGCTCTCGGAGCAGCGCCCTGACAATCTGCCGCCGCTGAACGTGTGTTTGCAGGTCAACATCAGCGGCGAGGCGTCGAAAAGCGGCGCCGGCATCGCCGAGGCGGTCGAAGTCGCGCAGCAGATCGCCGCGTTGCCGAAACTGACGCTGCGCGGGCTGATGTCGATTCCCGAGCCGGCCGGCGATACCGACGCGCAACGTGAACCGCATCGCCAGTTGCGCGAACTGTTCGAGCGCTTGTGTGCCGACGGACTCGAACTCGACACGTTGTCGATGGGCATGTCGAGCGACCTCGAAGCCGCCGTGCTCGAAGGCGCGACGATCGTGCGCATCGGCACCGCGATTTTCGGCACGCGCGATTACTCTCAGTAACCTATCCGAGCCTTGGCGGGCTCTTCACCGAACCTGATTCGGTCCATCATGAAAATTGCTTTTATCGGCGGCGGCAACATGGCCGCGGCATTGATCGGCGGCCTCATCAAGCGTGGCGTCGCCGCCGCAGACCTCTACGCGATCGACCCCAGCGGTGAGGCGCGCCAACGCAATGAACAGCAGTTCGGCATCCGCACGGGCGCCGCCGCCGACGCCGCGCTCGCCGAATACGACGCCGTCGTGCTGGCGGTGAAGCCGCAGATCCTGAAGAGCGTCGCGCAAGCGCTGGCGCCGCATCTGAGCGCGTCGCAACTCGCGATCAGCATCGTCGCGGGCATTCGCATGGGCGACATGTCGCGCTGGCTGAACGACCACGGCCGCATCGTGCGCGTGATGCCGAATACGCCGGCGCTGATCGGCATGGGCGTGACGGGTCTCGTCGCAACCGCCAGCGTCGACGAAGCGGGCCGCGCGCTCGCCTCGCAGGTGCTCGGCGCGGTCGGCGAAACGGTCTGGTTCGACGACGAAGCGAAGATCGACGCCGTCACCGCGATCTCGGGCAGCGGGCCGGCCTACGTGTTCTATTTCATCGAAGCGTTGCAGGAAGCCGCCCGCCAGCTCGGCATGGATGAAGCGCAAGGCCGCGCGCTCGCGGTCGCGACCTTCACCGGCGCGGCCCAACTGGCGGCGAATTCCGACGAGCCGCCGGGCGTGCTGCGCGAACGGGTGACATCGAAGGGCGGCACGACGGCCGCGGCGCTGGCGTCGTTCGACGCGAGCGGCATCAAGGACGCGATCGTGCGCGGCGCGCTCGCTGCCGATGCGCGCGCGCGGGAAATGGGCGACGAGTTCGGCAAGCAGTAAGCACGTTCGACGCGGCGCTTTTGGCTTGCGCTGCGACTGCGCCTGATTACGCTTTCGCCTGGCGGGAAAGAAAGTGCGCCGTAGGACGCGGCGCCCGAGTTCGAATCGGGCCGGCACCTACGGCACAGAAAAGCGCGCATGCCGCACAACAGGGCTACGCAGCGTGGTGCCACAAACCGCTGCGAACGCGAACGTAGGCTGGCAGCCGCCGCCACGCTGCGCGACTTAAAACGAAGCCACCGCGTAATGCGCGGCGATCCCCGCAAACAATGCGCCGCCGAGCCAGTTGTTATGCCGGAACGCGGCGAAGCATGCCATCCGCTCGCGGTTGCGAATCAGCGTGTAGTGGTAGACCGCGCAGCCCGCCGCCGCCGCCCAGCCCGCCCAGTACAGCACCCCGAAACCGAGCATCACGCCGATGCCGACGTAAATCCCCAGCGTCACCGCATAGCACAGCATGATCGCGGCCACGTCGAAGCGACCGAACGTAAGCGCCGACGTGCGGATGCCGATCTTGATGTCGTCGTCGCGATCGACCATCGCATATTCGGTGTCGTACGCGACCGACCAGAATACGTTGGCGAGCAGCATCACCCACGCAAGCATCGGCACGTGGTCCTGAATCGCAGCGAACGCCATCGGAATGCCAAAGCCGAATGCGATGCCGAGGTAGGCCTGCGGAATCGCAAAGAAACGCTTGGTGAACGGATACGAACCGGCGACGAACAACGCCGCCACCGAAAGCTCCTTGGTCAGCGTATTCAACGGCAGGATCAGCAGAAACGCAAGGAGCGACAACCCCGCCGCCAGCGCGACCGCTTCCCACGCCTTGATCTTGCCCGACGTGATCGGACGATTTTCCGTGCGCTTCACGTAGCGGTCGAAATCACGGTCCGCGTAGTCGTTGATCGCGCAGCCCGCCGAGCGCATCAGCACCGTGCCCACGGTGAAGATCACCAGCAACGGCCACGACGGATGACCGTCGGATGCGATCCACAGTGCGTTGAGCGTCGGCCACAGCAGCAGCAAGCTGCCGATCGGCTTGTCCATGCGCACGAGGCGCAGATATAGGGGAAGTCGGGCGAACATGGGCGGGTTCGGTGAAGTGCGAAGACGGTACGGCTATTTTACGGGATGCCGGCGGCGGCCCGCTTTCGCGCGGACGCGGTCTGAAAAAGGCGGCGTCGCGACCGGCTCGCCAGTTGCCGCCGCACAAAACAAAGCCTCCCGCAAAGGGAGGCCTAGTTCGGTTTCACTGCGGCTTCATCAGCGCAGCTTCAGTACGACAGCAGCGTCCGCACGAAGCGACACACTGAAGGAGCGTTGACGCTCAAGCCAGCATCGAGCGCAGCATCCACGCGGTCTTTTCGTGCGTCTGCATGCGTTGCGTCAGCAGGTCGGCGGTCGGCTCGTCGTTGGCGGCTTCCGTGGACGGGAAAATCTCGCGTGCGGTACGCACGACGGCTTCCTGGCCTTCCACCAGCTGGCGGATCATTTCTTCCGCGGCCGGCACGCCGTCCGCTTCCGGAATCGACGACAGCTTCGCGAATTCCTTGTAGCTGCCCGGCGCATGCACGCCCAGCGCGCGGATGCGTTCGGCGATCGAATCGACTGCCAGCGCGAGTTCGTTGTATTGCGTTTCGAACATCAGGTGCAGCGTGTTGAACATCGGACCCGTGACGTTCCAGTGGAAGTTATGGGTCTTCAGGTACAGCGTGTAGGTGTCGGCGAGCAAGCGCGACAAGCCTTCTGCAATCTTCTTGCGATCCTTGTCGCTGATCCCGATATTGACGTGCTGTACGGCGGCGGCTTCTTTCTTGGCCATGATGACTCCTTTGAAGAGGGATACGAACCGGTCGGCAAGGTGACGGTCTTGCGGATGGCAAATTCGAAACGTCGGACGCTCGACAGTTTAGCCTGGAATCCGCTGCGTTCGCGTGACGTGCGCCCGCCCGCCGCATGGCCGGCAGGGCTGCGATCAGCCGCCCAGCGCATGCTGCAACGCCTGCGTGACGAGCACCGCCAGGCCGCTCGCGACGATCGCGAAACCGACCGCCTTGCGCGGCATGAACGCCTGCTGCCGTTGCGCACCGCGTGCGGCCGTCGAGCCGCCTGGCGCGGCAAACCTCGTCAGGATCATGATCGTACTCCCGTGTCGTCTTGCTTCGTATCGTGACAAGCGGGACGCGGACACGCCCCGCTCGGCTGCTGCACTTCAACCCGCTTAAGCCGCTCGTCGATTACTTCTTGCGACCTTCAGCCAACTCGGCCATCGCGGCGATCACACCGGCCGCGTAAGCAGGATCGGCGCGGCGGAAATGCTCGATCTGCCGTGCGACGATGTCCTGCGGCACACCGTCGATATGCCCAGCGATGTTGCCGAACAGACGTTGCCTTTGCGCCGCGTCGAACAGCGCGAACAACATGCCCGGCTGCGTGTAGTAGTCGTCGTCCGCGCGATGATCGTAGCGATCCACCGCGTCCGCCGCGAGCGGCGGCTCCGACGCGTTCGGGTCTTGCGCGAAGTCGCCGAAGCGGTTCGGCTCGTAGTTCACGTTGCCGCCGAGATTGCCGTCCGAGCGCATCGCGCCGTCGCGATGAAACGAATGCGGACTCGGCACGCGCGGCGCATTCACCGGAATCTGGTGGTGATTGATGCCGAGGCGATAGCGCTGCGTGTCGCCGTACGAAAACAGCCGGCCTTGCAAAAGACGGTCCGGCGAAAAGCCGATGCCGGGCACTACGTTGGCCGGCGTGAACGCCGCCTGCTCCACATCCGCGAAATAGTTCGCCGCGTTGCGGTTCAGCTCGATCGTGCCGACATCGATCAGCGGATAGTCCTTCTGCGACCACACTTTCGTGATATCGAACGGATTGAAGCGATAGTTCGCCGCTTGCGCTTCGGGCATCACCTGGATCGCGAAGCGCCATGTCGGGAAGTTGCCCGCATCGATGTTGCCGACCAGATCGCGCTGCGCGCTTTCACGGTCTTGCGCGACCACCTGGGCCGCTTCGGCGTCGGTGAAGTTTTCGATGCCTTGCAGCGATTTGAAGTGAAACTTCACCCAGAAGCGCTCGTTGTTCGCGTTGACGAACGAGTACGTGTGCGAACCGAAGCCGTGCATCTGCCGGTAATTGCGCGGAATGCCGCGGTCGCTCATCAGAATCGTCACCTGATGCAGCGACTCCGGGTGACGCGACCAGAAATCCCACGCGGCGACATTGCTGCGCATGTTGGTGTACGGATCGCGCTTTTGCGTATGGATGAAGTCCGGAAACTTCAGCGGATCGCGGATGAAGAACACCGGCGTGTTGTTGCCGACCACGTCCCAGTTGCCCTCTTCCGTGTAGAACTTGATCGAGAAGCCGCGCACGTCGCGTTCGGCGTCGGCTGCGCCGCGCTCGCCGGCCACCGTCGAGAAACGCATGAAAAGCGGCGTTTCCTTGCCGACTTGCGCGAATACCTTGGCCTTCGTATAGCGCGAGATGTCGTGCGTGACCTTCAGCGTGCCGAAGGCGCCCGAGCCTTTGGCGTGCACGCGGCGTTCGGGAATTACTTCGCGATCGAAATGGGCGAGCTTTTCGAGCAGCCAGACGTCTTGCAGGACGACCGGGCCGCGTGTGCCGGCGGTCATCGAATTCTGATTGTCGGCGACGGGTGCGCCGGCAGCATTGGTGAGCTTACGTTCGGACATGCGTCACTCCAGCGTAGTTTTTATCGAAACGGACGGGCAAAGAAGCGCGGCACACGATTGCCGCAGATTGATACGGACCGGCGCGTTAGGCGGACAAGGCCCGATCGATCAGCAGCGACAGCGCGACGGTGCGCACGCTCGGCGCCGACGCGTTCACGCCGCCGGCAACGGTGCCAGCCGGTTGAGCGACGAGAGCGTGGATTTGCTGTGAGGTGGGCCGCGTCATGATGTCCTCCGGTCTTATCGAATAAATAAGGGATCGGGCGATCCGTGGAGGAAACTATAACAATACTATTGAATATTCGTTGTTGATTAAATTTATCTATTCCATAGTCTTTCCGCATGCGGAGGACGAAACGCCAAGTGACTGCTGGGCGTCCGCGCCCGCAGCCAACCTTGCTACAAAAGATGCGAAACCTCAGCTAACGGCGACGGGCTGATCGAGTTTCGTGACGCCCGGCAGTTCGCAGGCGTTGATCGCGTCGCAAATGGCGTCGATTGCGGGCATGCGCGTGAAGCTCTTGCGCCACGCCAGCACGACGCGGCGATCCGGCACGGGTTCGTCGAACGCGACGTAGCTGAGCAGACCCGCGTCGATGCCGCCCGCATGCGGCTTGACCTCATGCACCGACATGCGCGGCAGCACGGTAATCCCGACGCCGCTCGCCACCATATGGCGGATGGTCTCCAGCGACGACCCTTCGAAAGTCTTCTGGATGCCATCCGCGTTCTGCGAAAAGCGCATCAGCTCCGGGCACACGCCGAGCACATGGTCGCGGAAGCAGTGACCGCTGCCGAGCAGCAGCATGGTTTCCTGCTTCAGATCGTCGGCGTCGATTTTCTGACGGTTTTCCCACGCGTGGCCGGACGGCAGCGCGACGACGAACGGTTCGTCATACATGGGACGCAGCATTAGACCCGTTTCAGGGAACGGCAGCGCCATGATCGCGACGTCGATTTCGCCCTGCTTGAGCAGTTCGATCAGCTTGAGCGTGTAATTTTCCTGCAGCATCAACGGCATCTGCGGGACGCGCTTGATCATCTGCTTGACGAGCGTGGGCAGCAGGTACGGCCCGATCGTGTAGATCACGCCGAGCCGCAGCGGCCCGACCAGCGGGTCCTTGCCCTGTTTGGCGATTTCCTTGATGGCGAGCGTCTGTTCGAGCACGCGCTGGGCTTGCGTGACGATCTGCTCGCCAATCGGCGTGACACTGACTTCGCTGGTGCCGCGCTCGAAAATCTGCACGTTCAGCTCGTCTTCGAGCTTCTTGATCGCCACCGACAGAGTCGGCTGGCTGACGAAGCACGCTTCGGCAGCCCGGCCGAAGTGCCGCTCGCGGGCAACCGCAACGATGTATTTCAATTCGGTGAGCGTCATTCGGGGACCAATCAGTGCGATGATTTTGATAGGTTCTAGTTATACACCGATAGGGTCGGTTCGCCAACCTCTGGTTTGCTGGCTAATGGGCTGGCACAGAAGAAGATTTTTCCGACGCCCTCCTGCGCGCTAGCCGACATCAACAGAATTACGCCTTCAGATACTGCTCACGCGCGCCGAGCCAACGCGCCAGATGCCGCAGCACCACGTCGGGATATTCGTCGAGCAGAACCCCGGCCGCCTCGCGCGCAGGGTCGATCAACCACTGGTCGTTTTCGAGATCGGCAAACCGCAGCATCGCCGCGCCCGACTGGCGAGCGCCCAGAAACTCCCCCGGTCCGCGAATCTCGAGGTCGCGCCGCGCGATCTCGAAGCCGTCGGTCGTCTCGCGCATGGTCTGCAAGCGCGCGCGCGCCGTCATCGACAACGGTCCGGTGTAAAGCAGCACGCACACCGACGCGGCGCTGCCGCGCCCCACCCGGCCGCGCAACTGATGCAGCTGTGCGAGGCCGAAGCGCTCCGCATGCTCGATCACCATCAGCGACGCATTCGGCACGTCGACGCCCACTTCGATCACCGTGGTTGCGACCAGCAGCTGCACCTCGTTGCGGGTGAACCCGTCCATCACGGACGCCTTCTCGGCAGGCGTCAGACGCCCGTGCACGAGGCCGACGTTCAGCTCGGGCAGCGCGGCGACCAGCGTCTCGTAGGTTTCGACCGCGGTCTGCAACTGCAAGGTCTCGCTTTCCTCGATCAGCGGACACACCCAGTACACCTGACGCCCCGTGAGCGCCGCCTCGCGCACGCGGCCGATCACCTCGTCGCGCCGCGCGTCGGAGACGAGTTTGGTCAGGATCGGCGTGCGTCCGGGCGGCAATTCGTCGATGGTCGACACGTCGAGGTCGGCGTAATAGGTCATTGCGAGCGTGCGCGGAATCGGCGTCGCGGACATCATCAGCTGATGCGGCTGGAAGTCGCGCGCGCCATCGGCGGCGCTTTGCTCCGCAGGATCTCCCCCGGGACGACGCGCCTTGGCGCGCAGCGCAAGCCGTTGCGCGACACCGAAACGATGCTGTTCGTCGACGATCACGAGCCCGAGGCGCGCGAACTCCACCGTGTCCTGGATGATCGCGTGCGTGCCGATCACGAGCTGCGCGGTGCCGAGCGCGGCGGCCTCGATCGCGGCGCGCTTCTCTTTGGTCTTCAGACTGCCCGCCAGCCACGCGACACTCACGTCGAGCGGCTCCAGCCAGCCGCGCAGCTTGCGTGCGTGCTGCTCGGCGAGGATTTCCGTCGGCGCCATCAGCGCGGCCTGGTAGCCGGCGTCGATGGCCTGCGCGGCGGCCAGCGCGGCGACGATCGTCTTGCCGCTGCCGACGTCGCCTTGCAGCAGCCGCTGCATCGGATGCGGCTGCGTCAGATCGAGCGCGATCTCGCCGCCGACGCGCTCCTGCGCGGCCGTCAGCGAAAACGGCAGCGCCTTCAGCAAGCGCGCCACCAGCGCCGACTCGTCGCCCAGCTTGCGGCGCGGCATGGCCGGCGCGGCGCGCGTGCGGCGCTCTTCGTGCGCGCGCTTGAGCGACATCTGCTGCGCGAGGAGTTCCTCGAACTTGATGCGCACCCACGCCGGATGCGTGCCGTCGATCAGCGCGGTCTCGTCGGACTGCGCGCCGGGGTGATGCAGCGTGCGCACGGCGTCCATCAGCGACGGCACGCCGAGCGGCGCGAGGAACGCGCGCGCGACCGGCTCGGGCAGCAACTCCGGCAGCGACGTGCGCGCGAGCGCGTTGTCGATCGATTTGCGCAGATACGCCTGCGTGACGCCCGCGGTGCTCGGGTAGACCGGCGTCAGCGCCTGCGGCAGCGGCGTGTCTTCGTCGACGACGCGCACCGCCGGGTGCACCATCTCCATCCCGAAGAAGCCGCCGCGCACGTCGCCGCGCACCCGCAGCCGCGCGCCGATCGCCATCTGCTTGACCTGCGAGCCGTAGAAGTTCAGAAAGCGCAGCACGAGTTCGTCGCCGGCGTCGTCGTGCAGCTTCACCAGCAGCTGACGGCGCGGCCGGTACGCAATCTCGTTGTCGAACACGACGCCTTCGGTTTGCGCGATGCCGCCCGGCAGCAACTGGCCGATTGGCGTCAGCGAGGTTTCGTCCTCGTAGCGCATCGGCAGATGCAGTACGAGGTCGATGTCGCGGGTGAGGCCGAGTTTGGCGAGTTTGTCGGCGGTTTTGACGGCGGGCTTCGCGGTGGCTTTGCCAGCGGACTTGCCGGCGGGCTTGTCACCGAAGGGGTCAGCGGGCTTTTCAGCGGGCTTTTCAGCGGGCTTTTCACCGGAGTTCTCGCCCGCGTTTTCGCCTTCGGCCGCGGCGCTCGCCCTTTGCGTCGCCACCACGTCCGCGCCGGCCTCGCTCACCTGTGCCGCCGCGCTGCCCCGCGCGACGCGGCGCCTAGGTTCGGCGCCCGCTTCATCGGTGGCGGAGGACAATCGGCGGTCGGACAAAGGCATGGGCTGCTTCGCAAGTACAATATCGGCTGTCAAAGGTATCGCCGCCATACAGCGCGCGGGCGTGCGGGCCGCTCTGGCGTCCCGCAATCATAGCCGCCCGGCTCCGGCTTCGGCTCAATTCAGTCTCAATTCGCTTCCAGTCGTTCGCATGTTTACGCTTTCCGATTTCGATTTCGATCTGCCGCCCGAACTGATCGCGCAAGTCGCGCTGCCCGAGCGCAGCGCCAGCCGCCTGCTCGAAGTGGACAACACCGGCGACGCCGCGCGCCTGATCGACCGCCGCTTCGCCGAACTACCCGAGTGCATCGCACCGGGCGATCTGCTGGTCTTCAACGATACCAAAGTCCTGAAAGCGCGCTTCCTCGGCCAGAAGGCCAGTGGCGGCAAGATCGAAGTGCTGGTGGAGCGCCTCACCGGCGAGCGCACGGCGCTCGCGCAGATCCGCGCGAGCAAGAGCCCGCCGCCGGGCACCACGATCCGTCTCGCGGACGCATTCGACGTCACGGTCGGCGAGCGGGTCGAACCGTTCTACACGCTGCACTTCCCCGACGACTGCCTGACGCTGATCGAGCAATTCGGCCGTCTGCCGCTGCCGCCGTACATCGAGCACGATCCCGACTCGACCGACGAGACCCGCTACCAGACCGTATTCGCGCAGAACCCCGGGGCGGTGGCCGCGCCCACCGCCGGCCTGCATTTCGACGACGCGCTGCTCGCGCGACTCGACGCCCGCGGCGTGGAACGCGCGACGCTGACGCTACACGTCGGCGCGGGCACGTTCCAGCCGGTGCGGGTCGAGAATCTCGCCGAACACAAGATGCACAGCGAGTGGTATCACCTGCCGCAGTCGCTTGCCGACAGGATCGTGGCGACGAAGGCGCGCGGCAATCGCGTGATCGCGGTGGGCACGACCTCGATGCGCGCGCTCGAAGCCGCCGCGCGCGACGCCGAAGCCGCCGGGCGCCCGCTTGCCGCGGCGAGCACGGAAACCGACATCTTCATCACGCCGGGCTACAGGTTTCGCGTGGTCGACCGGCTGGTGACCAATTTCCATTTGCCGAAGTCGACGCTACTGATGCTGGTGTCGGCATTCGCCGGCGTCGAGACGATTCGCGCGGCGTATCGTCATGCGATCGAAGAGCGTTATCGGTTCTTCAGTTACGGCGACGCGATGCTGCTCAGACGGCGTGACGTCTGAAACCGGCCCCTCCGTTGTAAAGTTTTTGCAGTTCCCTGAGCCGCGGCGAACCCTTCCGGCGGCGTTTCAACATTTGCGCCGGACTTGCCGATCCGGAGTTAGCGCTTCAGCGCTTACTCCGGTCCCATGCGAAGCTCTTTCCGGTAGCCCAGGAGTTATCAATGACCTTCGGTCATCAATCGCAACAAACGACCACCGCCGAGCGCCCCGCCAACGGCCTCAAATTCGAACTGCTCGGCACCGACGGCCCGGCGCGCCGCGGCCGCGTCACGCTCAATCACGGCGTGGTGGAAACGCCGATCTTCATGCCGGTCGGCACCTACGGCACGGTGAAAGCGGTCCAGCCCCGCGAGCTGGACGAAATGCACGCGCAGATCATCCTCGGCAACACTTTCCACCTGTGGCTGCGCCCGGGTCTGGAAACCATCGAGGCGCATGGCGGCCTGCACGGCTTCATGGGCTGGAAAAAGCCGATCCTGACGGACTCCGGAGGCTTCCAGGTATTCTCGCTCGGCGATCTGCGCAAGATCACCGAAGACGGCGTCACGTTCGCGTCGCCGATCAACGGCGACAAGCTGTTCCTGTCGCCGGAAGTGTCGATGCAGATTCAGAAGGTGCTGAACTCCGATATCGTGATGCAGTTCGACGAATGCACGCCGTACGCGAGCAACAACGTGCCGACCTCGCACACGGAAGCCGGCGATTCGATGCGCATGTCGATGCGCTGGGCACAGCGCTCGATCGACGAGTTCAAGCGGCTCGCCAATCCGAATGCGCTGTTCGGCATCGTCCAGGGCGGCATGTTCGAGGACCTGCGCGACGAGTCGCTGGCGGGCCTCGCGGAAAAGGACTTCCACGGCCTCGCGATCGGCGGGCTGTCGGTCGGCGAGCCGAAGGAAGACATGATGCGCGTGCTGAACCACATCGGCCCGAAGCTGCCGGCCGACAAGCCGCACTACCTGATGGGCGTCGGCACGCCGGAAGACCTGGTGGCGGGCGTGGCGGCCGGCGTCGACATGTTCGACTGCGTGATGCCGACCCGCAACGCGCGCAACGGCTGGCTCTTCACGCGCTTCGGCGACATCAAGATCCGCAACGCCACGCACAAGAATTCGCTGCGCCCGCTCGACGAGCAATGCGGCTGCTACACCTGCCGCAATTTCACGCGCGGCTATCTGCATCACCTGCACCGCGTCGGCGAAATCCTCGGTGCGCAGCTGAACACGATCCACAACCTGCACTACTACCTCGAACTGATGCAGGAAATTCGCGACGCGATCGACGCAAAAATGTTCGAGCCGTTCCGCAAACGCTTCCACCAGAACCGCGCGCGGGGCGTCGAACAGGCGCCGTGACGGGCTCCGGCGGCCGATTCAACCGAAGAATCCGCGCGCCGCGCGACGAAAACCTTACAATCAACTTTCGCGAGCCGGCGCAAAAGGCTTTAAACGGTTGATCGCAAAGCCGATTCGCCGCGTCGACGCGCGTCTGGCCGGTGGTAGAATAATCGGCTGATTTTTTTGATCGTTTGACTGATAACGGAGAGACCAACGTGTCGTTCATTTCCAATGCCTTTGCCCAAGGCGCAGCAACAGGTGGCATTGAATCGAACCTGATGAGCTTCCTGCCGCTGATCCTGATGTTCGGCGTGCTGTACTTCATCATGATTCGCCCGCAAATGAAGCGCCAGAAGGAGCACCGCAACATGCTCTCCGCCATGGCCAAGGGCGACGAAGTGGTGACGAACGGCGGCATCGTCGGCAAGGTGACCAAGGTGGGCGAAGCTTACGTCGGCGTCGAAATCTCGGAAGGCACGGAAATCACCGTGCAAAAAGCGTCGATCACGACGATTCTCCCGAAGGGCACGATCAAGTCGCTGTAAGGCCTGCTCTCTCGCGTCCGGCGCGGCCTCGCCGGCGATCCACGCAATCCGCTGCTGAATCGCCCGCGCTCATCGCCGGACGCATCGCTTCCAAGCCAACTTTCCCGTTGGACTACTCATGAATCGCTACCCCCTCTGGAAATACGCCGTGATGCTGGTGGCTCTGGTCATCGGCCTCGTGTACACGCTGCCCAACCTGTTCGGCGAAGCGCCGGCGGTGCAGGTGTCGAGCGGCAAGGCAACCGTGAAGCTCGACTCGACCACGCTGGCCGCAGTCGAAGCCGCGCTTGCCGCCAATCAGATCAAGCCCACCGCCGTCACGTTCGACAACTCGGCGACCAACGCGAACATTCGCGTGCGGCTCACGGACACCGACACGCAATTGCGCGTGAAGGACCTGCTGCAGAAGTCGCTGAACAGCGATCCGACCGATCCGCAGTTCGTCGTCGCGCTGAACCTGCAAAGCGCGTCGCCCGGCTGGCTGTCCGCGCTGCACGCGCTGCCGATGTACCTCGGTCTCGATTTGCGCGGGGGTGTGCACTTCCTGCTGCAAGTGGACATGGCCGGCGCGCTCAACAAGAAGCTCGACTCGGACGCCTCGGACGTGCGCACCCTGCTGCGCGACAACAACGTGCGCGACGGCGGCGTGAACCGCGTGGGCCAGTCGGTGGTGGTCAACGTGGCCGATCAGGCCACGGCGGACGCGGCGCTCAAGCTGCTCGGCCGTAGCATCAGCGAACTCCAGTGGGCCACGCAGCCTGGCCAGGACGGCGGTCTGCAACTGGTCGGCACGTTCACGCCGGCGGTGCAACGCGCCGTGCAGGACGCCGCGCTCAAGCAGAACATCACCACCCTGCATAACCGCGTGAACGAACTCGGCGTGGCCGAGCCGGTGATCCAGCAGCAAGGCGCGGACCGCATCGTGGTCGAGCTGCCGGGCGTGCAGGACACGGCCAAGGCGAAGGACATCATCGGCCGCACGGCGACGCTCGAAGCGCGCCTCGCCGATCCGGTCAACACGCATCCGAATCCGTCCGACCCGGTGCCGCCGGGCGACGAGCTGTTCACGCAAGGCAACCAGACGCCGGTGCTGCTGCGCAAGCAGGTCATCTTCACGGGCGACCGGATCATCGACGCGTCGGCGGGCTTCGACGAACATCAACGTCCGTCGGTCAACCTGCGCCTCGACTCGGCCGGCGGCCGCGCGCTGCGCAGCGTGTCGCGCGACAACATCGGCAAGCCGATGGCGATGGTGCTGTTCGAACGCGGCAAGGGCGAAGTGCTGACGGTGGCGACCATCCAGTCGGAACTGGGCGACCGCTTCCAGATCACTGGCCAGCCCACGCCGCAAGCCGCCGCCGACCTCGCGCTGCTGCTGCGCGCGGGTTCGCTCGCCGCGCCGATGGAAATCATCGAAGAACGCACGATCGGCCCGAGCCTCGGCGCCGACAACATCAAGAAGGGCTTCCACTCGGTGGTGTGGGGCTTCGCGGCGATCGCCGTCTTCATGATCGCGTACTACATGCTGTTCGGCGTGATCTCGATGATCGGCCTGTCCGTGAATCTGCTGCTGCTGATCGCGGTGCTGTCGATGCTGCAGGCCACGCTCACCTTGCCGGGTATCGCCGCTATCGCGCTCGCGCTCGGTATGGCGATCGACGCGAACGTGCTGATCAACGAACGCGTGCGTGAAGAACTGCGCCACGGCGCGCCGCCGCAGCTGGCCATCCAGAACGGCTACGCGCACGCCTGGGCGACGATTCTCGACTCGAACGTCACCACGCTGATCGCCGGTCTCGCGCTGCTCGCGTTCGGCTCCGGCCCGGTGCGCGGCTTCGCGATGGTCCACTGTATCGGCATTCTGACGTCGATGTTCTCGGCGGTGTTCTTCTCGCGCGGCGTGGTCAACTGGTGGTACGGCGGCAAGAAGAAGCTGAAGACGCTGGCGATCGGCCAGGTGTGGCGCCCGGAAACGGCGCCCGCGGGCTCCTCCGCCTACCTCGGCAGCAACGACGCCGCAACCGACACCGCGCGAGCCGTCGCGGCGGCCGCCGCCAGGCCGAAGGCCCCGGCCGGCGCGCAGGCGCGCGCCGGCAAGCCGACCGTGCGCCGCCGCAATGCGTCGGGGTCGTCGCCGGGTTCATCGAACACGCCGCAGAAACCGGGTTCATCCCGCTGAGTCCCGGAGAACAAGACCATGGAATTTTTCCGTTTTCGCAAAGACATTCCGTTCATGCAGCGTGCGTTGATCTTCAACGCAATCTCGCTGCTGACGTTCCTTGCCGCTGTGTTCTTCCTCGTGCATCGCGGGCTGCATCTGTCGGTGGAGTTCACCGGCGGCACCGTGATCGAAGTGCAGTATCCGGGCGCGGCGCCGCTGGACCCGGTGCGCGGCACGCTCGCCAAGCTCGGTTACGCGGACGCCCAGGTGCAGAACTTCGGCACCTCGCGCGACGTGCTGATCCGTCTGCCGCTCAAGCAGGGCTACACGTCCGCGCAACAGAGCGACCAGGTGATGAGCGCGCTGAAGGCCGACACCCCGCAGGTGCAGTTGCAGCGCGTCGAGTTCGTCGGTCCGCAGGTCGGCAAGGAACTCGCCACCGACGGCCTGCTCGCGCTCGCGTGCGTGGTGATCGGCATCGTGATCTACCTGTCGTTCCGCTTCGAATGGAAGTACGCGGTGGCCGGCGTGATCGCGAACTTGCACGACGTGGTGATCATTCTCGGCTTCTTCGCGTTCTTCCAGTGGGAGTTCTCGCTGTCGGTGCTGGCCGCGGTGCTCGCGGTGCTCGGCTATTCGGTGAACGAGTCGGTCGTTATCTTCGACCGGATTCGCGAGACCTTCCGCCGCGAACGCAAGATGACCGTGATCGAGGTGATCAACCACGCGATCACCAGCACGATGTCGCGAACCATCATCACGCACGGCTGTACGCAAATGATGGTGCTGTCGATGTTCCTGTTCGGTGGCCCGACGCTGCACTACTTCGCTCTGGCGCTGACGGTCGGTATTCTGTTCGGTATCTATTCGTCGGTGTTCGTGGCCGCCGCGCTCGCGATGTGGCTCGGCGTGAAGCGCGAAGATCTGCTGAAGGACAAGAAAGACCGCACCGATCCGAACGATCCGAATGCGGGTGCGCAAGTTTGATTCCGCTATAGCAGCGGACTTCGCTAATGCAAAAGGCCGGTTCTTCGTGAACCGGCCTTTTGCGTTTACCACCGCCTGGGCCTTGCGTCAGCGAAACCCAAGCTTGCGGCGCGCCGCCATCAACGCGGCGAGACTCACCACCGCGGCAAAAATCAGGTAGTAGCTCGGCGCGGCCTTGGAACCCGTCGCGCTGATCAGCCACGCGATGATGAACGGCCCGAAGCCGCCGAAGATCGTCACGGCGATGTTATACGCGAGCGACATGCCGGTCGTACGCGTCTGCACCGGGAACATCTCGGACAGCAAACCCGGCAGCGCCGCGAAGTAGCCGGTCATCAGAAAGCCGAACACGATTTGCATCGCCATCAGTGTGCCGAAGCTCGGATGCGCGATCAGATACAGAAACGCCGGATAGATCAGCACGAGCAGCAGCAGCGCCGGCACCAGCATGATCGTGGTACGCCCATGCCGGTCCGACAGATGACCGATCAGCGGCGAGAACACCATCTGGATCACGCCGGTCAGCGCGATCGCCGAGAACGCCACCGACGGCGCCAGCCCCAATTGCTTCACGCCATAAGTCGGCATGAACAGCACCAGATACGTCGACACGGTGCCGAGCACCACCACGCCGATGGCGATCAGAAGCCGCAGCTTCTGGCTCGCGAAGGTGTCGCGCAACGGCGTCGTGGTCGTTTCCGCCGCGAGGAACTCAGGCGTCTCGTCGAGCTTCGTGCGAATGTACCAGGCAACCGGCCCGATCAGCAGACCGAAGACGAACGGCACGCGCCAGCCCCACGATGCCATCTGTTCCGGCGCGAGACTGCCGGTAAGCAGCACGCCGAAGCCGGCGGCCAGCAGCGTCGTGAGCCCCTGGCTCGCCACCTGCCAGCTCGCGAAGAAACCGCGCCGCCCCGGCACGTGCTCTGCCAGAAAAGCGGTCGCGCTGCCGAACTCGCCGCCGGCCGAAAAGCCCTGCATCAGACGCGCGATCACGAGGATCACCGGCGCGGCCAGGCCGATGCTCTGATAGGTCGGCAAGATCGCGATGATCAGCGTGCCGCCCATCATCAGCAGGATCGACAGCGTGAGCGCCGCCTTGCGCCCGGCCCGGTCCGCGTATGCGCCGATAACGATCGCCCCGAGCGGCCGCATGAAGAACGACACACCGAAGGTGCCGAGCGTCAGCAGCAGCGAGACCGTGTCATTGCCGGCCGGAAAAAACAGCTTCGCGATGGTCACCGCGAAAAAGCCGTACACCACCAGGTCGAACCATTCGAGCGCATTGCCGATCGACGCGGCGATCACCGCCCGCCACGAATTGCGCCGGCTTCCCACGAGGCCTGCTGCGGTCGTTGCATTCATCCAGATCTCCTGTTCGCGCGAAATATTCTCGATGCGGGCTTGGTGCGCCCGATATTGCCGGACCGGATACGCGCATAGCCGGTACGATGCCAGCGCTCTATTTAACTGGAAAATAAATTCGACGCGAGCGGCAAATTGGATGCGCTGCCGCATAAGGCGTCCGCCGTATCACGCGCGCAAGAAAAAACCGCTTCGTCGCAAAGCGAACGAAGCGGTTTTTGCATCGCGGCGCAAGGCCCTTACGCGATTCGATACCGATACTCGACGACGCGCGACACGCTCAAGCGCTTATTGCTTGATGCCCTCGGACTGGATATGCAGCTTCGTCTCCATGCTGAAGCCGTATTTGGTGCCGAAATCCATCCCGTAGTCGGCGCGGTTGAATTGCGCGCTCGCCTCGACGCCGCACACCTCGCGCTTGAGCAACGGGTGCTGCATGCACTTGAACGAATCGATCTTCAGATTCAGCGGCTTGGTCACGCCGCGCATCGTCAGGTTGCCGACCACTTCCACCGGCTTGTCGCCGTCGAATTTGATGTCCGTGCCCTTGTAGGTCACCGCCGGATACTTGGCGACGTCGAAGAACGCATCCGTTTTCAGATGGTCGTCGAGCTTGGTGTTGCCCGTCTGGACCGAAGCGGGATCGACCGTCACGTCCACGGTGCCGGTCTTCGCCGCGCGGTCGAGCGTCACCGTGCCGGAGCTTTTCGTGAACTTGCCGCGCCACGTCGACAGGCCGCCGAAGTGGTCCGCCTCGAAGCTCGGATACGTGTGGGTCGGGTCGAGCTGATAGGTGTCGGCGGCAAACGCGCCGAGCGAGACAGAAGAAGCCAGTGCGCCAACCGCGATCAACATGGATGTTTTCAATTCATGCTCCTAGTTCCGGTGAAAATATGGGCGCGCCCGAGCGGCGCGGCGGACATCAAGATCCTCGCACGCGTCACTGGTGCGCGGCGACGATATGAAACTTGATCACGACATCATCGGCGACCACCGACGTGTCTTTCCATTCGCCGGTGCCGATGTCGAATTGCGAGCGCTTGATCGGCAACGAGCCGTCGAAGGTTTGCGTCGCGCCCTGCTGGCTCACCGTGACCGGCACCACCACCGTCTGCGATTTGCCTTTGATGGTCAGCTTGCCGGTCACCTTGAACTGATTGCCGCCGGCCGGCGCGATCGCGCTCGACACGAAGGTGGCGCTCGGATAGGTCTTCGCGTCGAACCACTCCTTGCCGCGCACCTGGTCGTTGTAGCTCTCGTCGCCAAGATCGTAGCTCGCCACGTCGATGCTGAGCTGCGCGCTGCCTTCGGCGGGTTTGGCCGGATCGAACTTGACCTGCGCGGTGAATTTGCCGAACTTGCCTTCCACCGGCACGTTCATCTGCTTCGAAGTGGCCGTCACCGAACTCTTCGCGACCTCCACTTGCGCGAGCGCGCTGCCGGCCGCGGTCAGCGAGGCCGCGGCGAACGCGGCGAGCATGTAGCGATAAAACGAGACCTTCATGTTTGTCCTTATTTGAGGAAAGGGAGCATGCGCGACAGCAAGCCGTCGCGATCCAGCCATTGATGCTTGAGCGCACCGGCCACATGCAGCGCGACCAGCACGAGCAACGTGTAATTCAGCGCGATATGCACGTTCTTCAGCAGCTCCTTGAGGTGCGGGTCGGGCGCGATCAGACGCGGCAGCGGAATCAGCCCGAGATACACCACCGGCACGTTCGCCGCCGAGCTATACAGGTAGCCGGAGGCGGGAATCACGATCATCAGCACGTACAGCAACAGATGCACGAGATGCGCGACGCCGCGCTGCCAGGCGGGCATGCGGCGCGGCATCGCCGGGGCCGAGTGAGTCGCGCGCCACAGAACGCGCAGGATCGCGAGCGCGAACACCGTCACGCCGATCCATTTGTGCCAGGAGAAATAGCGCAGCTTGGTAGGCGTGAAGCCCGGGATATCGGTCATCACCCAGCCGAGCGCGAAGCCGCACACGATCAGGAGCGCGATCAGCCAGTGAAAGGCGATCGCGGTGCGCGTGTACGACTCCCGACTGCCGAATGAAGGATTGAGTGCCATGACAGATCAACGCAAGCTAAGAGAGGTTAACGGCGCAGCTTGCCGTGCTATTCCCGGGCCTCGATGCGACCGGCATCGGTCCTTCCGGCCAGGACATGTCCGCTGCGGTACACGCCAAGGCCGCCATGCTACCCCATGCGCGCAAAGCTGGCTGCGGTGGAGTCGAGCGAGGCGGGTCCGAATTTTGCGACAGTGCGGACCGCCGCTGAACAATAAGGGACGGATACTGTCGGATCTATGCCAAGTGGTGTAAGACTTCCGAGTGGCGAGGCCGCCCGGATCGGGGCTGGCGGTACACGTCCCGTGCGTTGGTCGGCGCGGCCGCGAAGCCGCGTTTGGTACTATTGGTCCGCACTCCGCCGGACCGGCCCCAAGATTCGACGTTGCCCGCCGCCTCTCACTCCGTTAGCCCTTCTGCCATATGGAACATGACAACCTGATCGCGTGCCATGAATGCGATACGCTGTTCCGCAAGCCACGGCTTGTCGGGCGCGTGGCCGCGCGCTGTCCGCGCTGCCGGGCGACGCTCTATAGCGGCGTGTCGCGCAAGCTCGACAACATCTGCGCGATGACGCTGGCGGCGCTGATCACCTTCGTGATCGCGCAGGGCTTTCCGATCGTCGAACTCGAAGCCAACGGCATCACCTCGCAGACCACCCTGTTCGGCGCGCTCGTCGCGCTATGGGACGAGGACATGCAGATCGTCGCGGTGATGGTGTTCTGCTCGACCATCCTGTTCCCGCTGACCGAGCTGGTCGCGCTGCTCTACGTGCTGGTGCCGCTGCGCGCCGGCTACGTGCCGAGCGCGTTCAACCGCGTGCTGCGCGCGATCCAGTTCGTGCGCCCGTGGGGCATGATCGAAGTGTTCATGCTCGGCGTACTGATCACGATCGTGAAAATGGTCAGCCTCGCGCGCGTGATTCCCGAAGCCGCGCTGTTCGCGTTCGGCACCCTGACGCTGATGTTCGCGGTGGTCGTCACGTTCGATCCGCGCGTGCTGTGGGATCTCGCCGACGAACTCGGCGGCCTCGACCAGCGGCCGCTGCCGCGCACTTCCTCCGATAGCGCGGCGGCGGCCGTCGGCTCGCAGGCCGGCCCGCCCGCGCCGGCCGACGTGCAGGCGGCGGTGTCGACAGCCCTGCCGGGCGCAGCGCAACCCGCGTTGCCGCCGGGCGTGCCGCCCGCGCCGCGTCAGGGATGAGCCGACGATGAAATACGTCACCGCGAAACGCGCGGGCCTCGTCTCCTGCCATGCATGCGGCCGAGTCGAGCCGCGCATCCGCTCGGTCACGCCGCAGCACTGCGGACGCTGCGGCGCACGGCTTCACTCGCGCATCCCCGACAGCCTGATGCGCACGTGGGCGCTGCTGATCGCCGCCGCGCTGCTGTACATTCCCGCGAACCTGCTGCCGGTGATGCACACCTCGTCGCTGCTCGGCTCCGAAGACGACACCATCATGAGCGGCGTCGTGTACTTCTGGACCTCGGGCGACTGGCCGCTCGCGGTGATCGTGTTCATCGCCAGCATCATGGTGCCGATGCTCAAACTGAGCGTGCTCGTGCTGCTCACCGTCACGGCGCAGCGCCGCTCGCGCTGGCGGCCCGACCAGCGCATCACGCTGTACCGCATGGTCGAGCGGATCGGCCGCTGGTCGATGCTCGACGTGTTCGTCGTCACGCTGACGGTCGCGCTGGTGCGCTTCAAATCGCTCGCCGTGATCACGGCCGGACCGGGCGCGATCGCGTTCGGCTCGGTGGTGGTTCTGACCATGATGGCGTCGATGCAATTCGATCCACGGCTCATCTGGGACCCCGTGGACGGCAACACTCAAAATACTCAGGATCTTGAACATGAATAGCCCGCAAGGACCGACGCCCGCTTCCGACGATGCGCCGCGCAACGATTCGAACGGACCCAGACTGCCGCCGCACATCCCCGACCCCGAGATCGAGCCGCGCAGCCGCTGGCTGCCTTCGCTCGTCTGGGTGATTCCGCTCATCGCCGCGCTGATCGGCCTCGCGCTCGTGATCAAATCGGTGACCGAGAAAGGCCCGACCATCACGATCACCTTCATCGGCGCCGAAGGCCTCGAACCGGGCAAGACCAAGGTCAAGTACAAGGACGTCGACGTCGGTTCGGTGAAGACCATCACCCTGTCGCAGGATCTGTCGCACGTGCTGGTGGAGGTGCAGTTGACCAAGGAAGGCGGAAAATTCGCGGTCAAGGATTCGCGCTTCTGGGTGGTGCGGCCGCGCGTCGGCGCGAGCGGCGTGTCGGGTCTGACCACGCTGCTCTCGGGCGCGTACATCGGCGCGGACGCCGGCCGCTCGACGGACACCGAGAAGAACTTCGTCGGTCTCGAAACACCGCCGCCGATCACCGGCGACCAGAAGGGTCATCAGTTCATCCTGCACGGCGACTCGCTCGGCTCGATCGACATCGGCTCGCCGATCTTCTACCGGCGCGTGCAGGTCGGCCAGGTGGTCGGCTTCTCGCTCGACAAGGACGGCACCGGCGTGACCATGCAGGTGTTCGTGTCCGCGCCGTTCGACCAGTACGTCGGCACCAACTCGCGCTGGTGGCATGCGAGCGGCGTCGACCTGCGGCTCGATTCGAGCGGCTTCAAGCTGAACACGCAGTCGCTCGCGACGGTAATCGTCGGCGGCCTGTCGTTCCAGTCGCCGCCCGGCCAGGGCGTGGGCGCTCAAGCGCCGAACAACATGACGTTCCGCCTCGCGTCGGATGAATCGGACGCGATGCGCGACCCGGACGGCGTGCCGCTGCGCGTGGTGATGAACTTCAATCAGTCGCTGCGCGGGCTGTCGGTCGGCGCGACGGTCGATTTCCGCGGCATCGTGCTGGGCCAAGTGACCAACATCGGGATCGACTACGATCCGACGACGCGCAGCTTCACGATGCCGGTCACGATGAACCTGTACCCGGACCGCCTCGGCAAGCGCTTCCGCGAAACCGCGCCGCAGCCGGGCAGCCTAGCCGGCCAGACCCTGTTGCAGCAACTGGTCAAGCATGGACTGCGCGGCCAGTTGCGCACCGGCAATCTGATCACGAGCCAGCTGTACGTCGCGCTGGATATCTTCCCGAAGGCGCCGCCGGCCACCGTCGACATGGCGAGCGATCCGCTCGAACTGCCGACGATCCCGAACACGCTCGACGAGTTGCAGGTGCAGGTCGCCGATATCGCGAAGAAGCTCGACAAGGTGCCGTTCGACCAGATCGGCGACAACCTGAACAACGCGCTGAAGAACGCCGATCAGCTGTTCACGCGTCTCGACAAGGAAGTCGTGCCGCAGGCGCGCGACACGCTCGCGGCGGCGAAGCAGACCTTCGGCTCGGCCGAGGCGACCTTGCAGCAGGATTCGCCGCTGCAGTCGGATGTTCATCAGGCGTTGCAGGAACTGACGCGCACGCTGCAGTCGTTGAACGCGCTGTCGGATTATCTGGAGCGTCACCCCGAATCGCTGTTGCGCGGTAAATCAGGAGATAAACCATGATGTTTGCCCGGCTCCCCCGCCCGCCGCGCGTGCTCGTGCGCGGGGCTGTGTACGCCGGCGCGCTGGCCGCGGCGGTGGCACTCGCGGCGTGTGCGTCGCCGCCGAGCCGCTTCTACACGCTCGGCGCCGATGCGGCCGGGTCCGCCGCGCCGTTCAGCGCGAGCACGGCCGCGCCGGCCTGGCTGATCGAGGTCGCGCCAATCGACGTGCCGCCGCAGGTGGCGAAGAATCAGTTGGTCGTGCAGACGGGCCCGACCCAGGTCAAGGTCCTCGAAGAGGAACGCTGGGCCTCGCTGCCCGGTGACGAAATCCGGCGCGCGCTGTCGACCAGTCTGACGCAGCAGCTTCGCACCATCGACGTGTACGGCACCGCGCATCCGGATGCGACGCCCGTGTATCGCGTCAGCATGAACGTGCAGCGCTTCGAGTCGTGGCCCGGCTCGCATGCGCTGATGGATGCGGTGTGGAGCGTGCGTGCCGTGCGCAGCAACGCGGTGATGACTTGCCGCAGCGTGGTGAGCGAACCGGTCGGCGGCGGCTATGACGCGCTGGTCGAAGGGCATCGGCAGGCATTGGCGCAGATTTCCGCGCAGATTGCGTCGGCGGTGCAGGCCATGGCGGCGGCGAATCCTGCCCGCGCGGCGAGTGGCGCCTGGGGCAAGGGGACCAGCGTGGTTGTGCCGGCGTGTCCTTCTGCGGCTGCAACGACGGCAGCGGCTGGCGGCTGAACGGGCTGAGGCGGGGCGGGGAGCGGTGCAAAGACGAAGCGCCCGCCGCCACGCAGCAAACCGCGAGGGCAATGACGCGCCAAACAGGGAGAGTCGATGAGTCCGCCCTCGCGCGTCGCCAACGGACCCCATCGTCCACGCGAGCCGGGGGTCGAAAGCACGAGCAAATGCAAACCCGCCGCTTGGCTCGCGCAATCATGCCTGCGAACCACAACCTCCTTCCCACCTGGCGCTCGCACGTATAGCTTAATCCGTTGCGTCTGGCTTCCATCAGCTGAACATTCAGACCACGCGTCACCAGCGGCTCAAGCGCCGACACCGTTCCCGAAATCGCCCCAGTCACAATCAACGCTCGCACTGGCGTCATCAGGGAAAGCCAGGGAAAACTAAGCGATTCTTTGACACGTCGCACACGTCACGCAGGATAAAAATGTTCGACTCGCTCAAACGACTCATCAAGAAATGGCGCGCGTCACGCGACGGCGGCCATCAGCTCGATGCGCTGCTCGCCATCGCCGACCAGAGTGCCCCGTATCCGGAGCGCAGCGAATGGCTGATCGAACTCGCCCACTGGATTCGCCGTGGCCGCACGGTGCAGCCCGGCGCGCTCGGCCCCGGCGACCCCGGCGACCCCCACGCCGAACCCGCCGCATCCCGCACGCCTCCCGCGCACAAGCGAGTCCGCTATCTGCTGCACATGCTGGATCGCAACCCCGCGTGGAAGGCCAACGTCGCCGGCATCCTGCGCGCGCTGCTGCGTGAAAGCGACGGTCTCTCCCTTCTGTGCGACGCCGGCATGCCGGTGCATTCGGGCTTCTTCGGCGCGCTGTTCGAGCGCATCGAAGCGTCGTTGATCCCGCCCGCGCCGAACCGGCGCGACCTCACCGCGATCGTCACGCTGATGTTCGACTCGGAGCGCGACGCCGACTGGATCGCCACGCTGCCCGCCGACCTGCTGGTCCGCATCCACACACTGTTCGACTACGCCGCGCACGAAGACCGGCCGCGCGACAGCACGCCGTTCTCGCTCGATCTGCTGGCCGCGCTGCACAACCTCACTTGCCAGATCAGTTCGACGGGGCTGTCGCAAACGGTGCGCAGCCGCCTCGGCGGCGCCGGTTCCGACGACGCCGGCGACAACGCCCCCCACGACGCCAGCGACGTGCGCGTGGCGATGGAAAAGCAGCCGTTCTACCGGCTCACGCGCGCGATGCTGGCCGTCGAAGCCGCGCATCACGCGTTCGAGACCGGCGCGCCGCAAGATCAGTTGCTGCGCGAAGTCAACTACCTGCGGCTCCTGCTCGACGATTGCCGCGCCGCCACCGACAACGTGTTCGCGCACCTCTACCGCAACGGCGTGAGCGTCGACATCGTGTTCCAGGTCGAGCGGATGCGCATGCGCATCGTGCGCGCCGAAAATCTGCTGAACGCCTGGATGGCGCACGACGATCCGCACGCCGGCGCGCGCCTGAGCGCCGAACTCATCAGGGCGAATCACGCGAGTCAGAGCGTCGCGCATCTGCTGCGCAGCAATTTCTCGCTGCTGGCGCGCAAGGTCGTCGAGTACAGCGCGGATACCGGCGAGCACTACATCGCCCGCGATCGCGCCGAATATCTGAAGATGCTGCGCATGGCGGCCGGCGGCGGACTCGTCACCGTCGTCACAGTCTGCGTGAAGTTCGCGATCACCGGCGCGCATCTGCAAGCGACGCTCGAAGGCGTGCTGGCCGGCATCAACTACGCGGCCAGTTTCCTGCTGATGCACTTCCTGCATTTCTCGCTCGCCACCAAGCAGCCGGCGATGACCGCGCCCACCCTCGCGCGCGAACTCGACGGCGTCGGCACACCGGCGGGCGTCGACAGTTTCGTGAGTTCGGTGACCGCGTTGATGCGCACCCAGGCCGCCGCTGTCCTTGGCAACGTGCTGCTGGTGTTTCCGGTATGCCTCGCCGTGCAGCTGCTGTGGCACGCGCTGTTTCACGCCGACGTCATTTCGCCGCAGAAGGCTCACGCGACGCTGGTCTCGTTCTCGCTGCTGGGGCCGACGCCGTTTTACGCCGCGTTGACCGGCGTGCTGCTGTGGTCGTCGAGCCTGCTGGCGGGTTGGGCGGACAACTGGTTCGTGCTGCATCGCGTAGCCGACGCGCTCGCCTATAACCGCCGCCTGCGCCTCACGCTCGGCGCGGCGGCCGCCAACCGGCTCGCGCAGTGGTGTCGCTCGAACGTGGCCGGGGTGGTCGGCAATGTGACGCTCGGGCTGATGCTCGGCCTCGTGCCGGCAATCGTCAGCGCGCTGGCGTTCTCGTTCGAAGTGCGTCACGTGACGCTCAGCGCCGGCTCGATCGGTATTGCGCTCGGCGTGCTCGGCGAGAGCGCGTTGAAATGGCCGGAGTTGTGGTGGGCAGTGGCGGGGGTCGGCAGCATGGCGATACTCAATGTCACCGTGAGTTTCGCGCTCGCGTTCTACATGGCCGTGAAGTCGCGCGACTTGCGGCGCAACGCCGTGCGCTCGCTGCGCGGCGCGATCTGGCAGCGCGTGCGCCGCCATCCGCTCGAACTGGTGTGGCCGGCGAAAACGTCGCGCGAAGCCGGCTAACCGCGGCTCGCCACGCGAGCCTGGCCAGTGCGCGCGGCGGCAGCCGCCATGCGATCCCGCATGGCGGCCTACCCCGACCGCGTACAATAGCGCCTTATCCAACGCCTTCCGGCAACCTCAATGTCCTTTGATTTCTTCCTACCTTGCCCGCGCGGCCTTGAAGCCTCGCTTGCTGCCGAACTCGCCGAAATTGCCGCCCGACATCTGGACGGCGCGCCATTTACGGCCGGCGCACAAGTGCCGGGCGGCGTGCATTTTTGCGGAGGCTGGGCCGCCGGCATGGCCGCCAACCTGCATTCGCGCCTCGCGAGCCGCGTGCTGCTGAAGATCGCGCATCGGCCGTATCGCAGCGAGCAGGACATTTACGCACTCGCTGTCGAACAGCGTTGGGAACAGTGGTTTTCGGCGAACGAAACGCTGCGCGTGGATGTCACCGCGATCAAGTCGCCGCTGCGCAGCCTCGAATTCACGACGCTGCGTGTGAAGGACGCGATCTGCGACCGTCTGCGCGAAGTGAGCGGCGCGCGGCCGAGCATCGACACCGGCATGCCCGATGTGCGCGTGTTCGCGTTTCTCACCGCCACCGACTGCACGCTCTACCTCGACACCTCCGGCGACCCGCTGTTCAAGCGTGGCTGGCGTCTGGACAAGGGCGCGGCGCCGCTGCGCGAGAACCTCGCGGCGGGCATTCTGCGGCTGACCGGCTGGAGCGCCGGCACGCCGCTGTACGATCCGATGTGCGGCAGCGGCACGTTCCTCGCGGAAGCCGCGCAAGTGGCGCTGAATATCGCGCCGGGCGCGGAACGCCGCTTCGGCTTCGAAAAGCTCAAGCAATACGAGGCCAAGACCTGGCAGACGCTGAAGGCGGCCGCGCTCGACGCCAAGCACGCCGCGCGCAGCTCGCGCGCCGATCTGCAAATTTTCGGCAGCGATATTTCCGGCGACATGCTCGACAAGGCGCGCGCGAACTTCCAGCGCGCCGGATTACCGACGATCCCGCTCAAGCAGGTCGACGCGCGCGGTATGACGCCGCCGACGTCGGCGGCGGCGGGCATCCTCGTCGCGAATCCGCCGTATGGCGAGCGGATCGAAGTGCGCGGCCGCAACGCGCGCGGCGAACTGCGCGAAGGCCGCGCCAGTCGCGACGACGACAGCTTCCGCCGCGCGCAGGAAGAAACACCGGACAGCGAGTTTTTTCAGTCGCTCGGCGATGCGCTGAAGCAGCGCTTCACCGGCTGGCATGCGTTCATCCTGACATCGGATCGCAAGCTGCCGGGGCAGTTGCGGCTGCGCGAATCGACCAAGACGCCGCTCTTTAACGGCGCGCTCGAATGCCGGCTGTTCCGCTTCGATCTGATCGCGGGCAGCGTGCGTCAGCGCCCGCAGCAGGGCGATACGCCGGCAGGCTGAGCAGGCACTTGATACGCGCCGTAGCACGGCAATGAAAAACCGCGGACCTTTGGGTTGCGCGGTTTTTTTTCGTCATCAAGGCTCGCGCGCCGGCCGCTTGTCGTCCCGCTACTGCCACACCCTACTGCCACCACGCTGTCAGCAGCACCCCCGCACACTTCTTCTCACGCCATCCGGCGCTTTGCACGGCTTACCCGCCACCCACAGGAGAGTGTCATGTCCACGTCATCCAAGGTTGTTGCATGGTTCGAGATTCCGTCCGTCGATTTCGATCGCGCCGTCCGCTTCTATGAAACCGCGCTCGACGTCAAACTCGATCGTCAGGAGATCGGCGGCCAGCCCATCGCCGTATTCGGCTACGAAGAACCGGCCACCGGCGGCGCGATCGTCCACAGCCCGTCGATGACGCCGGCCGGCGACGGCGTGCTCGTCTATCTGACCGCGCAGCCGACCGTCGACGCCGCTCTCGCGCGCGTCGAGCAAGCCGGCGGCAAGGTGGACGGCCCCGTCATCAAGCTGCCGCAGGACATCGGCTACATCGCGTTCTTCACCGATACGGAAGGCAACCGCCTCGGCCTGCATTCGCGCACCAACGGCTGAAGCCCGCCGCAGCGCAACGCGGCGCGGTACCACGCAACACATTCGGAACGCGGCGCGCGACGCGGCAGCGCGCGCCACGTTGAACCTCGAGCGGAGCGCGGCATGCGGCGCTATCATCGCGGGACCGTTCCCGTCCTTTTCTACAAGACGCCCACGATGACGCGCCGCGCCGACCGCCTGTTCCAGATCGCCGAACTACTGCGCGGACGGCGTCTGACCACCGCGCAACAACTGGCCGACTGGCTGAACATTTCGCTGCGCACCGTCTATCGCGACGTGCGCGATCTGCAATTATCAGGGGTCCCGATCGAAGGCGAGGCCGGCATCGGTTACCGGCTGAGCCGCGCGGCGAGCCTGCCGCCGCTCACCTTCACCGCCGACGAACTGGCCGCACTCGCCGCTGGCGCGCGCATGCTCGAATCGTGGGGCGGCGCGGGCTTCGCGAGCGGCGCGCGCGGGGCGCTCGCCAAGATCGCCTCGGCAATGCCCGCCGACAAACGCGCGACGCTCGAGAGGCTGGCGATCTTCGCGCCGTCGTTTCACATCAAAGGGAATTTTTCGGCGCAACTGGATGCGCTGCATCGTGCAATCGACACGCGGCACGTGGTGGGCTTCGCCTACACCGATGCGAACGGCGCGGCGACCGAGCGCCGCGTCTGGCCGCTCGCGCTAGCCTATTGGGGCGCGCGCTGGACACTCGGCGCGTGGTGCGAATTGCGCGGCGATTTCCGCAATTTCAGTCTGGAGAAGATCGACAATCTGCAGGTGCTCGAAGCGTATCCGGACGAGGAAGGCCGGCGGCTCGCGGACTTGCTGCGGCACGTGAATGCCAAGCCGAAGTGAAGCGGGTGAAGAAAGCGAAGCAAATGAAAATCGCGGGCGCGCCATCGCGCGACCCGCGACTCTCGCGCACTCATTCCACTGCCTTCACCATATCCTCGATCACCTTCTTTGCATCGCCGAACACCATCATCGTCTTGTCCATGTAGAACAGATCGTTGTCGAGCCCGGCGTAGCCCGCCGCCATCGAACGCTTGTTGACGATCACCGTGCGCGCCTTATACGCCTCGATGATCGGCATGCCCGCGATCGGCGACTTCGGATCGTTCTTCGCGGCCGGATTCACCACGTCGTTCGCGCCGAGCACCAGCACCACGTCGACCTGGCCGAACTCGCCGTTGATGTCGTCCATTTCGAACACCATGTCGTAGGGCACTTCCGCTTCCGCGAGCAATACGTTCATGTGTCCCGGCATCCGGCCGGCCACCGGGTGAATCGCGTACTTCACCTCGATGCCCTTCTCGACCAGCTTGTCGGTCAGCTCCTTCAACGCATGCTGCGCACGCGCCACCGCGAGCCCGTAACCCGGCACGATCACCACGGTTTCCGCATTGCCGAGCATGAACGACGCGTCATCCGCCGAACCGGATTTCACCGGACGCTGCTCGGCTGAACCGCCGGCCGCCGCCGCGCCCGGCTCGTTGCCGAAGCCGCCGAGGATCACGTTGAAGAACGAACGGTTCATCGCCCGGCACATGATGTACGACAGGATCGCACCCGACGAACCCACCAGCGAGCCCGCGATGATCAGCATCGGATTGTTCAGCGAGAAGCCGATGCCCGCCGCCGCCCAGCCCGAATACGAGTTCAGCATCGACACGACCACCGGCATGTCCGCGCCGCCGATCGGAATGATGATCAGCACGCCGAGCACGAACGCGATGATCGTCATGATGATGAACGGCAGCCAAGCCTGCGTGAGAAAGAAGATGATGCCGAAGCCGAGCATCGCGATCGCCAGCATCAGGTTGATCAGATGCTGGCCACCGTACACCACCGGCGCGCCCTGGAAGAGGCGGAACTTGTACTTGCCCGAGAGCTTGCCGAACGCGATCACCGAACCCGAGAACGTGATTGCGCCGACGAACGTGCCGATGAACAGCTCGATGCGGTTGCCGAAAGGCAAAAAGCCCGGAATCGGATATTCGGGATCGACAAGGCCGAACGCGGCCGGCTCCGACACCACCGCATACGCGATGCAGACTGCCGCGAGACCGATCAGCGAGTGCATCGCCGCGACCAGTTCGGGCATCTTGGTCATCTCGACGCGCGCGGCGACGAACGCGCCGACCGCGCCGCCGATCACCAGCGCGACCAGCAGCAGCCCGAGTCCCAGACCGAGGTTCGAGCCCAGTGCCGAAGCCTGTTTGGCGATCAGCGCGATGGTCGTGAGGATCGCAATCGCCATCCCGACCATGCCGAAGGTGTTGCCGACGCGCGCCGTCTTCGGATTCGAGAGCCCCTTGAGCGCCTGAATGAAGCAGACCGACGCGACCAGATAAAGCAGCGTGACGACGTTCAGGCTCATTACGCGTTCTCCTTGGCGGCTGCGGGAAGCTTCTTAGGCTCTTTCTTCCTGAACATCTCCAGCATTCGTCGCGTGACGAGAAAGCCGCCGAACACGTTGACCGCCGCAAGCGCGACCGCGAGCGTGCCGAAGAACTTGCCGGGGCCGCCGAGCGTCAGCCCGGCCGCGAGCATCGCGCCGACGATCACGATCGCCGAAATCGCGTTGGTTACGGCCATCAGCGGCGTGTGCAAGGCGGGCGTGACGTTCCAGACCACGTGGTAGCCGACGTAGATCGCCAGCACGAAGATGATCAGGTTAATGACGGTGTGGTTGATGACTTCCATCGCCGTTCTCCTTAAAGGGTTCGCTGTCGGCCTGAGTTAGCGCTTCAGTGCTTACTCTGGTCCCATGCAATTAATTGCTCAGGCCTTGCGTGTGACTGCGCCGTCGCGGGCCAGCAGCGTGGCCGCGACGATGTCATCCGCGAGATCGATGTTCAGCGCGCCTTCCTTCGTGATAATCAGCTTGAGGAAGTCGAGCAGGTTGCGCGCGTACAACGACGACGCGTCGGCGGGCACCATTGAAGCCAGGTTCGTATAGCCGACGATCTGCACGCCATGCTTGACGACCACCTTGTCCGCCTCGGTCAGCGGACAGTTGCCGCCGCGCTGGCCTTCGTACTCCGGCCCGCGGCCGGCGGCGAGGTCGACCAGCACCGAGCCCGGCTTCATCGCCTGCACGGTGTCGACCGAGATCAGCGTCGGCGCGGGCCGCCCCGGAATCAGCGCGGTGGAGATCACCACGTCCGCCTGCTTCGCCCGCTCGTGGACCAGCGCCGACTGGCGCGTGAGCCACGACGGCGGCATGGGCCGCGCATAACCGCCGACGCCTTGTGCGGCTTCGCGCTCCTCGTCGGTTTCATAGGGCACGTCGAGAAACTTGGCGCCGAGCGACTCGATCTGCTCTTTCACGGCCGGGCGCACGTCCGACGCCTCGATCACCGCGCCCAGGCGCTTGGCGGTCGCGATCGCCTGCAAACCGGCCACGCCCGCGCCGAGAATCAGCACCCGCGCGGCTTTCACGGTGCCCGCCGCGGTCATCAGCATCGGCATGAAACGCGGATAGAGCGTCGCCGCCAGCAGCACCGCCTTGTAGCCGGCAATGTTCGCCTGCGACGACAGCACGTCGAGGCTCTGCGCGCGCGTGGTGCGCGGCGCGGCTTCGAGCGCGAACGCGGTGACGCCGGCCTCGGCCAGCTTCTGCGCGTTGTCGGCATTGAACGGATCGAGCATGCCGACCAGGGTCGCGCCGCGCTTGAGCAGCGGCAGCTCGGGATCGGTGGGGGACTGGACTTTGAGGACGAGATCGGCGCCGAAGGCGGTGGCCGGGTCGACGATCTCCGCCCCGGCAGCCGTAAAGGCCTCGTCAGGAAAGCTCGCGCCGGCGCCGGCGCCGCTCTGGATCGTGACCCGGTGGCCCTGGCTCACGTATTTCTTGACCGTTTCGGGCGTGGCGGCAACGCGGGTTTCGTGCGCGCGCGTCTCGGCTGGCACTCCGATGTGCATCGTGGTTTCTCCTCGACTTCCTGTTTGACGACAGAGCGGCCGACGAGGCACGCCGGCTTGCAACTGCAACTGCAACGGCTAACGCCTCACTTTAACCGAAACAGGGGGGGACGCAAAAATCGGGGACAATCCGGGGGTGCCCGTGCGGCCCGCTCTGGGCCCTTCGCCGGCAGCCCGGGCTCATAACCGGTAAAATGCGCAGCCATGAAACCGGAAACTTGGCTGCCGCACGTCACCGTCGCGGCGATCGTCGAGCGTGACGGGCGCTTTCTCGTGGTCGAGGAACATACCGCCAACGGCTTGCGCCTGAATCAGCCCGCCGGCCACCTGGAAGCGGGCGAAACGCTTCTGCAGGCGGTGATCCGCGAAACGCTCGAAGAAACCGCCCATCCGTTCGCACCCGAGGCGCTGGTCGGCATGTACATGACCCACTTCGAGCGGCCCGGCAGCGAGGGCGTGACCGCGGGTGTCACCTATCTGCGCTTCACCTATTGCGGCACGAGCGGCGCGCCCGACGCGACCCGCGCGCTCGACCCCGATATCGTCCGCACGCTGTGGATGAGCGCCGACGAATTGCGCGCCTGTCCCGAACGGCACCGTACGCCGCTCGTCATGCAATGTGTCGACGACTACCTCGCAGGCCGGCGTTTCCCGCTCGACTTCGTGCATACGCATTCGGTCGGGCCGCAACGGTGACCATCGCGGTAGCCGTCACGAGCGGCTGTTTCGCGAATCAATGATCCATGCAGTGATGCAGCACCCAGTGAGCACCTTATGAGCAAGCAGAAAGTTGTAGTAGGCATGTCGGGCGGCGTCGATTCGTCGGTCACCGCGTGGCTGCTGAAGGAACAAGGCTACGACGTGGTCGGCCTGTTCATGAAAAACTGGGAAGACGACGACGACAGCGAGTACTGCTCGACCCGGCAGGACTGGATCGACGTGGTGTCGGTGGCGGACCTGATCGGCATCGACGTCGAGGCGGTCAACTTCGCGTCGGAATACAAGGACCGCGTGTTCGCCGAGTTCCTGCGCGAATACTCGGCCGGCCGCACGCCGAACCCGGACGTGCTGTGCAACGCCGAAATCAAGTTCAAGGCTTTCCTCGACCACGCGATGTCGCTCGGCGCGGAAACCATCGCCACCGGCCACTATGCGCGGGTGCGCGAGAACAATGGCCGCTTCGAATTGCTGAAGGCGTTCGACCATACGAAGGACCAGTCGTATTTCCTGCACCGGTTGAACCAGGCGCAACTGTCGAAGACGCTGTTTCCGCTGGGCGAGATTCCCAAAACGAAAGTGCGCGAAGTCGCCGAGCAGATCGCGTTGCCGAACGCGAAGAAGAAAGATTCGACCGGCATCTGCTTCATCGGCGAGCGGCCGTTCCGCGATTTTCTGAACCGCTATCTGCCGACCAAACCAGGCCCGATGAAGACCACCGACGGCAAGGTGGTCGGCGAACATATCGGCCTCGCGTTCTACACCTTCGGCCAGCGCAAGGGCATCGGCCTCGGTGGCAGCAAGGAAGGCAGCGGCGAGCCGTGGTTCGTGGCCGGCAAGGATATCCCGTCGAACACGCTGTATGTCGCGCAGGGCCATGATCATCCGTGGCTGCTCAGCCATACGTTGAGTGCGGGCAATACGAGCTGGGTCGCGGGCGACCCGCCGCCGGAAGGCTTCGCGTGCGGCGCTAAAACGCGTTACCGGCAAGCGGATGCGGCGTGCACGTTCAGTGCGGCGGGCAATCGTGCGACGGGCAACCGTGCGGCGGGCGAAGGCCTCTTCGAACTGACTTTCGACACCGCGCAATGGGCTGTCACACCCGGGCAATCAGCGGTGCTCTACGATGGCGACGTGTGTTTGGGCGGCGGCATCATCGAACATGCGGTGACCGGGCAGCCGGCCGCGCGCCAGCAACCAAAGGCGGCACTGCTGAGCGCGCGCTAAGCGGCAGGCGCACGCGAGCCGTGCACGAAGCACCCTCGCCGGCGCGCCTGCTTCATTTTCACGCTTGCGCCGTGCGCTGCCGCTTCACGTGACATCTTCGGGTCGCGCCTGCCCGTTGCGGCCGTCACGCCGCACCCAGGCGCCGGCTCACACAGCCCACGCGAGCTTCACGCTGTTCACCATCACAAGCAGCCGTCAGTTTTCCCTCGCGATGGATTCCGTCTGCGCCGAAGGCGCCGGCGATCCCCCGCGACGACCTTCACTGCACTGGAGTCCCCATGTTTTCTCGACGTTATCTGGCCATGTGGTGCGCAGTCGTGCTGCTCGCCATCTGGGCGGCGCTCGCCGTTACGCATCACCTCGCCTGGTTCTGGCTCATCGTGCCGCTCGCGCTCGTCGCGCTCGGTCTGTTCGATCTGACGCAGCAGCGCCACGCGATTCTGCGCAACTATCCGCTGTGGGGTCACTTGCGCTTCCTGTTCGAGTTCATCCGCCCGGAAATCCGCCAGTATTTCGTTGAAAACGATACCGACGAAAGACCGTTCTCGCGCGCGCAGCGCAGCATCGTCTACCAGCGCGCGAAGAACGACGTCGACAGCCGCCCGTACGGGACCGAAGTCGATGTCAAAGCGATCGCGCACGAGTGGATCAGCCACTCGCTCGCGCCGACCACGCTCGACAACCACGACTTCCGCATCGTCGTCGGACCGGACCGCGCGCAGCCTTACTCGATGTCGATCTTCAACGTCTCGGCGATGAGCTTCGGCTCGCTGTCGGCGAACGCGATCATGGCGCTGAACCTTGGCGCGAAGAAAGGCAACTTTGCGCACGACACCGGCGAAGGCTCGATGTCGAAGTATCACCGCGAGCATGGCGGCGACATCATCTGGTTTTGCGCCGTGCACTGAAAACGGGCAAAAACGTTATCCGCAAGTCTCATCGCTCACGCGCCCTTTACGGAACCTTGTCACGGGCATGTAAAGACCCCCTTTTATGCAGAAACTGGCTCCGGCACGGCCACCGGACGGGCGTCAAACGTTTTTGCCACGGGCGAATGTGCGGGTCAATGGCGGACGGAACGTCCGGCGCAGCGAACCATTGACGCGCTCATTCGCCCGGATACGCTAGCGGGCTTGGGGTCGGCGGAGACTTTCGCGCCGGCCCCTGAGCCCGTCCGGCGGAGAGGACTTCCCCGCCCTTGGGCGGGGCTAGGGGTGGGGAGCGTTCATGTATCACAATTCCGCAGGAATTGTGCTGCTGTCTCGAGCCCATTTAAACGCACGAAGAGCCCATGCAAGCCTCGACTGCCGCATTTGGAGTGCATGCATCTGCGCCACAGGAAACGCAGCGAAATGGTGGTTGAATCGCAAGGTGACGAAGTGCGACCAAATCCAGACTATCGAATCCGCATCGAAGTCTTGCACATCAGACGCGCCTCGCGCCCACACTGAGTTACAGATTGCCGTACAGCGGGATACCGGCGGCGGCTCCCGCAACTTCCATGAACTTGCGAAGCTGCGCAACATCCATCCACGTCTTTTCTGTCAATTCGTATGTCCAGCGAAGCAGACCCTCTGCCGTCTGAAGCTCAGACACCGGAATATTTTTGGCAACAGCAGTTTCTGCGACTCTGACAACAACAAAATCGCCTTCCTGGCGAATGCGCTTGCTGAGTTCGGCATCTTTTGCCTCGGCTTGAGTGAGCACGTCGTTCAATTCCATATTGGCATTTCCTTACTTGGTGTTATAGAAGCGGTACCACCGGTTTGCCCATGGTGGGTCAAAGGGAGTGGCGCACCTCATCCATCTCACCCCACCCAAAGTCCACGGTCCCCCGATGGGGATATCGGCCTTTCCGTAGGAAACTTAAGGATGCCGGCGACAAGGCGGGCAACGGAACTACCTGTCTCAAGAGCAGCAATCGAGGCGTATCCATGCCCGTCTATCAATTTTTCGATGGCCGTTCAGCCTTGAGACATCGCGATGAATTCAGAAAAAATCTACGCGGAGAATCCCATCGAAGTCATTTGGCTCCGTCCAATGCGGCTATCCGCTCGCTGGCGCAGGAATAGACAGAATTGCATGCGGCTTCTACGTAGAAGGTGTCAGTCCACGCGAACTCGCGGGCACGCGCCAAGGTTATGCCCGCATCTCGCGCCGCTACCTATGCGTCCATGACGACGTCTGTCAGCAAAATCGCTAGCAGCTCGGCGGCCCTGCGCTGAATGTAAATGGGTGCAAGAGCACTTTCTGATGTGCGCATGTCGGTGTTCGTGGAATCCATAGCCTGTAAAGCGACGCCATTTAAACGGCGGCGTCCCACCTCAGACTGACCGGTCCGAAACGGCCGAAGGATGCTTTCGGACGAACTGTCTTTGACTGCAAGGCGCAAATGACCTTAGATTTATGTCAGGCGGTTGCTTTCAGTCGAACATCGTCAACGTGCAATAGGTGAAATATGACCAAGAGTGGCGGCAACAACGGAGGTCAGACCGGCGGCGGCCGGGCTGCGGGGAGTAGTTCGAAGGCTGGAAGTCCCGGTGGCGGCCGTGGTCCCAATGGGTTTCCAGGCGGAAACTGGCCAAGCACCACCGGCGCAAAATCTGGTGGCAATCGAGGAGATGCGACACCATCTGGTGGCAAGAGATAATCATTGCCATCCTGCAGCGTGCTCTCAAGTAAGCACTCCGCCTGCCGTTAGCGTAAGGGCGTTATAACGAAAAGCAGAGAGATTGCGCGTCTAAGATGCGCCATGTTTGCTGCATGCAGCACAATCGACATCTTGGCCGGCAACTTCCACTTCTTACTCGCCTGACGAATCGGATTGCCGATGTAGCACCAACGGAAGGATATTGTGCTGCCGCTGACCGCAGTCAAATCAACCGAGCGCAACTGATGAATTTGGGAACTCAGCCGCGTGCAGACGGATAGATGCTCCGCGGGACGCAACCGAGGAGCCACTGACACCGTTTCGCCTTTGCCATGGCCCAGGTGTTCGGACATCTCCGTCTCTAACGCACGCTCCACCAGCATCCTGGTAAGCTGCTTGAGCAGGCCGTTCTCGCCTATCAGGTCTTCCGGCTTCTGATAATTCGCCAGCAGGCTGTCTGCCAGCTTGACGAGCTCAGCATCGGGTTGCTCTCTTTTATTGCGTTTCGCTACGGTCATCTATGCTCCTGTTGCTGGCAGTCTCCTGCCAAATGACCGTTTACACAAAACTTTTTACACCCTCTGGTATCAAGAAAGTTTCATCAAGCTTGATACTTCACAAAAACCGTGAAACTTGTCGTTTTTCTTCCTGCCTACGCTTCCAATGTCCACGGGCACCCATGGCGATGACCAGCTGCATCGGCGCGGACCAATCAGATACTGCTCGTCCGTGACCGGCTCCAGCCAGTCGACGTTTTTACCGTCCAGTGCTTCCTGAATCGCTATGTGCGTCATCGAGGTTCCTTTTATCGACGGCTGCGAACCAGGTCGCTTCAAAAGCATATGTTACTCCTTATTCCGTTGATTTTGGAGGGAGCTCTTTGAGCTTCGTCACGGCAGACTAAAGATGGCGCGCACAACACACGGCTCGGCCCGCGCCACAAGCAGTTTTGAGGGGTCGTAAAAGACTCCCTTCAATTCGCCGACTAGACAAAGCTATAAAGCTTCGACGGATTCGTTACAAAAATCATTTGCTGCCAATCTTGTCGCCCAATCCAGCTCGCGATGACGTCAAGCAGAATCGCATCGTCGGGCTTATGGGACTTTTCAGTCGGATGCGGCCAGTCCGACCCCCAGAGCATCCGCTCCGGTGCCATGCCGATAAACGCCTTTGCGACGGGCGCGACGTCCTCGTACGCGGGCGCGCCTGTCTTGCTGTCTACGTATGGACCCGACAAGGTAATCCAGGTACTTCCCCTGTCCACCAGTCGCGTTGCGGTACGGAAGGCGTCGGACGACAAGCCGCCTGGCTGAGGAACGTGTGCGATGTGGTCAATAACCAGCGGACACGGCAACGCTGCGAGATGACTTTCGAGTTCAGGAAGACGGGCGCCCTGTACGACCAGTTCCATGTGCCAGCCAAGAGCCGAAATTCGGGCCGCCAGCGGCGCGAGCATGTCGAGCGTCGTTGCGCCGGGATAGCTGAGATTGAAGCGAATCGCGCGGATGCCGCCATCGTTCAAATTGCGAAGCTCGTCATCAGTCACGGACGAGTCAACGACGGCGACACCGCGAGCGTTTGCGCCGAACCGCTTGAGTGCATCCAATGTGCAACGATTGTCCGTCCCATAGGTCGACGGCGTCACCACAACGTTTCTGCGCACTCCCAGTCGTTTCTGTACAAGGCTGTATTGGTCGACCGTGGCGTTCGGCGGATGAAGAGTCGTGCCAGGTGCGACGGGAAACCGGTCGTCATATATATGCATGTGGCAATCGATAGCTCCCTCAGGCAGTTTGAACGAAGGTAGCTCGGTACCACTCGACCATGTCTCTTCAGCGACTGCCATCCCGGGCAGCGCACAAGCCGCCACCACAGCGCCCGCATGGTGCAGGAACTGGCGTCTTCTTTTGTTCCACATTCTCAGACAGTCTCCGTCTTATTGGTCAATTGCTTTGTACGGTTGGCGCGAGTGAGCAACAGTAAAGTCGCTACGCTCAGGAGCGTGAGAATGGCGAGCGGCATCAGCGCAAGCGCATAACTGCCCGTCGCATCTTTGACCCACCCATAGACGTTCACCATCAGGCCGCCGCCTAACAAATTCGCGATGGCATTAATCATCGCGAGGCCTGCAGCGACTGCGCTGTTCGACAGCATGTCGGTGGCCAACGCCCAGAACGGGCCTTTGAAGGAATAGGCACCGACCAGCACCGCGCAGAGCATGCAAACCGTCGGCACCAGCGACCCGCTCAGCGAAGTCGCAAAAAGCCCCACGCCAATCAGCAGCATCGGGACCACGGTATGCCAGCGGCGTTCGCCGAGGCGGTCGGAACGGCGGCCCCAATACACCATCAGTATGGAAGCAGCCGCGTAGGGGACCGAGTTCAGCAACCCGGTTTCCATGACCGTGAGGCCGAATGACTTGAGCAACTGCGGCTGCCAGACAGAGAGCGTGCTACCGGCCGCAGACGCACACGTGTCCACGAGCGCGAGGCACAACACGTACTTGTTGCGGAACAGCTTCATCAATGGCATCGACAGGACTTTCCTCGGGCCCTTCTGTTCGCTTGCCAGCGCGCCCACCAGCCATTTCTGCTCGTCGTCATCGAGCCATGTGGCGTTTCCCGGCTTGTTCGTCAAGAGGAACAGGCAGGCGATTCCGAGCAGGACCGTCGGAATTCTTTCAAGAATGAACAACCACTGCCAACCTCGCAGGCCAGCGAAACCATCCATCTGGAGAAGCAATGCCGAAATAGGTGAGCCAATGAAACTCGCCGCGGGAATCGCGACCATGAATGTGGCGACAATGCGCGCACGATATGTCGCTGGAATCCAGTACGACAGATAGAGCAAAACACCAGGAAAGAAACCGGCCTCGGCCGCACCGAGCAGGAAGCGAAGGATGTAAAACGAAGTGGCGTTATGCACCAGCGCCGTTGCTGCCGAAACGATGCCCCACGTAATCATGATGCGGGCAATCCAGATTCGCGCACCGTACTTCTCGAGCGCCAGATTGCTCGGCACCTCGCAGATGAAGTAGGAAACGAAGAACAGGCTGCTGCCGAACCCAAAGACCTTCGCCGACATGCCAAGGTCGTGGTTCATCTGAAGCGACGCCATTCCCACATTGCCCCGGTCGATGAAAGCGAGCAGGTAACAAACCATGAGGAAAGGCACGAGCCGCCAGACGACCTTCCGGACCGTCTTCCGTTCGACGGCGGATAAAGTGCTGCCGTTAGTAAGTTGCATAGGTGTCTCCACAGTCTATTGTGCGCCTGAGCGCTGCTTTCTGAATTGGTGTAATGCGGTGATTGACAAAATTCCGGCTGCCAGCACGAAGGCCATCGCGCCGAACGTGTCGCGCACGCCCAGCGCCTCCGATGCGGTACCCACCAGCAGATAGCCGAACGGCATCGTTCCGTTGTAGGCCTTGCCATACATGCCGACGAGGCCGCCGCGCACGTGCTCCGGGCACTGCCGTTGAATGGTTGCGTTGGTCGACGTCGCGGCGAATGTCAGGCTGAAACCCAGTGCGTAGAACGCCGGTACTGACGCGAAGATTCGCGTGGTACCTGCCAGCACTGCGAGCGCCAGGACGGCTGTCCACGGTGCCCAGGCGATGAAGCGGACCGAAGCACGCGGTCCGAAAGCTGACGACAGCAGAATGGCAGCGCATAAGGAGCCTGCGCCCGCACAGGCGAAAAACACGCCGGTAAACCTCGCCGCGTCATGGAATGCGTGGTCAGCGAGCAGCGGCACGAGCGTCTGGTAGCTGCCTGCGAAAAGTCCAATGCACGCAAGAATGGGCAGGTAACGCGCGGAGAACCCGTCAGACATAACGTATCCGACTGCATCCCTCAATCCGCTGTCCGAACGTGACGGTCTAGCCTCCGACGCCGCGTTTATCGAACGGACGCAAGTCGCCATGAAACAGAGCGCCACCGCGTAAATCACGAACGATGTGGTCGGACCAAGCGTTGGATACACAAACCCGGCTATGGTCGGCCCAACCCTCCGACCCACGTTGTAAACCATCGTGTTCATGGCAACCGCGTTAGACGTCAGGCGGATGTCTCGCAGGCTGGTCAGCAGCAACACCTGACGCGCGGGGGTCTCCACCGCGCTGCATATACCGATTGCAAGCGCATGCGCGAGAATCAGCTGCACGCCCAAGACGCCGAGTATTGACAAGGTGAAGAGACTGGAAGTCAACAACAGCGAACTCGTCAGTACGCAGAGCGTCACCCGTTTCGCGTTGGTCGAGCGGATACGAGAGCCGGCAAGCGGCGCGACGATGAGCTGCGGCCCGTAGAGCAGGAAATTCAGCAGGGCCAAAATGGCCGCAGAGCCGGACAGGTGATAGACGAGCAGGTTCAAAGTGACGTTCTGCGTCCAGCTGCCTAATACCGAGGCAACCTGACCGCCGAGGTAGCGGCGCAAGGCAGGCTCCGCGAGCGCGGGGAATACGCGCGCGTGAAACCCCGCTCGTTTGTCAGCGGTGCTCATTCGAGCGTCTTGCCGCGTGTTTCCGGCGCGAGCAGAACCACGATTGCAGCTGCAACGAACGCAACGATGGTCGTCGCAAGACCGAGCGTGAAGCCTCCCGCCGTCGACGCCAGAGCGCCGATGACGAGCGGCGCGATGAATCCGCCAAGCCGGCCGCCGTTATAGGCGAGTCCCATCAACAACCCGCGTGACGCGGTATTCCCGATAACTTCGGCGAGGAAAGGACCCGCACCCGCGAAGATGCCGTTCACGCCGAAGCCGGTCAGAAAGATTGCAACCATCAGCGCCAGCGGGTCCGTCGAGACGATGTATACGCCGACTGCCACAGCGCCGACCAGCAGATACGCGATGAACATCGGCCGTCTTCCCAGCCGGTCGACCAACGCCGAAAAGAGCAGGAAACCGGCAATAGCACCGAATTGAAGCGCAAAGACAAACTTCAGACTGTGGACAAAATCCAGGTGTTTGACCGTCAGCAGAAACGTCGGCGTCCACGTAAACACACCCCAGTACAGGTATTGCAGGAAAAAGATGAAAGTGAACGCGAGGAGCAGTCCGCGCACATTCGTCGTGGCCAGCGGTGCCGCCAGTTCCGATTTGGCAGCGGCAATCTGCTTCTTCGACGCACGGCGGCCCAGCCAGATAGGTGACTCAGGAGTCTTCCGTGCGACGAAGAAAAGAATAAAGAATGGCAACGCGCCGATGAGGAACAGCAGGCGCCATCCATTGCCAGCGAGCCCACCGTACGAGCTGCTTACGATGCCAGCAATGGTAATGGCCAGAATCGCACCGACAGGCAGTCCCATCTGCATCAATGCGCCACCCTTGCCGCGACGACTCGCGTGCCATGTTTCGGCCACTAGCGCTGCACCCGAAGTCCACATGCCGCCCATGCCGAGGGCACCAAAAAACCGAAAAGTTGCGAACCACTGTTCGTTCGGCGCGATGGACAGCAAACCCGAGAAGAGCGAATAGATACCGATGCAAAGCATCGCCGTTCGTACCCGCCCGAGCCGGTCAGACACCCATCCGAAAATGATTCCGCCTGTGATTTGCCCTGCTGCCGTGATACTGGTGAACAGCCCGAGCTGAGCCTTGGACAAGCCGAACTGAAGCGCAAGGACCGGCAGCAGCAGCGATAGAAGGAAAGAGTCGTAGCTCTCGAATGTCCATCCGAGTCCTGCGAGAGTCAATGAGCGCCACTCGGGACGCGTGATACTCCTGTAACGGCGCGCCTCTGCGTCCAGCGCCGCGGCACTCTCAGGCGTCGTCATGCTGATAGATGATTTCATGCTGTGTCTCCTGCTCCGCGCAAGCGGTAGGTTCGTGTCGCTGTGCCACTGAAGAGTGCTGCACGCTCGGCCACTGATGCGCGCGCGGCCAGTCGCTTGTACGCGTTCCAAAGAACCCGATAGCTGAACATCCCCTTATCGACAGGAAAGTTGCTTTCGAACATGCAGCGGTCCGCGCCAAACAGGTCGATGCAACCCTCGACATAGGGTCGCCACGCGTCGGCGAGCTGTTGCGACGAAGGTGGTAACTCGGCGCCAGCGAACTCGTACCCGAAGACCGACATGCCGGCGCACCGAGCTTCATGCGGGTGTTCGGGAGCGTCGCGAGTCGCCGAAGGCTGCCGCGCCAGGCGTTCATCACTTCGGCGCTGCGCCCCGCGTGCGGCCCTACGCCGACCGGTCCACCGAAGTGGTCGATGACGACCGTAACGTCGGGGACTCGACGTGCAAGCTCGTAGAGCTCATCGAGTTGCGTGTGATAGACCCAGACGTCAAGCGACAGACCGTATCTCGCCAATGTTGCGACTCCCATCCTGAATTCGGCGCTCTGCATCAGGTTGCAAGGCGGCGTTACGGGGCTTGAACTAACAGCATCGCTTTCATGCCACGCAAGCGGGTTCCGGATGCCACGCAAGCGACCTCCTGAGACCTCAAGCATTGCCTCGAGCACGCCGGCGACATTTACACCGAGCGTTAAATCGGCCCCGCCGACAATAGCCTCGCAACACCGCGTCTGCCCATACGTGCCGCTCGCGCAAATTGCAGCGATGCCGTTCGCAAATTCAACCTCGCCGACGGGGCGCATCTCAGCGGGGCCATCCGCCCGGAGCATCGAGCGGCACTGGACGTACACCGTCGAAACGACCCGATGACCGGAACCCGTGTCCTCGAGAAACTCATGCGTGAGATAACGTCCGCTCTGCCGGTCCCAGAGATGATGGTGGGCATCGACAATGGGCCAGTCCGGTTCCAGCACTGGCTCGTCGCGAAGAGCAAGCCAGTCCGTTCGAACAGGCAGATGAGGGGCGTTCACGACTTGCATCAGTGCCTCCTGGCGTCAGAACTTCTGGCGCATGCCAACCGTAAAGCCAGTCTGGTTGTAGTCAGCTGCCACGGTGCCGTAACCATTGACACCCAGTGCCGAACCGCTCTTGTTGCGGGCGAACGCGCCAGTGGCGTACACATCGGTGCGTTTCGACAGCGCGTAGTCGGCACTGAGCACTGCCATCCATGGGTCAGCGCTGCTGGCGTGCACGTCCTGGTAATAAGCCGCAGCGGTGAGCTGGAGCGCGGGCGTCACGCGATACTGCGCACCGGTCCAGTACATATTGGCGTAACCCGCATCGGCCCCGTTGGCCGTAACGACCGGGTTGGCCGGAAGGAAGGCACGCGATGCGCGAAGGAAGCGGTAGCCGGCAAATGCCTTTACGTTACCGATGACATACGTCGCGGCGGCGGTGACCCGCCTCTCGCTCGCGGTATTCGTCGCAACCGTGTTGCTGTTGCGCTGCTCGAAGGACATGCTCGCCGCAAGCGGGCCGGCTCCGTATGTCAGTGACCCACTGTAGAAACGCCCCGTGATTTGGGCACCCGGCACCTCAGTGCCATAGCCGGTGTCGTAACGGGTGCTATACATGGCAGCAGCCGTCACGGGACCGAAAGTACCGACGTACTTCGCGGAATCATCAATTCGTGCAGCCATCGCGTAGTCGAGCGACAGTGTCGAGTAGCGCGACGAGGCACCCATCGGGTCGAACGGAACAGCCTGGTCATACAGCAGAGAGTTCTGCCGGCCTAACGTGAGCTGCTGGCCTTTGCCGGCAAGACCAACAAATGACTGGCGTCCCCACAGGCGCGAAGTCGTCGTCGCATTCGCACCGATACCCTTAGTGGACTGTCCGGTAGTGCCGTCGTTAACGTTGAAGCCGTTTTCGAGCACGAAGATGGCAGACAGCCCGCCGCCGAGGTCTTCCACGCCCCTCAGTCCCCAACGCGAGCCGGACAGGTTGCCGGACACTTCCCGGGTCTGCCCGCCACCGGTAGTCGTGTTGTTGATGTGCTCCACTCCGACATCAACGATGCCGTACAACGTCACGCTGCTCTGCGCATGCGATGCGGTTGCAAGCGACATTCCGACCGCTGCTGTTGCGCCGAATGCAACCAGCGGCTTGATGCGAAAATTCTTATTGGTTTTGTTGAACAACATGACGGCTCCAAACTGAGTTGTAGTTGTTGGGGTACAGCTTTTGTAATCGGACCTTTAGTGGCCCGCGACTGTCTCTTCCGTGTCCGCGCCGGGGTCACCGAGCCAAGCAATCGTCGCGGCCCCAACCAGCAGCACAGCGGACACCGCCATCAGCGGCGCGGTGAAGCCGTTCGACATCTGCTTGATGACACCAATCATTGAGGGCCCAACGAAGCCCCCAAGATTGCCGACCGATACGATGAGCGCGAGGCCACCAGCAGCTGCCCGGCCGGTCAGAAAGCTTGAGGGAATAGCCCAGTAGGTGGCCTGAAATGCGAGAATTCCACTGACCGTGAAGCACAACGCGACCAGCTTGAGCGCCGGAACCTCAGTCATCACACTTGCCGTCAGCGCTACTGCGGCAATGACAAGCGCTCCTGCGACATAAGGAATGCGATTGCTTGCTCGATTAGCTAGTCGTGCCCACAGGAGCATCACCACCGCGCCGATGGCGTAGGGCACAGCAGTCAGTCCGCCAACCACGGCATGGCTAACTCCGAACTGTTTGATGATTTGCGGCATCCAGAGTCCGACGCCGATGGAGCCAACGATTCCGCAGAAATTAACGAATGCGAGAACGAACACGCGCCAGTTGGTCATTGCATCGCGCAGCTTCGCCCCGTGCTTTGTAGCGATGCCTTTCTGCTCTGCAGCGAGACGGCGAGCCAGAATGGCCTTCTCTTCGTCGCTCAGCCATTTTGCTTTTTCTGGACGGTCAGCCAGCACAAAGAGACACGCAATGCCGAGGATGACTGCGGGCACACCTTCAATCAGCAAGAGCCACTGCCAGCTATGCAAGCCATGCATCCCGCCGAGTTGAAGCAGGGCACCCGAAACGGGCGAACCAATCATGTTCGCGACAGGAATACCGACAAGGAATGCAGCCGTCACCTTCGCGCGCCATTTGCCAGGAAACCAGTGCGTGAAGTAGAGGTAAATGCCGGGCGTAAAGCCAGCCTCAGCGACGCCAAGCATGAAACGGGCTGCTGCAAAACTTTTGGGGCCAACCACGAAAGCCGTCAGCATCGAGAAAACGCCCCAGGTAATCATGATTCGCGCAATCCATACGCGTGCACCAACTTTCTGCATAATCAGATTGCTCGGTATTTCGAATATGAAATACCCGATGAAGAAGAGCCCTGCGCCCCAACCGAACTGCTCGGCGGTCAGTCCCAGGTCATGGTTCATGGTGAGCGCGGCAAAGCCTACGTTCGTGCGGTCCAGATAACTGATGACATAGCATGCGAAGATGAACGGCAGGATGCGACGAAACACCTTGGCAAGCGTGCGTTCGCTAGCGGCGTGCTCTTCAGAAAGTGCTGCCGCATCGGCGACGTCTTGTGCCTCCGCCTTTAATGTCACGCCGGTCAGGGTGTGAGAGATTTGCATGATGTGCTCCTCCATCGCGTTTCATGGAACGCGACTCGTAATCTGGTTCGCGGCAAATCCCACCGCGCGGGTCCGCGCTTCAGATGCGGGGTCTCGCCTGCTTGGGAAGCACGCCTGCAACATCCATATGAGCGACGAGGACGGTGCCACTGACCGATTCGGTCATAAACAGAGTCTTCATGTCGGCACCGCCAAAACAGAGGTTCGTCAGTGACGCACCCTCCGGACTCGTCAACACCACGACAGGCTCTGCACGGTGATTGAGGACCCAGGCGCGGCCAAGGCCAGGGTTGGCAACAAAGAGGCGCCCCTCTGTGTCAATGGTTAAACCGTCGGGGCCGCTCGGTCCGTACGAGGTGAAAAACTGGCCGACCTTGCTGACCGAGCCGTCGGCCTGCAACGGAACTCGCCACACGCAGTTGCCGCGCGTCATGGCGACGTACAGCACTTTCTCGTCGGGCGAAAGCACCAGCCCGTTTGGGCTGGGGCAATTACCGAGCAGCATGTCGAGCTTGCCTTCCCGGTTCAGCCGGTAGACGCGCCCCGTCGGGTCATGCAGGCCCGTCTGGCCTTGGTCCGTGAAGTACAGGTTGCCGGCGGAATCGAAGGTCAGGTCGTTGACGCCGCGGAAGCGTTCGGTATTCCGGCGCTCAAGATATGGGCGGACCTCACCTCGTTCTATGTCGAGCAACATTAATCCATTGCGATAGTCGGTAATGAGCAGGTGACTGTCATCTGCAAGCTTCATCCCATTTGGCTCGCCGTCGTACTCAACGACAAGGTCCCAATTGCCCGTGTGTGCAATACGAAACACCCGGCCGTGAGGAATGTCCGTCACGTAAAGAAACCCGTCCGGACTCCACACTGGCCCTTCGAGAAACGAGTCTGTGCTCTGACCACCTCGGTTCGCTCGCGCCCAGTCCGTCTGGACGTTCGGCTTTCTGTATTTCTCGGGCATGCGCGCGAAGACTTCCGCTGAGCGCACTTCAGGTGAGTTAAGCAAAAACATGTCGACCTCTAGCTTCCGAGACAAATCAAGCTGCTGTCCGAGCCAGCTCTTCGAGCACGGCCAGTACATTGGCTGCGGCGCCCTTACCCATGTTCACGTAGGCGGCGTCGCTAACACCGCCAATATGCGGTGACAGGATGAGATTGGAGAGGCTTTGGAACGGATGGGGGGACGGCATAGGTTCAACATCAAAGCTATCGAGGCCGGCACAGCGCAGTTGACCGTCAGCGAGTGCTTCAACGAGGGCCGCTTCATCGATGAGTCCACCGCGTGCCGTATTCACCAGAATCGCCCCACGCCTGAAGCGCGCAAAAGTCTCGCGGTTCAGCATCTGGCGGTTTTCCGCAGTCAGCGGGCAATGAAGGGAGACAATGTCCGAACTCGAGTAGAGCGCGTCAAGCTCTACAAGCGTCACACCGTCTGGGGCCACGTTCGCGAACGGGTCGTAGGCAATAACCTTCATTCCGAATGCGACGCCAGCAGCCGCTACCCGCCGTCCGATTGAACCGAGGCCGACGAGACCAAGCGTCCGTCCGTCAAGTTCCACGGACTTGTGAGTTGCCTTGTCCCAATGTCCCGCGCGCATGCGGACATCCAGTTGATTAACTGACTTGGCACACGCAAGTATCAAAGCCCACGCGTGTTCGGAGACAGCTGCTGCATTGGCACCAACTGCCGCGCGTACGGCAATTCCGCGCTGCGCCGCCGCGTCCTGGTCGATGACGTCAATGCCGCTGCCATGTTTAGAGATGACCTGAAGCTGGCCGGCGGCGTCCATGATTCGCGCGTTGACCTTGCCGTAGCGAACGATGATAGCCACGGGCCTGTGCGCAGCGCAGAGCGCCACGACCTCGTCCTCGGTGGGCTGCTTGCCTGCGAATACCACTTCAAAGCTGCTCAACATCTCTAGCGCCTGAGGAGCCAGGTCGGCAGCGGTGACCAGAACAACTGGCTTTTGCTGGTTAGCTTGCATCACAGTGCCTCGCCTTCAGCCAGCATGCCGACTGCACGCAGTTCTTTTTCGAGCCAGGTGGCACGGGTGTCGCCACTCTTGATTGCTGCAATGCGCTTCGCCTCGGCATCGACCTTTCTTTGCGCCAGTTCGAGAATCCTCGCCACGTCAGCCCGCGGCACGACGACAACTCCGTCGGCATCACCCACGATGAGGTCACCGGGGTTGACGGTCGTCCCGCCGGCGGAGATGGGAAAGTTCACACGACCGGCTACGCTCTTCGTCGGGCCGCATGGGTTAAGTCCAGCCGAGAAAACCGGAAAGTCGCCGCTTGCGAGCTCATGTGAATCGCGCACGGCCGCATCGATAACGAAGCCCGCGATGCCCGTAGCGTGGGCTTGCGTGGCCATGATTTCGCCAATCAGTGCGCAGGTCTGGTCGCCCTTGCCATCGACCACAATCACGTCACCCGGCTTGGCGATGGCGAGTGCCGCGTGGATTGCCAGGTTATCGCCCGGACGCACTTCAACGGTGATGGCAGGACCCGCCACTTTCATCTTGGGCGACAGCGGCTTTACCCGCCCGTTCAGCGTGCCGCGACGACCACCGACATCCGCGAGGATGGCTGCCTGGAATTTGAAAGCCTGCGCGACGAGTTCGGGCGACACGCGCTCGATGTCACGGGAGACCGGCGATGAACCATTCGAAGTGGTGCTCATGACGTTACCTCTGCAAGTTGCGTTGTATTATGTACAACTGTGGTGTACTGTGTGAAATCACTATAGCTTGCAAGGAGCGATGAAATCCACTGGCGTTTGCCCTTTTATCTGGTAAACCACCGTTTTACTGTGTACAATTTCCCGGACGGACAAACGGGAGACAAGAATGGGAAATGAAGGGGTGGCGGCCGTGGAAAAGGCGCTGTCGTTGCTGGATTGCTTCAAGCCGGGGGCCGAGGCATTACCGCTGGCTGCACTCGCTCAGTTGTCCGGGATGCACAAGACGACGGTGTACCGCTTGATGAATTCGCTCGAGCGGATGAACTACGTCGTACGCTCGGAGACCGGTATGTACTCGCTCGGACCGCGAGTGCTCTACCTCGGCAAACTGTACGAGCAATCGTTTCATCTTGCGTCGCTCGTTGAACCGATACTGCATAAGCTGGCTTCCGAGACGCGAGAAAGCGCATCGTACTACGTTATCGACAACGGTCAGCGTCTGTGCCTGTTCAGGGCTGAGCCATCCGAAGGACTGAGGGAAACCCGCCTGCCAGGGACGTCATTTCCGCTTGATGACGCGGCTATCAGCCAGGTGCTCCGGTTTTGGGGGCTGAGGGAGCACTTGTTCGACACCCCTCCGTCGCTGCCGCTATTTACTTCCGGTGCTCGCGACCAACACACAGCGGGCTTTGCTACGCCGGTATTTGGCGAGGGCGATACGTTTAAAGCAGCACTTAGCTTGACTGGCGTACGGTCTAGGCTCGACGCCGCGCGGACATCGGGTGCACTCGACCGTCTCCAGTTGGACGCTGCTTCCGAGTTGTCTCGGAAACTTGGCGCAAGTGCTGCTTTTTGCGAAAAGATGTATGGCGCCTGATTTGGCTGACACCTTGGTTCGAAAATATCGCATCTACGGAAAGTTCGCCTGCCGTTAGCAAAGCCTGATACTGCCCGCTGACGAAGACCCCTGATTGTGCTGCCCTGGTACAGTCGGGGTGCAGCGTTCAATGCAGCTCACGCAGGCATCCTGCGCTCATAGGATGGCCCGTCGAACTTGTTGTCGAGTATCGCGCCTGTGCCACTAACACGAACAATCTGGACTCAACCGTCGGTCGACGTTCTCAGGCTTACGTAATGGATGCGTCATTGTTATGCGCGGCGGCGACGAGCTGCGCCGGTGAAACGCATCCATCATTACCTCGCAGAACTGTACCGTGGATTGCGCGACGGGACGATTCCGCCCGGGCGCGACGGCAAGCTCACTGTTTTTGTTCTCGGCCGTTATCGGAAGGACAAGCGTTACGTGCCCGAAAACTGGACCGCCCGAACCGGCACCGCGATTCAGGTTACGTTCAGCACGATGCACAGTCTCCCCCTGTCAGTCCCGCTACGCGAAAAAGACACAGACAGACTCGCTAAAATCGGAAATCATTGGTGGCACGAAGCAAGCTCGCTAGCAATTCTGCTCGTCAGCAGCATCGTCGGCGATACGCGTCAAAGGGCTCTGACGTGGCCAAAGATGGTCGAGGATTTGTCGCCACAGTAACTGTCTCGACGCAATCACCTCAAGGCTCCGTGAATGGTTGGCTTACGACAACGTCGTAATGCCACGCGCCCTCGTCGAGTCCGGAAAATCGCATGTCCGTCGTGAAATTGGGCACAAAGACCCGTGGGCTGCCTTGAATGCCTACCTTCACGAGATAACCGCCATCAAAGTTTCGGACAATTTCAACGTGCTGAATGAGGTTCGACAATTCGAACCCACCGTTCACGAGGTCAATCTTCTTTTCCCACTGAATGCTTTGAGTCGCATAGCGCGGCGCCAGTAGTATCCAAGGTGGCCCTCGACGCGCTTGCCGAGGGTGATAACTCATGTTCGCCTGGAGGTAGAAGAGGAACTGCGGCTCGTCCAGTTCATGTCCGAACGTCGCTGTCATTGCTGCCAGCCGCATGCCCACCTGCTGAGGATTGTCAAAGTAATTGTCTAGCCATGTTTCCATGATGCGCACCTCCGCGATGAGTTTGCATCACTGTTTTGGTTGGCGGCCGGGACGAGTCGCTTAAAAAATAGGCGGGGCTGCCTTGTAGCCTCATGCTGGCGCAAGCGGAACATTCGCCGTTGCCCACCGGCAGCTGCGGAGGCCCAGTTACCTATCGATGTAGGTAACTGGGCGCCGTCGATTGGCCATGAAAATTCATGCAGGCTAGCTGCCCTGATAGATATCGCAGGACAGCCCCACCACGCACGGGGCACCGTTTCTCGCTCTGCCACTGCCGCTGCTTCCGCCGGGCTGGGGTCCGTATCCCAGGTCAGGGGTGCGGTCCATAGTCGTGGCCGGCTGTGCAGTTGTCAGGGGTTGCGGGGAAGCTGAGGGGCCGCCGGTGCCCGAAGGTTGCATGTCCTGCGAATGGGCGGCTCCCGCAGCGAGCAGTGATACCGCACTGATTACAGCGAAAAGTTGCACTTTCATCTCGTCACCTCTTTCTCGTAAGCACCAGGCACGGCGGCCCGGTTAATTTCCGTGGTAAATATCACAGAACGTCCCCCCATTACAGGGCGCACCGTATCGTGTTCGGCCGCCCGGTGCCGTTCTGAACATCGGCATGCCACCCACCCGTCGGTGAAGGGGGAAGAAACTCGAAAACGCGGTCTTGTGGGGGAATGCGGAGCAATGTTGTCGGTGAATCGACGCGAGATTGCCGCGACACGAGTTCGACCGTGTGGATGAGGGTGCTGCGTCGCTAAATACGTATGTAGCTGATTAGCGCTGGCAGATAGGTGCTGAAGGGTCGCACGGAAGTCTGCACGTTATGACCTTGTGGGTCTGCAACGGCAAAAAGATTGCGTTGCTCAGTCAGTTATAGACCAATGACAGCAGGAAAATCAGACAAATGCGCCGTAGTTTTGGCATTTTGCGATTTGCAACACTCGGGACTAGAGGGGAGGCGCTGCCCGGCGCTGGTCAACTGGCACGTTCCGCACCGCAACAGGTTATTTATGGGTTTGTGACATGCCTGATAGCTCCCGAATCAAAGCTCTGCTGTTCGATGTCTTTGGGACAGTCGTTGATTGGCGAATCGGTGTCGCTCGCGATGTAGGTCAATTTCTCAACCGCCATGCTGTGTCGATTGACGCTTTCGAGTTCGCTGACGCATGGCGCCGCAAATACTCACCAGCAACGGAGGAGATTCGTAGCGGGCGGCGACCATTTGCCCGGCTTGACGTGCTGCATAAAGAAAACCTGCTCAAGGTCTTGACTGACTACGGTGTCGATATCGGTTCAATTTCTGGGTACGAACTCGACGAGCTGAATCACACTTGGCATCGCCTTGACCCGTGGCCCGACTCCGTTGAAGGGCTGTTGCGACTCAAGCGTCAGTTCATAGTTGCCCCGCTATCGAACGGAAACATCAAGCTGATGCTAAACATGGCCAAAAGGGCCGCGCTTCCTTGGGACGCCATCCTCGGTGCTGAAGTCGTTCGGGCATACAAACCGTCACCCTGGGTCTGCGTCGACACGGTCAAATCCTTGGTCTAAACCCCGCAGAGGTTTGCATGGTTGCCGCCCGTAACGGCGACCTGGCAGCAGCACGTCGGTGCGGGCTTAAAACCGCATTCGTCGTCAGACCAGTCGAACGTGGGCCGGCACAACAGAGCGACCTACATGCTGAGCAAGCTTGGGATTATGAGGTTGTGGACCTGAATGAATTGGCCACAAGGCTCGGTTGCCAGACCTGGTTCGGAGCCAATCACTACGGCCTCGCTCTCGGGGCTGTGTTCAGCGACATCCAGACGACTATTCCGCAGTTGGGGCACTGGGCTAGTTTGCGCGCGAGTGTGAATAGATTATAAGGGTGTAGTCTGCTCGGATTCGGAGGCGTCGTGAATATACTCTGCGGGTCCGCCGGCTGGACTGACAAGACGCTTATCGCGTGCAAGCGTTTCTATCCGACAGACTGCAGGAGCGCCGAGGCGCGGCTACGGTTCTATGCTTCGCAGTTCCCACTGGTTGAGGTCGACTCCAGCTACTACGGAATGCCTTCTGCGTCGAATTCAGCGTTGTGGGCGGAACGCACGCCTGGCGACTTCACGTTCGATATCAAGGCGTTCCGACTGCTGACGGCCCATCAGACCGTGCGAGAGGCTCTGCCGAAGGACATCGCGATGGCGATTCCGGAGACCGGCAAAAAGAACCTTTACTACCGCGATATCCCGGCTGAGGTCCTTGATGAACTCTGGCGGCGTTACCGCGAGGCGCTTGAGCCATTACGGCACGCCGGCAAACTTGGTGCAGTTCTTTTTCAGTTTGCTCCGTGGCTGACCTGCGGCCCTGAAGGAAACGCCCATGTCGAAGAGTGCGCAAACCGAATGCAGGGATACACGGTCGCGGTAGAGTTTCGCAACAGTTCGTGGCTGAATGACAAGCAAGCCTCCAGTACATTGGAGTTGCTCAGGCAATATAGGCTCGTACACGTAATCATGGATGCTCCTGGAGGGGTCACCAACCGTGCGCACACGGTGTGGGAAGTGACCAATCCCGACTTGGCGTTCGTGCGACTGCATGGTCGCAATGCAGATACATGGAGTGCGGCCGGGGGCGCAGCTGCCTCGGCGCGCTTCGACTACGACTACAGCGACGACGAACTGACGGAGTTATCTGAACCAATCCGCGACATCTCGAGCCGGGTGGTAAAGACGCACGTGATTTTCAATAACTGCCGTGAAGACCAGGGCCAGCGAAACGCGCGCACTCTTATGGATATACTTGGGAAATTCAATCAGCGGCATCCTGAATGTTAAAAAATTTATCGGCCGCGATGGCCGACAATCGATTCGTGTGCGGTCGAGCAATGCGGCATTGGCATTGGCTTAACGACGCGCCGGCCGTTCTCCATGACCATCGCGGCCGCGTAGTGACCCGGAAAAATCCGCGAGTCGCGCTGTTTAGTCTCTGTTCGTTGGATGTCATCAAGTTTGCCGAGGGTGCACGCGATTTTGCTGGTGGCTATTCGCTGACTCTCCGTTGCGGCTTGGTCATTTTTTGACTGAAGTGACCGGTCAGCGTCCGCAAGACGTTTCCGCTGCTTGAACAGCTCTTGTTCAAGCTTGGATATTTGCTCGGCATCGAACCGGTCGATGAGAGTGCTGATTTCGCGCTCTGCGTCCGTTTACGGCTCCGCAAAAGAGTCTTCTATCGCCTCCGGTATCTTTGCCCTCTTCCCGCCCTCCGCACGTTCGAAGAACAGGCGCGCGAACTCATGAATCTCCCTATCCTACAAACACCGCGCTGGGAATTCGTTTACGGGACGCGGCGCCATGCGGGGCGCCTGTAGGACGCGTTCTCCCTAGGCATGGCCGTTGCGCCGACCCAATGCCGCCTGCGTGGGCGGTTCGGCCCAAGGAGCGACAAATGAGCATATTTTCGACCATCCTGAACAAAATTTTTCCTCATGACCATCCGGCCAATGCGACCGCCGGCATGACAGCGTCGCCGACGGCACCTGCATCGCCCGCGCCGGGCAGCGCGGCAATACCCGCAGGACCTGCATCGAGGCCATCCACCGCCGGGGCACAACCATCGCAGCCAGCGGCTACTGCGATGCCGGAGGTGGACGTTGAGGCCGTCCTGACCCAGATGCAGGCAGGTAACGGCCAACAGCTGAACTGGCGAACATCCATTGTCGACCTGCTCAAGCTGCTGGGACTCGACAGTAGTCTCGAGGCGCGAAAGGAATTGGCCGCCGAGCTACATTACACCGGCAACGCCGAGGACTCTGCGGCCATGAATGTCTGGTTGCATCGGGAGGTCATGCAAAAGCTCGCACAGAATGGCGGCAAGGTGCCCGAGAACCTCAAGAATTGAACTGCGTAGGAAGGGGGCTCACGAGAGCGATGCCGCAGATGGGTCTGCGGCTCGCTACGCCATCGCAAGAAATTTGCGCCCGCTCCCCCGCTCGCGGAATACCCCTTGCTCGTATCAAATCATTCCACCCAGCCGGAGACTCGCATGGCTACCACCCCAAAGCAGCAGAACCCCGCAAGTGATAAGTCCGAGGAGGACCTTGACAAGGCGGTTGAAGACACATTTCCGGCCAGCGACCCACCTGCAACAGGTGGAACAACCCGGATTGAGTCGGAGGACGGCGAAGAAGCTGACGAAGACGGGCCTAATCCGCAGTAATCGCATACAGGCGAGAACATGTGTCGACGCTCTGAACTCTGAATACTGCTGGTAAGCGGGGCGATGCGCCGGTCCCGTACATCACCAAGCCTCGGGGGATTAGTAGGCAGCGTTCGCGGGCAGCTTTGACAGGTAGTACACGGAAACAGTCATGGACACAAATGGAAGCAACGAAAACACGCCGAGTGGTTTCGCACCGCCGCAAGCATCGGACACGTCGAGCTCAGTGCCTAGTAGTGTGCCGGCCCTATCCCCATCCACGAAGTATGATTTGCTCGACGGGCCGGTCGTGCTCGCGCAACCGCCTGTCCTTAGTAACTCAGTTCCGGAAGCGCGTTCCGGAAGTACAGAGTCTCGAGCGGCTGTCGAAGCTCCCAAACCGGCGCTCGACCTAGTGAAGGATGCGTTCACCGGCGCTATATCGGCCGTATCCAGCGGATACCGAACCGTCTCCGCCTCTACCGACGAATTCGCGCACGGCAGTCCATGGAAGTCCATTACCTTTGCGGCGCTCGGCGGCATCATTATCGGAATGCTGATAGCGCGATGATTGCGATGAGCCGAATCCGCTGACTGCTGGTCGAGCAGGAGCCTGGTTGGTCAAACTTCTTCTGGCAGCCTGGTAGGTTTAGCGTGAGAGGTTGTATATGTTGCGTGAAGTGAAGAATCAGGCCGTCCCGCGCAAGCCAACGTTAATGGCTATTGTGCGGACCGCAATCAGCAAATTCTCGGATGACCGCTGCTCCATGATGGGCGCAAGTATTGGCTTCTTTTCCGCATTTTCGCTCGCCCCAACCCTTCTTATCGTTCTTGCCGTCGCCGGTTGGTTCTTCGGTCCGGACGCTGCCAGGGGAAGGCTCTTTGACCAGGTCAAAGGCGTCCTTGGCAGCGATGCTGCGAGCGCAATGCAGACCCTTGTTGAGCACGCGCATCGGGCGAACGGAAGCGGTGTCGCGGCTGCACTATCCCTTGTCCTTGTAGCTGTCGGTGCGTCGGCAACATTTTCGTCGCTCAATACCGCTCTGGATGTCGTGTTTGCCGCCGAGTCGCCCAAAGGTATCGCCGGACTAGCGCTCCTGCTGCGCGCGCGTCTCGTTTCCTTCGGGATGGTCATGGGACTGGGTTTCCTGCTGGTCGTGTCTCTTGTACTGGACGCGGCCATACAGTTTGCCGGCCATGCCGTTTTTGGTGATTCCAAGCTGGTCGTGCTCGCGGCGGTAGGTGAATCAGTCTTCGGACTGGTGATACTCGCGATTGGGTTTGCTGCCCTTATTAAGTGGCTGCCAGATGCAAAGGTGCATTTTCGTCACGCGCTCATCGGCGGCATGACCGCATCGGTGCTCTTCACGGCCGGGAGGCATCTCTTCGGGTTTTATCTTGCTCACGCCGGCACCGCTAACTCGTTCGGTGCGGCCGGCTCTCTTGCCGTGCTGATGATGTGGCTATATTTTTCAGCCATCGTTTTCTTGTTCGGCTCGGAAATTTCCGCCTGTATCAGGGACGCGTCGCAAGTAAGGGGCGAAAATACTGCTGAACATTCCCCGCCGAAGCACGGCGCAAGCACGTTCAATCACGCCGGTCGCAA
>NZ_JAQQEU010000013.1:0-162226 GCF_046026895.1 Paraburkholderia sediminicola
TTCACGCCAGAAGCCATCATAGTCCGCGCTAAACTGAACCGCTGTTGCAGCGGAAACGTGCGTCTTCTTCGTCACTCCAGTGAGCGCGTCCACCCTTGCCATCCTGCAGAATTCGCCAACGGCTTCCATCACAGCGGCCTTCGGCCGCAAGCCATGGCATGCGCGTGTAGCCTCGCGCACCCGCTCTCTGTCCGCGCCGGCTGGCCCTTGCAGGCCCCCGATCAGCGCACCCCGTTTCCCTGATTCGGGATGTATTTCGAAGCTGATGGTCGCCCACGCAAGATCGACGTGCTCAAGCACGTCGTGCCAGGCGACGGTAAGCAACCCTTCGCGCCAGCAGCGTACCGGCTCACTCACAACGAGCGCATACCTGCCACTCGATGCCAACGTCACATATTCCGAATTCAGGTAGAGCCCGCGCACCAGATCTTCGCCAAACAGCTCCCGAACGACTCGAAAATGACCGCACAGCAGCTCGGCACGCGCGTATGCAGGCATACCGGCCTGGGCAAAGCAATGAAAGGGACGTTCAAGAAAGCGCCGGTTGCGGGCAGCAATATCCGCAAGCAGAGAGTTCGTCGTCAGTGCCTTCAACCAGATGCGTGCTGCAATCGGATTGAGCAGTGCGTACATCAGCACGCGGATCTGCCGGAAGAGGTCGTGAGGAGTTCGCCCAGGAATAGACCTAGATAACAGGTGGCAAGCTTTAGAAATTGACATTATCAACCACGACCTATTTTCTTTTCATAATGGTGCGAGCACGAAGGCAGCCGCGGCAAATACAAGAGTCGCTATCAGCAAGCTTGTCATAAAGGGGGCTGACTTGAAGAAAATTCCTGAGAAGCCTGAAGAAACGGGTCTGACCGCGTCGCGCACGCGGTTCACCGTCTGGAGTGACGACGTTTCGATTCGCGCCTCTAGTCCATCCGAATGTCGACCCCTTATTCGCAAGTCGAACTGCCTGGGAAATACATCGTACTACTTACCGATCACGGTGAACCTCACCGCCGATGTTCGTCTTCGGACATCTCATGCGCACATTCTTACGACGCGATCTGGCTGGCAGCGCAGATTTACGCAATATTTCTAAACGTAACCGAATGTTACAGGATATTCCGGTGGGCGCCTAGGGCCAACCGAAACATCGTAAGGGGCGTAATTGAAAACCGGGGCGCATCATGGGGAGACGAGGTTGACCGACTATTATCTTTCTCTCGCGTACTTTCATGGCCTTAGCGTTCAAGCTCTTGGCATTGGACGCGCATCAATGTCGTCCCAACTCCTGAAAGAGTACATCGCCACAAATGACGTACTTTGCTCCGTCGGTTTCGACGCAGACAGCGAGCGTCACGCACAGATTCATCGACCCCGAGGTCACATAAGGTTCACTTACGACGGTCTCGCCGGGATGACTTACCGCGTTTCTGAAGTATGGTCGTTTTGACCAATTGGCGCCGGCCCTCCTGGTTAGCATTGGGAACCGCGATTGCCTGCGTATCGGATTATTTTGTGACTCTACCGGCGAGCCGATTTGTGTTCCGTTTTGATCCAGCAAAAACATGCGAAGCGACAGGGCAAGGCTAAGAAAGCGCGTAGCGCTTTCGGCAAAATTCAGTCCCAGGCAAACGGCGTGCGTTACATCCTGAAACGCCTGCCAGTACGGTTGCAAACCCACCAGGTCTGCAACGGGCTTGATTCGATCGCCGCTCTGAAAGTTGTTCGGCAGGAACTCGGTACCGGAAACTCGCAAGTCGCTTTTGTCGGCGAGCGCCGATGGCCGTCCAAAGTAGTAGCCCTGCGCAAAGTCAGCATCGCAATCGAGGCACAGGAGCGCCTCAGCCTCCGTTTCCACACCTTCGACGGCGACGAGCGTGCCAGTTTCGTGCAGAAGTTCAACCAGTCGTAGAAGACTGCGCGCATTGCGATAACTCGTTGCCGCTTGCCTGATCAACTCGCGATCAAGTTTTACCACGTCAGGCCGCAGATCCCAGACACGGCTCAGGTTTGTGTCGCCAGCGCCAAAATCATCGAGGGCGATCAGGAAGCCGTGCAGCCGCAACTGGGCGACCGCATCGACGAGCACCCTATTTGGTGGTTGTGGAGTTTCCAGAACTTCGATTGCGAGCCGCGCGGGTGGTATGCCGCAACCCAGGATGTCCGCAATGAGACCGGGCCCATGAATCGGATGAACGAGGACTTCAGGCTGCACGTTAATAAACAGTACGCTTTCGTCGTCCGCGAAGCGCGCGAAGTGGCCTGCATGACATCGGACACACTCACGCTCGAATTCGCCGGTGCGCTCAACAAGCCTTGCTCGGCGGAAGGCTTCCAAAGGTGAACATGGTTTGCCATCAAGCCATGGACGGAGCAATGCCTCGTATCCAACTGGCGCTTGATGGGCAAGAGAGAGGATGGGCTGAAACGCACTGTTTATGCTCGGTAAGCAACAAGAATTCTCTTCGCTCATGGATCCCGGCACCAGGGTGAGTTTATTTACGCATCGATGTCAGACGGGCGTGAAGCGTGGCGGCAGAGGCGAGGTCGCGTCTTGCCATCAATTCACTGACGTACAGGCGCATCGCGACATGCTGGCTCGTCGAGTCAATCTGCCAGACGTCTACCGGTATGAGCGAAGAAGAGTGGGCGCCTTCCGCCACCGGTGTGGAATTCGTCGCGTCCGACATATTTATCCGGGAGCGGTCACGGCGGGTATCCAGCGCCCTCGGCGCCCCGGGCCAGGTCGGCAATCCGCTGCAGCTCCAGCTCCAGCAACACTAGATTCAGCCCGGAGACAAGTTCCTGAGCCTGGTCATGCGTCAGAAGGACTGTCTGTATGCACTGCCCCATGTTCGTTGCGTCCGAGAGCGCCCGGCCAGTCAGGCGAATGGCGGCCTGCTCGTTCGTTGATTCGGCATGAATCTTCCAGCGGGCGACGGGGATAAGGGTTTGCGGCATTAAGGTTTTGTCCCTGCACGGCCCTTCTCGCGGGCAGTGCTTATGAATTTAGTGTTCCGATAAAACATAGCACAAACTCGCGGAGAAACTTTGCTATTCAACTGCCTACGCGCCCGGTCACCCTGCGCGGGTTTCGCGCTCGGGCCGCCTTGCGTCCGTCATTCAGCCTTCGGCTTGCGTGGCTTGCGGGCTTTCTTTTCGGGAGCTGCTGACTCGGAAGCCGGAACCTTGATGGCATTCACCACCGCCGCGCTGTAGGCATTGCGTGCCGTCTGGGCGATGGCCAGCTGCTGTTGCAGGCGACCGATTTCAGCGTCGACAACCTGGATGTTTTGCACCTGCGTGCGAGCTTCTTCCGGCAGCTTCGCCGTGGCGTAGTTGGTGCCGTTGAGGGTAATGTATTCGGGTAGGGACATGGAGTTACGTGGAAAGGACGTTTTCATTAAAGCGAAAAACCCCGCCTCCTTGTGAGAGACGGGGTTCGTTTGGCCTTCAACAACCCCTCTTACAGACCTGAGAGGGGCTTCTCCCGCGAGAGAGATTAGTGAATCACGACAGCGCCAGCAGCGGCCGTCAGGCTAACCGACGTTCCGTGTTGACCAACCAGTTCGACCACGTGCACGTGACCGGCAGTGGTATCGTTAAACGAGGCTACCCACGTGTTGTTGTTTGCAGCGTCATACCATGCAACCGTGTCATGAGCAGCCGTCGCAGCCACGCCCTGAGCCGCAGCGACAAAGGCCGCTGCATTTGCGTAAGCAGACGAAGCTACCATACCCTTGACGGCGGAGAGTTCGGCACCAACTTTCAGCGCCGTAGTATTACCCTGGATAACGTCCTGATTCAACACGAAGTTATTCACCACGTCCGTTTGCGTGCCAGCTGCATTCAGAACCAAGGTATCTACCTTGGCGTGGCCCGAGAGCAACGTAATGGTATCCCCGGCGGTCGGCGTGCCGGCGCTCAACTCAGTGATGGTCGTCGTGCCCGAGCCCGTCAGGATGACGTCACCCTTGCCCGAATCCGTCAGCGTGAACACGCCGGTGAAAGCCGACGCATCAATCTTGTCGCCGGTCGCGGACGCGGCAGCCACGGTCATCGTCAGGTCGTTCGAGCCCGTCACCACGAACTTGGCGTTGTCGCTGTTGGCGAACACCACCTGGTTAGCAGCAGCGTTGGTACCATTGGACGACACGTTGATGGTCGAGAAGCCAGTCACGGTCTCGGTGGACCCGCTCATGTTCAAGCCCGCCGTCGTGCTCGAGCCGATGTTCATGTTCAAGGTCTGCGAACCCACTGCAGCACCAAATGTGTCGCTGGCGAGGGCAGCGGTGACGTCAACGGTCGAGCCATCGACCATCTTGTTGATGGTCACGACGCCAGTATCGGAAACTGCGAAGTGGTTGGCGAAGGCTGCCGTGATTTTCGAAGCATCAACGGTAATTGCGTTCGTACCACCCAGACCCAGAACTTCGAAGTTCGTAGTGGCGTTCAGCGTCGCGTATTCTGCAGCCGACAGCGTGCCGGCGTTAGCCACCCCAGCGTCGCTAATGATCAGCGTATCGGTACCAGTACCGCCATTGAGCTGCGAGCCGGCCGCCAGGGCGTCCAGGCTTGCCGTCGTGATGCTCAACGAATCATTGCCCGAGCCGCCGGTAAAGGCGAATGTCGTGTTAACCGTTGCAGTATCGACGATCGATACGCCACCGGTATCGGTGCTGGCGTTGATGGTCTTCACGCCCGTCAGGCCTTCGGTCAGCGTCAGTGCCGTGCCACCCGAGACGTTCACGGTCGACAGCGCCGTGCCAACGCTGTTCGTCAGCGTGACGTTGTTGGCCGCGCCGGTCGACGTCAGGTTAAGCGTAGCGAGAGCTGCGCCTTGGACATCCAGCGTGCCAGCCGTGCCAGCCTTACCCATGCCGCTGAGGGTGATGCTGGTAGCGGTATCCGTTGCGCCATAAATTGCCGTCACGTTACGGACCGTTGCGCCATTGTCGTTCAGGACCGTCAGACCTTCGGTAGCTTTCAACGTGTACGTTGCGTTGCCGCCGAGGTTGTCGATTTGAACGTTGGTCACACCGGCAATCTTCGACAGGTCGGCCGTAACAGCCGCGCCACCGTTGATATACAGCGTTTGGACGTTGGTCAGAGTCGGATTGAGGACGGTCGTTGCAGCTGCAGCCAGGTAGTGCTTGAACGTGTTGTTCGAACCGCTGCCACCATTGATCGAATCCGCAGCGGACACCGTCGGGTTCGTGCCGGTGTCGTCGCCGACGAACACGTTGCCGCCGCCTGCTGCGCCCGTCAGCGTATCCACACTCGTAGTGAGCGTGACCGTCTGCGAAACCGCGCCCGTACCGATGTTCGCGATCGTCGTCGACAGAGCCGCCGTTGCCGTAGCTTGCGAAGTCGAGTCAACAACCGATGCGACTGCTGCGCGAGCGTTGTTCGCTGCTGCGTTGCCCGAATAAGCGATTTCACCAGCAGCCGACTGGCTCAGCGCTGCGGTGAACGAATCAGCGTAGCCCAGTTTCGCAGCCAGTTCTGTCGCATCCGTACCGGTAGCGCCGTTGTAGATGTTCAGAGCGACCGAAGCGAGCGTGAATTGGCCGTTGACGATGCCATTCACGTAGAAGTTCAGACCGGTCACGTCAGCAGCACGGCCGAACAGCGTTTGATAGATCGCATTGACTTGCGCTGCCGTGCTCGAGCCGCCATAAAGAGCGGTCGACTCAGCCGAGTTACCGAACGCGTCGATGATCGAGTTCAGGTTGCCGTTAGCAGCGGTCAGCTGGTTGACCCAATATTGCTGACCTGCCGGGTCAGCAGGGCGGCCATAGTAGGCCAGATATGCTTGTTGTACTTGTTCAGCGTAGGACAGTGCGGCCATTTGAACATTCCTTAGAGAGTTATCTAATCACACGTGTGAAGCGTCGGCAGATCCATGCAGTGGCCGGGGCGACTTACCTACAATTGGCAATAAGCCTTGGCCACTGCACACTGACAACGCACGGCGGATTTTCCATGCCCCGAAGCAAGTAATGTGTGATGTGGCTCACAAATTCGCAAATAGGTAGGAAAAGTTGTGTGCGTAACTTATGACGTCGTCAAACGATGGAAGTCCAGGCGGGAAGTGCCGCACCCGGTGAGGGATGGATGCCTGAAAAGGGGGAAGCGGCAGGAATGTTTGACGGAGAAGTAGGGAGCGCCACCAATCTGATGTGAGCAAATTGATGGCGGTGCTACAGGGTTCCACCAATCTGACCTTGAGATCAAATCGGTAGGGATACTGCGATGGCCGCTTGTATTCTGACAAGCAAAGCTACGATAACGTGTCCAGCAAGGACGAATGTGACCGTTATCACATTTCGGAAGGTGGTGATTATTCCTGTTCGTGCGTCAAATCCGTTAGCCCAGTACATCGCCGAAGCGGGACAGCCTTGCTGCTACTCAGGCCGCCGGTGGCAACAAACTGTGCAGCCAGGAACCGGCTGAGGATCGCGACGCCGATAGAGAAGCATCCTGCAACGCGTCCCCCTCGTCAGCGTCATCGCGCAGCGTCGGGCGCGCGAGGCGATACAGGCCGTGCGGTGCCGCCTTACCAATGAACGAGGGAAGGCCGGAAGCTAACGGATCCTGCCTGGCGCGAGAAGCGATGACTTAACGAAATTGCCTGTCGCGCAGTGCTAGTTGCCGACGAGGCCATAAGCACCGAGGAAAAAGTGGCTCGACTGCTCCGGTGCTTCCTTCTCGGCAGTGTCTGGTCTGGAAGCATGCTCCGCGGACACCTGTGAGCCGGCCGCCAGCGCCTGCTCTTCAAGCGCCTGGCTCGCTTGCGAGTGTTCCAGCGCGCCCGCGAGTTCGCGGATCAGGTCCACTATCCGCTCCTGCTGCATAAGGTAGTGTCGGGTTGTCGATGAGCAGACGCTATCGTCCGACTCGTCAGCCACGAACAGGGACAGGCTCACATGGTTTGGTTCGGAGGTCGGCTCAATGGTCCAATCGACGATCCAGCGTCGGGGACTGTATCGCTTTCGGGCCGCCTTTGCCTTCCTGGTTGGCTCGGATGTCATAGATCTGTTTCGGTGAGTGCGTGGCAGCCGACTTGTGAACTGTTCAGTTGCCGTGCCAGGACTTCACCTAATTTAGTGCAGATACCGACGGAAGATTGTGCGGGCAAGCACAATCTTCAAAGTTAAATGGAGAAGCATGGGTTCAAAGAAGCAGGGAGGCGACTTGTGTCTGCTTGTGTCTGACAGGCGGGTGCGGAATGTCACCCGATCAGATGAGGGGTGAGCGCGTACGCAGCAGATCGACATCGTCGCCGATCAGCTACGTCTGCTGGTTGTCAATGGGCGCGCCTCAGGGGACGCTTGCCTTATTAGCCTCGAAAAAGGCGTGCCGCACCCGCGAGCGCATTGCCATGAACCGTCTCCCCGCGTGACGTGTGGAACACGGTTCTCACTGTTCAGTGTATGAGCGGCATCGGATTGGCGGCGTTCGCAAGCTGGGCAGAGGGAACAAACCACTGCGCAATTCCATACAGATCCTGCGGCGACAATATTCCCGCTGCACGTTTGAGTTGCAGTTCGGCCAGCAGGTACTGATAGCGCGTGCGCGCCAGATCCCGCTTGGCCTGGTAGAGCTGTTGTGTCGCCGTCAGTACGTCCAGGTTCGTGCGCATGCCGGCCTGCACACTTTTCTGGGTCGCCGTGATCTGCAGGGTTGCGGATTCCACCGCGCTCCTGAGCGCATCGATGCGTGTCAGGCTGCTGACGCAAATGTTGTACTGCTTGCGTAAATCAAGTAACACCTTGTCGGTCTTGTCCTGCAAATCGAACTGCGCCCGTTCGTAGTTAGCCTGCGCCTGTTGCGACGACGCCTGCACAAGTCCGCCCGAATACAGCGGTATTGTTATTTCCACTCCGACCGCTTTGGTCAGATAACGCTGGCCGATGGTATCTAGTGTGTTGGACTGGCTCTTCCCTATACTGGCGACAAGGTCCACACGCGGATAAAAGCCCGCACGTACAATTTTTACCTGCTGCCCCGCTGCCTCAACAGAGTGCCGTTCAGCGATCAACTGGGCATTATTCTCAAGGGCAATATCCCGCCATTCGTCGAAGCCGAGCGGCGAGGGTAGCGTCGGTTGATAGTCATCCTTGAGCCGGTCAAGGCCGGCGATGTCCAGCGACGCGGGCAAACCTGTCAGTGCCTCAAGCGTATGCGCCGCGTTATCGACATTGTCTCGCGCGTCGGCCACATCTGCCTGTGCCAGCTCCGCCTTCGACTTTGTCTCGAGGATGTCGGTGCGCGTGCCTTCCCCGTTTTTGAACATGGCTACGTTGCCCGCGAACTGCTCATCAAATGCCTTTTTCTGGGCAGTAGCAAGTAACAGTTGCTCCTGAGCAAACACGGTGTCCGTATAGGCGCCCAGCACGCGTACGAGCAGCTCCTGCTTGCGGTCATCAAACGTCGCGTCGCCAGCCAGTGCAGTTGCCTTGCCGTAGCGGTAACGCGCAATGCCCTCGAAGTTGATCAGGGATTGTCGCAGCGAAACACCCTCGGAATATGCCCCGTAGACCTGATGGACAGAGACGTCGCCTGGTGGCTGCCCAAAATATGTCGTGCCGGTCACATTGCGGTATGTCGAATAATTCGCCGACACGTTCGGTAGCAGGTAGGAGCGGCCGATCGCAACGTTCGCGTCATCGGCTTCCTTCTGCTTCGCCGCTGCCGCGAACACCGGATCGTGACCTAGCGCTGCCTCATAAACGTCAGCCAAACCGAGCGCGTGCGCCGCCTTTGGCGCGACGAGCGCGGCGCCGAACGATATCGCAAGCGCGATGGCGTGCAGTCGAGGGCCGGTGCGGGTAATCCGGCGCGAACCGGCGGAGAACGACCTGCTCCCCAGCAGGGCTATAAGCACACCTTGCACGTCAGTCCTCCGTCAATGCGGTGTGCGACCGATCGATGATCGGCTTGAGCAGATAACTCAGCATCGAGCGCTGGCCTGCGTTGACGAACATTTCGACTGGCATGCCGGGCTTCACGTTCAGGTTCTGTAAGAGTTTCATGCCCTGCGGCGTGACCTTTGCGCGCACCCGATAGTAGGGGGCGCCCGTGTGATCGTCCACCAGACGGTCGGCGGATACGAAGGTCAGCATCCCCGGTATTTTTGGCGTGCTGTTCTGGTTGAACGCGGTAAACATCATGTCGACCGGCATGTCCTTGTGAACCTTGTCGATCAGGTTGACCTGCAACTGGCCTTCGACCTCCAGCGGCTCACCACTGGGCACCACCTCCATGAGCTTTGCGCCTGCTGCGACCGTGCCTCCATTGGTGAAGACGTTCACGCCCACAACTGTTCCGTCGACGGGAGAGCGGACTTCGGTGTTGGCAAGTTCGAACTCGCTTTCCGCCAGACGACTTTTCAGCGCCTCTGTATCGCGCTGCACCTCACTGAGCTGCGTGCGTACGTCTTTCATATAGTCTTCCTGCAACTGCGCGATATGCAGGCGTGCCTCGGCCATCTGGCTCGCCAGCTGTCCGGTGGTACCGGTCTGCCTGGAAATGTCACTGTTGAGCGCGGCTTCCTGGCGTTCAAGATCCTGCAGTTTGCTGCGTGGCACATAGCCTTCGCCCGCGAGCTGCCGCACGCCGGTCAACTGATCCTGTAGGGTCCTGCGCTCGGCCAGTTGTTGTACCTGTGAGTCGCTTTGACCGGCCAGCTGTGCACGGTAGCCGGCAATGGTCTCGAGCAGCGCACCGACTGACGCCTTCAGTGCCAGTCGGCGTGAATTCAGCAGTTGCTGCTGCAGCCTCACGTCGTCTTCAGCTTCTTCGTCATGGGCCGCGACCCGGTCCATCAACTCGGGTGGAAACGTAATGTCCTTCATATTCGTCGCCTCGGCGACGAGGCGCGCTTTCGTTGCCAGCTCCGTCAGATATTGCGCCCGGATGGTGGCGGCCTGGGACCTCGTCTGGACGTCGTTCATCCTGACGAGCACCTGCCCGGCCTTCACATCATCGCCGTCCTGCACGAGAATGTCGCGAATGATGCCGCCGGTCGGGTGCTGGATTGTCTTGCGGTTACCTGCAACGACAACTGTTCCCTGAACTGCCGTACCTTTGCTAAGGGGCGCGAATGCGGCCCACAGGAGTGAACCCACCACGCCTACCAGAACGACGGTCCAACCGAGTTTGACGTATCGTGATTCGTCGACATCGACAACGGGCGGCAATGCGGTTCCGAGCACCTCGACAGCAGGCACCGCCGCTTTCTTGCTTGGGAAATTGAACATGGAAACCCTGCGGGTCAGACTGTTGCCTCCGCCGTTTGGGAGGCGGATGGCTGATTGTTATTGGGCTGAGTCGTTCTGGCAGCGGCCGGTTCCGCGGCGGCCGATTGTGCCGGGGCGTTCTGCAACGCTGCGAGCACGTGCGCGGTCGGGCCGTACATCCTGAGCTGGCCTTCTACCAGCAGCAGTAGCTTGGTGGTCGCCGCAATGATGCTCGTGCGATGGGTAATCAGTACAACTGTCTTGCCGGCGCTATGCAGACGCTCGATGGCGTGCTTGAGTGCTGCCTCGCCTGTCTCGTCCAGATTCGAGTTGGGTTCATCGAGGACGATAAAAGATGGATCACCATAGAGCGCACGAGCGAGACCGATACGCTGTTTCTGACCTCCGGAAAGCCCCGCACCCCGGTCACCCACCAGCGTGTCATAGCCCTGCGGCAAACGCAGAATCATCTCGTGAACGCCCGCGAGCTGCGCCGCTTCGATGACTTTTTCTGATTCGATCTGGCCAAAGCGCGCAATGTTTTCGGCGATCGAGCCGCCGAACAGTTCAATGTCCTGCGGAAGATAGCCGATGTGCGGTCCGAGCTGGTCCTTGTCCCACTGGTAGATGTCGGCTCCGTCAAGCCGCACCGTCCCGACAGCGGCGGGCCATACACCGACCATGAGCCGCGCAAGCGTTGACTTGCCGGATGCGCTCGGCCCGATCACGCCCACGATGTCGCCCGCGTCGATCGTGAAAGACAGGCCATGCACGACCGGCAGACGTGAACCCGGCGCCGCCGCGCTCACTGCCTCGAGCGTCAGGCGGCCTGCCGGGGGCGGCAGGCTCATGCCGATACGGCGCGCCGGATTGTTTTCGAGCAGCTCCACGAGCCGGTCGTACGCACTTCTCGCGCCACTCCACTGGCGCCAGACGGAAATCACCAATTCCAGGGGGCCCAGCACCCGGCCCATCAGAATCGAGCCGGCGATCATCATGCCAGGCGAGACCTTGCCGTCGATTGCGAGCAGCGCGCCAACTCCCAGTACAAGCGACTGCAGGGACAGGCGGACGAATTTCGTCACATTGCCCACCATCGCTGCTTTCTCGCTGGCTTCAGCCTGCCGTGCCAGAAATCCGGCGTTGAGTACCGACCACCGGGACATCAGGTTGGGCAACATCCCCATTGCTTCGATGACTTCGGCGTTGCGCAGGTTGGCAGTGGCAAGCGAGCTGGAGCGGATCGACAGGGCAGTTGCTTCGGCCAGCGGACGGCGTGAAACGCGCTCGTTGGCAATGGCGAGCGCAATGAGAACCACCGAGCCCGCTAGCGCAAAAACGCCGAGCCATACATTGAAGATGAAGATGACGGCCAGATAGATTGGAAACCACGGGGCGTCGAAGAACGCAAACAATGCGTTGCCCGTCACGAACTGCCGGATCGTGGTCAGATCGTTTAGCGACTGGCCAGCATTGACTCCCTGCTGTTTAAGGTTCGTTTCAAACGCAGCCGTATAGACGCGGCTATTCAGATGCATGTCAAGCTTGCCGCCCACCCGGATCACAATAAAGCTGCGGACATACTCGAGCACGCTTGTGAACGCATACATCCCCAGCATCATCAGTGTCAGCATCGCAAGCGTGACGCCGTTGCGGCTGGGCAGGACACGGTCGTAAACCTGCAGCATGTAGATTGACGGCACGAGCATCAACAGGTTGATGAGCATGCTGAAGATACCGATAGTGCGGAACACCCGACGGTAACCCAACAGCGCCTGAATGATCTCGTTCGACGGTACCCGGACTTTCTTTGTCATTTTTATGTTGTCGCGCTGGCTGATCGCGACACCTCTCGACTGGTCTGCTTTCTGATCTGTTAGCTATTCGACACCACTGGGTCGACCCCTTGTGACGGCGCTCATTCTGATCGATCAAGACCGCGAAAAATGTGATGGCCGTCACATCATTTTGGGAAAACAAGCCGGATACTTGCGCTGCTTCCAGAATCCCCTATAGCAGGCAGTAGATGCTCCAAAAACATAACTCTGACGCTCAACTCGATATTGCAATGGGTGGACGTGCCTTACTCACGCCACTGACCGGTATCGGACAATATGCGTCGCATCTCGCCCGCGAATTCGTTCAGCGGGGGCACAACGTGCGGTTTTTCTATGGGACGCATTGGTCTGCGTCGCGTGAGGCGGGTGGTACCTCTCCATCCGCCGAGGTGATGGGAGCGAGGTCGTGGCGTACGGTGGTCGCCGGGAACGCCAAGCGCTTTGCGCGCAGATTTGTTCCCGGCATTTACCGTTTCATGCCGCATGTCGAACAGTATCGCTTCGATTCAGGCATACGACGGCAGCGTGCCCCGCAGGTCTATCACGATCCGAACTTCATACCGTTCCGGTTTCGCGGTCCCACGGTTATCACCGCGCACGACGTATCCTGGGTGCGCTATCCCGAGTATCATCCGGCACCTCGCCTTGCGCTTCTGCGCGCAAACTTTCCCAGGGCTCTCGAGCGAGCGGAAAGGGTTATCGTCGTATCGGATTTTGTGCGGGATGAATTGCTCGCCTGTTTTCCGGTCGCACGCGAGAAAATCCGAGTGGTGCATAACGGCGTTTCGACGCGCTTCCGGCCGCATTCGTCCGAGACGACCCGCGACGTGCTGGCGCGTCATGGCCTCGTGCACGGGCAGTACTTTGCGGCAGTGGGCACGCTCGAGCCGCGCAAGAATCTGACTACTGCACTCGCTGCACATGCACGCCTGCCGGCCAAGGTGCGTTGCAAGTTCCCGCTTACCCTGATTGGCGTGGAAGGGTGGCTGACTGACTCCCTGCACGCCGCACTCGAGCACGGATTGCGTGAGGGCTTCGTACGCAAGCTAGGCTATGTATCCGACGATGAGCTTCCGCTCCTGATCGCGGGCGCACTCGCGGTGGTGTATCCGTCAGTGTATGAGGGGTTCGGATTGCCAGTCGTTGAGGCCATGGCGTCCGGCGTCCCGGTACTGTGCTCGACGGCTCAGGCTCTGCGGGAAGTGGCGGGCGAGGCTGCTATCATGCGCGACGCAGACGATGTCGAGGGGTTTACCGACGCCATGCAGGCATTGATCGACGACGGCGCGTTGCGCGAACGGCTAATCGCAGCCGGAAGCGCTCGTGCGCGCTGCTTCAGCTGGCAACGTACCGCCGACGAAACCCTTGCCATTTATCGCCAGATCATCGCCTGAGAACTTCAGACAGCGCAGGTGTCGGGTCCACTTCCAATCTGTTCATGCATACATTAAGAACCAGCCTCGCGCATGTGCTGCTCCTCTCGCGCCAGGATCTCATTGACCGGCACCGCGAGAATGCGCTCGGCGCCGCGTGGCTGCTGATCCAGCCTTTGACGTTTGTGGTGCTGTTCAGCACTGTGTTTTCCCGGTTCATGCGCACACGAATTGGCGCGGATGCGGATCCCTATCTGTATACGGTCTATCTGATTGGGGGGCTTCTCACATGGAATCTCTTCGCCAACCTGCTGAACAGGCTTACCCCTGTCTACGGCTCAAAGGCACACCTGATCCGCAAGATCAGCGTGGACTTGTGGGTCATGCCGCTTCATATCGTGATTGCGGAGTGGGCGGTGTACGCCATCACTATGGCTTTTTTCGCAGCATTCCTGATGATTATCGGTCACCCGATTGGTGTGCAATGGCTGGCACTTCCCCTCATCGCGCTGTTGCTCAGCGCATTTGCCTACGGAGTCGGCATCATTCTGGGCACGCTCGACGTATTCATACCGGACATAAAGAATGTCCTTAACGTGATTCTGCAGTTCGCTTTCTGGCTGACACCAGTCGTCTACCTCGCCTCGATTCTGCCTCCCTGGGCCGCGAGGGCGCTGCACCTGAGTCCGATCTTCTGGGCTATCGATGCCGTGCACGGCATCATCGTGTGGCATCAGTATCCGCCGATGAAGGAAGTGATCGGGCTCGCTCTGGCCGCGTGCGCCAGTCTGCTTGCGAGCCGGCTGCTGCTGCGCCGTCTGCAATCCGAATTGAGGGATATGCTATGACAGCTCGTGTGCAGAACGGTCTGCCGGTGCTGGAGGTCCAACGGCTCTCGAAGCGTTTTAAAGTCTACAACCGGACCGCCGATCGCCTTTTTGAAGGCCTCTTCGGGAAGGCGCGGCATCGCGTGCACGTTGCACTCGAGGACGTTTCGTTTTCGCTCGGCCAAGGGGAGGCGATTGGCGTGCTCGGACAGAACGGTGCAGGCAAATCGACCCTGCTCAAACTCGTGAGCGGTGTGCTGATGCCCGATGCGGGAACGATCGCGCGCCGTGGGCGTATCGCGGGCCTGCTGGAGCTGGGTACCGGTTTTGACGGCAGACTGTCGGGTCGCGAAAATATCGCGGTGAATGCACGACTGATCGGCATGACCAGTGCGGAAATCGAGGAGCGATTCGAAGCGATCGTCGCTTTTTCGGAACTGGCCGGCTTCATCGATGCGCCGCTGCGGACCTATTCTTCGGGCATGATTATGCGGCTCGGTTTTGCGGTGGCCATTCACGCGGACCCTGTCTGCTTCATTGTGGACGAGGCACTGGCAGTGGGCGATGCCCGCTTCCAGCAGAAATGCCTGAAGCGCATCCGGGAGTTCCGCGATAGTGGCGGGTCCATCCTTTACGTGTCTCACGACATCAATTCGGTGAAGCTCCTCTGCGATCGGGCAATTTTGCTCTCGGACGGTAGGATCGCCTTTGACGGCTTGCCTGATGAGGCCGCGCAGATCTATTACCGGCTGATTGCTGGCATCGACGACGAAGCGCCGCACACGGATGAGTCGACGCCGGATTCGTACGGGGCATTGCGCACCCGCATCCGGAACGTGGTGCTATCAAACCGGTTCGGACCCGCCATGCGTTTTGCGTCGGGTGAAGAGATCACGATCGAGCTCGAATGCGAGTCAAGCCAGACTACCCAGCTTTCGGTGGGCATCCTGATTCGCGACCGTTTTGGTCAGGATGTGTTCGGCACCAATACGGCCCTGTTGCGCAAGGAGGCGCAGTTTGCGGCGGGTACTAGTGTCTGTTGCCGCTTCTCGCTGCCGTTGAATTTCGCTCCGGGCAAATATACGGTGACCGTCGCATTGCATTCGGATGATACCCACGTGCACGACTGCCAGCACTGGTGGGATGCCGCCGCGGCCTTCGAAATCGCTGGTTTCAGCGACGAGCCCTTTTCCGGACTGTGCTACGTGCCGGTCCGCTTTGATCAATACCCTGTACGGGATTTCGCGGAACCCACGTTACAAGAACCATGACAAACGCAGTACTTCAAGATCTGATTGCGCGTGTCAAGGCCGAGGCAGCCGCGCATGCTTCTCCTGATGACACGGGCGTCACGCTCACCATGGATCGTTCGATCTGCGAATCTGAACCAGCGCCGGACGCCGCCGATCTTGCCGATAGAGGCGCTATCGAACGCCTGTTCGTCGTCGACAACCCTGAGTTTGTCCGCGCCGCCTATCGGTTTCTGCTAGGGCGGGAGGCTGACGAAACAGGCCGCGCCAATTATGTGAACCAGCTCGCGCGCGGGGCGAGCCGGCTCGTCGTGCTGGGCCGGCTGCGCATGTCGCAAGAGGGGCGCCGCGCTGCTGTGCCGGTGGCGGGGTTAAAGGCCGTCGTCGCGGTGACGGCGGCAGATCGCCTGCTGCGCCGCGCGGGACTGGGGGCAGTCGCCTTGCGTGCCGGGCGATATGCCGACCGCCTGTACGCGCGGTATGTGATCAGGCGTTCGCTGCTTGCATGGCGAGGCCGCTTCGAAAACACCGTCGGGGTTGTGCTGCGACATGGCCAGCAGGTCGAGCAGCTGTCGCGGCGCCTGACCGATATGCATGAGGAACTGGTACCCAGGCCCGTGGTGTCGCCAGAAACAATCGACGCCTATTACCTTGCGTTCGAAGATGCCAATCGTGGTAGTCGCGACAGTGTGCTCGCGAAACTCGCCATCTATAACGACTGGCTTGCGACATGTGTGCCGCATGCAGAGGGACTGACGCATCAGATCGTGGATATCGGCTGTGGCCGGGGTGAGTGGCTATCGTATGCGCGGCAGAACGGTCGCGACGCGATTGGCATTGATGTCAACCGCGTAATGGTGGATGCCTGCATCGCGCAGGGACTGAATGTACGGTGCACGGATGCACTCACCTACCTGCGCAGCCTGCCCACCGGGTCGGTCGCCGCAGTCACCGGCTTTCATATCATCGAGCACCTGCCGTTCGATTATCTGTTCGCCCTCGTGCAGGAGAGCTACCGCGTGCTGGTGGAGGGCGGCTCAGTACTGTTCGAGACGCCGAACCCGGAAAACGTGCTGGTGGGCAGTCACACGTTCTATCACGACTTCACGCACCGCAATCCGGTCACGCCGAGCGCGATCTGGTTCCTGCTGAAGTATCACCGCTTTGAAGCGATTGACATCATCCGCAGCAGCCCTTACCCGGAAGAAGCGAAGGTGCCAGGTAATGATCCGCTCACGGAGCGCGTCAATGGGCATCTGTGCGGTCCGCAGGACTTTGCAGTCCTGGGCCGCAAGCAGTCTGCAGCAGGGGTTCAGGCGTGAAGATTCTCGTGACGGCCAACCTCGTGCCGTTCATGCACGGGGGCGCTTCATATCACATCGCCGGCGTGGTCCGTGCGTTGCAGCAGGCAGGGCACGATGTCGAACTGTTACGCCTGCCGTTCCGGTTCTCGCCGGAACAGGACATCGTCCGAGCAATGGAACACGCAGCGTCGCTTGATTTTGTGCGCCCCAACGGCGTCACGATTGATCAGGTCATTAGCCTGCAGTTCCCAGGTTACGGGCTCGCCCATCCCGATCACCGGGTATGGGTGATGCACCAGCACCGCGCCGTCTACGAACTGTACAACGCCTCGCAAGCCTCAACTGAGCTGACCCGGCTGCGTGAACAGGTGATCGCATTCGATAACGTCGCACTCTCCCGTGCGAATCGCGTGTTCGCCAATTCGCGGCGCGTCGCCGCGCGGCTGCACGATTTCAACCGGATTGCCGCGACGCCGCTCTACCATCCGCCGGCGCAGGCCGAGTCGTTCCGGTGCGAAGCCGCGTTGCCCTACGTGTTCTTTCCGAGCCGTCTCGAAACCCTCAAGCGCCAATCGCTACTGATCGAGGCGGCCCAGCGCATGCGCTCGTCGCTGAAAATCCTGCTCGCCGGCGAAGGGGGTCAGCGCGATGCGCTTGCCGCGCTTATCGAACGCCATGGCGTCAGCGATCGCGTCTCGCTGATCGGGCATGTTACCGAAGCCGAAAAGCGCGCCTTTTACGCGCGTGCGCTGGCCGTCGCGTTTCCGGCTTTCGACGAAGACTATGGATACATCACACTGGAAGCCATGCTGTCGTCAAAGCCTGTCATCACGTGCACCGACTCTGGCGGCCCGTTAGAGTTCGTTCGCCACGGCGACACAGGCTGGGTAGAAATGCCAGACGCCGACGCGCTTGCAAAACGCCTCGACTGGCTCGCGCAACATCCGCGTGAGGCCGCCGAGGCGGGGCTTCGTGGCCGCGAAGCTTACCGGGCGGCGGATATCTCGTGGCGTCACGTTGTCGACGCGCTTACCCAACCTCTTTGACCCGGTTTTCCATGAGAATTGCCATTGTTGCGCCGAGCCCGGTGCCCTTCGTGATCGGCGGCGCGGAGAACCTGTGGTGGGGCCTGCTCGATGCGCTGAATGCGCGTCCTGGGATTCAGGCGGACTTGCTGAAGGTGCCAACTCCCGAGCGAAGCATGGGCGAGCTGCTGGCCAGCTATCGCCGTTTTTCCCAGCTCGACCTTAGCCACTTCGACCTGGTCATCAGCACCAAGTACCCGGCATGGGCGATCCGGCACCGCAATCATGTGGTGTATCTTCAGCATACGCTGCGTGGACTGTACGACTGCTACCCGCCCGGCATGCCGACGCACTTCGATCAGGACGCGTTGCTCTCACTTGGCATGCCGGTGCGGATCGTGGACGCACTGGCCAACTGTCGCGCAGCGGACGTCGAGTTTGACGATCTGCTCGATGCACTCGACGCGGCCTGGCAGCGCTCGCCGCAAGCGCCGTGCTGGGCTTTTCCCGGCCCTGTGACGCGTGCGGCCATCCGTCTGCTTGATGCAGTGGCAATGCGGCCCGACCGGATCGTGCACTATGCGGCGATCTCCCGGGTCGTCGCGGCGCGCGATGGCTATTTCCCGGCGGGTGTGAAGGTTGCCGTACATCATCATCCGACCAGCCTTAAAGGTCTCGCACCCGGGCCACAGCAGACCCTGTTCAGCGCAAGCCGCCTCGATCCGGCCAAGCGGATCGATCTCATCATCAAGGCCTACAGGCAGAGTGGGGTAGACATGCCCCTCCACATTGCAGGCAGCGGACCCGATGAAGCGCGACTGCGCGAGGCAGCGGCCGGTCATAGCGGTATTCGCTTTCTCGGGCGGGTTCCTGACGCCGTGCTGGCGCAGGAGTACGCGCGGGCAGTGTGCGTGCCGTTCGTGCCACGTGATGAAGACTACGGTCTGATCACCCTCGAAGCGATGCTTTCGGCAAAACCGGTCATTACCACAACGGATTCGGGCGGTCCGCTCGAACTGATCGAGCACGAGCGCTCCGGGTTCGTCGTCGAGCCCGACGCCGACGCGCTTGCGGGCGCGATGCAGCGTGTCTGCGGTGATCTGCCCCGGGCACTGGAAATGGGGCTGGCTGGCCGCACGCGCGTGGCGCACCTGGACTGGAACAGCCTGTGCGATGCGTTGGTCTCGGCCGGCCGGCAACCCGCCTCAGGCAACCAGAGAGTGGGTGCCGCGACCCAGGCTGCGCCCAGCGTTGTCACCCGGCGTGCCAAGCCCGTTCTCGGGGTCCTCAATACCTATCCCATTGCGCCGGTGATCAGTGGCGGCAAACTACGCCTGCACGGGCTTTATTCGCGTGTTGCCGAACAGTTTCAGGTGCAATTCGTCAATCTGGCGCCATCGCATCTGCGCGGCGTGCGCAATCTTGCTGCCGACTTCAGCGAGGAACTGGTGCCGAAATCGCAGGCATTCGCCGAGGTCGAGCAACAACTGGAGAACACGCTCGGTGCTTCCGTTGAAGATCTGGCAGCGGCGCTGCATCCGGGCACAGCGCCCCAATGGCTCGACGCCATTGATGCGCTGGCACGTCGCGCCGACCTGATCGTGTGTTCCCATCCCTACACCATGCCGGCGTTGCGAAAGGTCTCGTCCCGGGCTTTTGTCTACGAAGCGCACAACGTCGAGGCGGATCTCAAGGCGGATATTTACGGCTCGCATCGCTGGGCGATCGATCAGGTGTCGGCGCTGGAACGGCGAGCCGTGCTCGACGCGGCACTCGTGACCGCATGTTCGGCCCAGGACCGCGAGCGCATGGTTGGACTCTATGGGGTAGAAGACGATGGCGCGAAGCTGATTGTCGTGCCGAACGGGATCGATGTCACCGCAACGCGTTTGCGTACTGCCGCGCAGACACAGCGTCGCCGCTCGGCGCTTCGCGTAGCGAACCCCCTCGCGCTCTTCATGGGTAGCGCTCACGGTCCGAATATCGATGCCGCTCGCCTTGTCATCGAGGCGGCCGCACAGTTGCCCTCGGTCCATTTCGTGTTGCTGGGTTCGGTCTGCCACGCGATCGAGGCATGGGAGCGGCCGGCGAACGTCGGCCTTCTGGGCGTCGTAAGCGATGCGGAAAAAGCCAGCTGGCTTGCCATCTGTGACGTGGGCCTGAACCCGGTGATTTCAGGATCAGGAACAAACCTGAAACTGCTCGAATATGCGGCAGTCGGCCTGCCTGTGGTGAGCACCGAGTTCGGTGCACGTGGCCTCGGTTACTGTGCCGGCGAAGAATATGTATCGGCTGATGCAGATGCTTTCGCGGAAGGCATCGATGCGATGTTGCAACTGACGCAGGCAGAACGCGATTCCATGGTGCATAACGCCCGCTGTCGCGTCGAAGCGCAGGGAGACTGGGCCGCAATTGCCGCAGCCTATTCCCAGACGCTCGCGCAGATTCTCGAATAGGCGCGCAGAGCAGACCGGTCGGGACCGTTACCCGACTGGTCTGAAGTGTTGCTTTTTACAGCAGATAGTGGCCCAACGGCAGCAGCCCGTCAGACTGGCCGACCACCGCAATTTCTACCGTGGCTGTCGGACCGGTGGATTGCGCCAGCGCCGCGTGGGTGACCTCGTGCAACAGGCTGTCGACCGAGTCATACGACTGCTGGTGAATCAATCCTTGCCATTCCAGGCAAACAGACCGGTCTTCGGCGGTGGCCGCCGGTGTCTGCAGAATGCTGATCGAGCTTTTCATGGCGGAGATGTGACGATAAAGTTGCCGCTATTCTAGCGATTCCCGCGGCGATTGTCGCCTCAGTACATCCAGGACAGACCGAGCGAGCCGTTGTACACGGTATAGGCGAACAGCGAAATCGAGTCGGAAACCCGCTGTGCCGAGACCTGCGCATAGAGCGACCAGCCGCGAATCAGCGGATAGGTATAGCGCAGCGCCGCTGAGCGTACTGTCTGGTGCTGGGTGAGGCTGCCAAAAAATACCGGGTTGTAGGCGGTCGCGTCATTCAATGTCCGTTGTTGCAGGACGGCTTCGAGCTGACCACGACGATCCATATCGTAGTCGAGTGACAGCCACGCTGAATAGCCGCGCTGCGTTCCACCCGGGCGGCCGCCATGCGGCCTGTCCCACGCCGGACCGACAAAGAGTTGCATCGATGTGCGTTCGCCCACGTGCGCCTGGAAGGCGGCACGCACTGCGAAGTACATGGCATCGTAAAGCGAATTGCCGGGATAGGCGGAGTCCACGACCGTCAGGTCGACTCCGCCGCGCGCGAGCACCGGCCGCCATGCTGCCGGTGGCAGCCAGAAGCCACCGTGCCATCCTATGTCACGCTGGTAGATGTGCGTGCCGAGCCACAGCACGTTCGTCGTGAGCTGGTTATACAGCTCGCCTTGCGGGAAACTCCTTCTGTCAGCCACCCCGACTGTCGCCGCGCGCTGGTCGAAGTTGTGCAGACTGCGGTACTGGCGGTCTGAAAGTCCCGCAATCAGTTCCAGGCCAGGCACTGCCGGAATGGGCAACTCGCCCTGAATGGCGGATTCGATGTACTGGTCACTGTGTGGGAGGCTTTCCGGCGCCAGGCTCCACGAGCTCAATGGTGCATCCGGCGCGAAGGTCACGATTGGATCAGATGGCCCGAAGTTCGCGTTCGACGTCACGCCGGCTCCGACGCTTGCCGTTAGCTGCGGCCGTGGTCCCGCCGACGCGCAAGTGCTCGCCTTGTAGTAGGTGATCAGCTTCCCGATTGCGGGCGGCACCTCATATTGTGCCTCGATACGGGCGAGTGTCCTGAGGGACTGTGTCCGTTCCCCCAACTGGCAATACAGCACTGCAGCATCGAGCAACGCGCCCGCCTGGCGGGGATCGCGCTGCACGAGTTCGTCCAGCAACGCGAGTGCGCGCTCCCGATGGCCGTCGCTGATCGCCTCCTGCGCCTGGGCCTGCAGATCGTCGTTGATGGTCTGCTCGAAGGTGTTCCCAGGCGTCTGTGCTACCGCATGCGGCGCAAACAGGCCAATAGCAGCGCAGAGTGCACCGACCCCCAGCGTGAGGATTGCGCCCCCTGCGCGGCCCGGTGGCGGCGCAGGGATGCGCTGCCTAGTGAATGGCATGGGGCTCGCCTTCGTGCACCGTATAGAGCTGCTCAGCAGCATCGCGTCCGCGCAGTGTTGCCTGGGCGCAAGCCTGCAGGCGATGACGTCCCGTCTGTCGTGCCGTTTCCTGTCCGATCAGCAGACTGGTTTCCAGGGTCCTGGCGTATTCCTGGAGTCGTGACGCTACGTTCACCGTATCGCCAATCGCGGTATATGACTTGCGGAATGCCGAGCCTATTTCACCAACCACGGCCGTGCCACTGTTGACCCCGATGCGCACCCGGATCATCCTGCCGTCAAGGACGGGCAGCGCACTGCGGTTAAGCTCCCTCATCTCGCGCAGCATCGCCAGTGCGCAGTCGAGTGCACGATCCGCATGGTCAGACTGGGCCAGAGGTGCCCCCCAGAATGCCATCAACGCGTCGCCCATGTATTTGTCCAGCGTGCCGTGCGTCTGATGTACGCAATCGGTCAGGCGGCTCAGAATGACATCAGTCATCGTGGCGAGCTGCTCGGGAGGCATTTGCTCGGCAACGCGCGTGTAACCTTCAATATCCACAAACAGCACTGAGATCTGCCGGCGCTCAGGTTTGAAAGTGACGAGACCGCGCTGCCGGATAATTTCGCGCAGCACCGTCGGGGGCAAATAACGGTTGAAGCGACGTTCGAACGAGCGTATTGCCGCCTGGGAAGAGATCCATTCAACAGGCGCCTGAAGGAGCAGGAATGCCGCGGCGGGAACCAGCGGCAATGCAGCCAGGCCCGCAGGCACGATGCGCGTCCAGGCGAGCAGCACAAGCCACAACGACGTGGCCGTAACCAGTGCGACAAGCGCGATGCTCGCGCGTTGCACCCGGAACAGCACCGCAAACGCGACAATCGAGCAGGCAGTCCATGCCATCGGAAGCCATGCTGCCGGTCGCGGGGCGCCTTCGCCTGAGCCAAGATCGAGCATTTCGCCAAGCAGTTCCGCATGCACGATGACCGCAGGCAGCCAGGGATCGATTGGCGAGGCGACGTGGTCTGTCAGTCCGAGCGCCGACGAGCCAACCAGCACATAACGTTTCGCGAGCAGTGCGGACGGCGCCGTCTGGGCGAGCACATCGTAAGCGGAGACCACGTCGAGCGACTGGACCGGATGTCTGAACGGGATGTGCATCAATCCATGCGGGTCCACGGGCAACCTGTCGATCGGCATCACGGGCGATTGCCGACCAGCGCGGCAATGCATCATTTGCCATGCAAGCATCGGGTAGACTGCGTTCGCATACCGGATCACCGGGGCAATGGAACGTACGACGCCGTCGAGACTGGCGTGCGGCGTGACATGGCCGACACAGACATCGGTCGCGTCAAAGAAGTTGCCCACAAAACCGGAAGCTATCGGTGCGTGCGCCACCCCGGTGCCTGCGGCAAGCGCGCCACCGATATGACCTGCATGAGGCGCATCGGCGTCGCCGGACAGGGCGAATGCCTGGGCAAAGACGAGCGGAAACTGATGCGCGACGGCGAGCAGCGCGTGGTCGCCCTGGGGCGATCCCGCTTCAGGAAACATGACGTCGAGGCCAACGGCTTTGGCGCGATACTGCACGAACAGATTCTGTGCAAGCCGCGCGATGACAGCGCGCGGCCAGGGCCATGGCCCGATCGCCTCCAGCGAGCGCTCGTCGATGTCGACGACCGCGATGCGCGGGTCGGGGCGGGCGCTCAGCAATTGCACCTGCCGCCAGTCGTCAATCGCGTTCCCGATCCGGCGGTAAAGCTCGGGCGACCACACGCCGCTCGCCAGCAGACACGCTGTCAGTGAAACCAGTCCGAATATCGTGAGGCGGATGCGATCGAGCGTGGTCAAGCCTACTGTCGGGACCACAGCGTCGCTCCGACCGCGGTATTCTTCCCGTCCAGCGCCTGCAGGAACAGGTAGCCGGCCTGCGTTGCATTCTTCCCCGCGAGCGCGCCCTGAATGGTGGCCGGCCAGCCATAGTCGCTGTGCAGCGTGCCGTCAGGGCCTACGCGACCTTGTGCCGAAATCCCATAGCTCGTGCCGTTCGCACTGAGATTAAGCTTCGTCTGGAAGGTACCGGCGCCGAAATCGATCGACAGGAACGGATTGCTGATCTGCGCCTGGGTCGCTGCGCCCGTTGTGGCATTCATCACATAGGCACTGGACGCCTGCAGACCAAATGTAAAGATGCCGTACGCGGGCATCACCATGTCCGTCTGCGGAGTACGTGTCATGGCGAAAGGCGCAAACAGACCCACCTGATCGCTGCCTTGCTGCAGCAGGGCAGCCAGTGTGGTATCCGCCTGGGCGGAGGCAAGCGGCGTAAAGCGTCCCCAGAAGATCTGCTGTGACTCGGGCGGTTGGACAGGAGCAGGAGCAGGGGCGGGTGGCGGTGCGACGGGCACGGGCGCCGGTGCCGGTGGCGGGGCGACGGGCGCTGTCAGCGGAAAGTTCAGCTCTGCCGGCGCAACACCGGGATTGACCGGCGGCTGCGTGGTAGCCGTGCGCGCGCTGTTTTCCTCACTTTGCAGTGCGGCGGTCGTCCGCTCTGGCATCAGCCCCGGGAGTGCCGAATCAACCACGACGGGGCGAGCGCTGCCGCGGTACACCTGCAGCACGGCGTTGCGCTGCCCGGCGAACAGTTGTGCCGCGGACGGACCCTCGCACGGGCCCGTACCCGTTTCTGCGCAGCTCGCACCGAGCGGCGTCATCACAATGCCACCGCTACGCACATCGGCGCGTGTCATGTTGGCGTCGGTAAACACCGTGAAATCGGTGCCTCGCACACCGAGCGCAGCAACCGGTGTATTCATCCGGTAGTGGTCGCGGGCCGCCTGAGCGCCCGTGCCGGATATCTCCCTCACCACGCCCTTATGCAGCGAGAGTTTGATCACCGTTTTTTGCGGATCCGCAGGGTCGTATTCGTACCGCTCGAACGTGAACGACGAATCCGGACGCACGCTGATGAAGCCGTGATCAACCGTGGTGATATACACGTACCCATCTGCGCCCGTCTGGACCGTATCGCCCTCGGTAATGGCGGCGCCCCTGGCAAGTGACGCGCAGCTGGTCTGCGCGTGTTGCGCACATGCCTGGCCAATCACGACAACTGCATTGCCCAGCATCGCAGGCTCCGCGTGTGCGGCTCCCTGCAGGAAAAAAGCTGCTCCCACAACGAATTGCAGTGCGACCGCTTCCGGTCCCCTTATCATGCGTTTATGCATCTGTTTTTTCCCGATATCCGCCATGCAGTGCGGTGGGCGCAATCATCAGCCATATTTTGTCTGCAAGATGTGACGGTCGTCACAGATATCCATGCAAAGTGCGCCTATTGTCTGTGCGAGTCAAAGCCGGGGAAAAACAATCAAGAGATGTCGACAGAAGATGGAACGATCAACACTGGCCCGTTAAAGGCAACCGACCTCCTGAAACAACAGAAACTGCTACGCAACGTAGCAGACGATGTCATTGAAGAGACCAGCCGCCATATCCGCTATCGCCGCTTCAGCAAACGGGAATTCGTCGTTCATAAGGGCGACGCGGGTTCCTCCCTGCTGATGTTGATGTCCGGCCGCCTGCAGGTCATTGCGCTCTCGGAAGACGGCCGGGAGGTCGGACTGAATTTTGTTGAGCCAGGAGACTACTTCGGCGAACTGTCAATTATTGACGGCGGCCCCCGCTCGGCTTCGATCATCGCGACGACCGAATCGGTCGTGGGGTTTTTGCCAAAGCCTCAGGCACAGGAACTGTTTTACCGCAACCCGGCTGTTGTTGAGGCGCTTTTGCAACGGTTATGCCGCACCATCCGACAGGCATCGAACTACCGGTCGATGCTCGGTCTCACCCGCGCGTATTCAAGGGTGTATTCGGTGCTGGAAGCGTCGATGCGAAAAAGCGCTGGAGACCTGCTGACGATCGAGAATCTGCCCAACCAGCAGGCCATAGCGATCATGGCGAACGTGAGCCGCGAAACGGTATCGCGCGCCATCCGCTCGCTTATCGACGGACAGGTGGTCGAACGTGACTATCGACGCCTGATCGTGCGCAATGCCGCCATGCTCGCCAAGCTTGCAAGGGGAGAGGCGGAGCTGCAACTGCGTGCGAAAGCGATGGGCGAAGGCACGGACGCCCAGCCGCCGGGCATATCATGAAAGCACGGAGACTGTTGCGGATGATATCCGACCTGAAAAGACGAGACCTCCAACAGATGCCTTTCGAGTGACAGGCTGATGCACATTCCATAAAGCGATGCTGTGCCTGAAACACCGCCCGGCGCCGAAGACGCTGCATTTCGAAAGACCCAATCCGGCGATAGATTTCGTCGGTGGCCGGCTGCGCGTCGTCGATCGTCAGACTCCGCTCGATAAGGACGGACAGCCAGTCGTGATCGGTGTCAACTTGTCCGTTAAAACAATAGGTAGAAAGGAAGTAAGACGATGCACCTTCATCCGGTGATTCTTTGCGGTGGAAGCGGGACGCGACTGTGGCCGATGTCGCGGGGTGGATATCCGAAACAGTATCTCAAGTTGACGGGAGACAACACCCTCATTCAGCAGACCGCATTGCGCCTGCGAGGAATCAAGGACATTTCGTCTCCGATCGTCGTGACAAACACCGAGCAGCGATTTCTGGTTGCGGAGCAGTTGCGAGAGGTCAAGGTCGAGTCGTCGGCGATCGTACTTGAGCCGGTGAGCCGCAACACGGCGGCAGCTATCGCGGTGGCGGCGCTCATTGCCATGCGCGACTCTGCCGATTCATTGCTGCTCGTTTTGCCGTCCGATCACGTGATTGCTGGCGAAGCGGCCTTTGTCGAAGCGGTCGCGGCAGCCGCGCAGATCGCGAAAGATGGCTACCTGGTGACCTTCGGCATTACTCCGACTGAACCGCACACAGGCTACGGATACATTCGTGCGGGAGCCGAACTCGTCAACGGCGCAAAGACGTTTGCGGTCGATACATTTGTCGAAAAGCCGGATGCAGTGACGGCGGAGCGCTTCCTCGCAGATGGCGGATACTACTGGAACAGTGGCATGTTCATGCTGAAGGCCTCCACGTATATGGAGGAACTGCGCCGCCACGAGCCGGAAATCGCTGCACAGGCGGAGCTTTCGCTCGACGCCGGTCAGCGCGACAACGACTTCGTGCGCCTCGATGCGCAAGCCTTCTCCGCCTGTCCGAACATCTCCGTCGACCATGCGGTGATGGAGAAAACGAAGCGGGCGGCGGTCGTTGCGGTATCTGATCTTGGCTGGAACGACATCGGCTCCTGGACCGCGCTTGCTGACATTGCACAGCGCGATGCGCAAGGCAATGCGTTGATCGGCGATGTGTTGACGGATGCCGTGACCAATTCGTACATCCGCGCGGAACATCGCCTGGTGGCGGCGATCGGTCTGGATAACGTCGTTATCGTTGAAACCGCGGATGCTGTGCTCGTCGCGCATCGCGACCGGGCTCAAGACGTCAAGAAGATCGTTGCCCAATTGAATGAAATGGGCCGTCACGAATCCGTCACGCACCGTCGTGTGGTGCGTCCATGGGGCTCGTATGAAGGCATCGACAGCGGCGACCGCTTCCAGGTCAAGCGCATCGTCGTCAGCCCGGGGGCGCAATTGAGCTTGCAGATGCATCATCATCGCGCGGAACACTGGATCGTCGTGAAGGGTACCGCACTCGTCACGAACGGCGACAAGGAAATCATCCTGACCGAGAATCAGTCGACGTACATCCCGGTGGGTGTCACGCATCGGTTGCTGAACCCGGGCATGATTCCGCTGGAGTTGATCGAAGTGCAGTCGGGCGCCTATCTTGGCGAGGACGATATCGTGCGTTTCGAAGACACCTATGGGCGTGTGGCCAAGGCTTAACGGAGTTCGCTTCACGCGCTTTCGTATGTTTGGCACGCGTAACGAGGCCACCCGTCGCAAGACTGGTGGCTTTTTTATTCCCCGGCATTTGCCATGTCTATTCTCCGTCAAACACATCGCAGCCGGCACCCGCTAAACTGAACGTTACCGCACCTCACATTAGCCGGCCGCAGCCTACCCATGCATAGCGCCACTAATTCCCATCCCCCGATCGAAGCCCCCATGACCCCGCCCAACCCCGTCGAATACTCCGCCGCACCGCCCGAAGTCCAAGCCGTCTACGACGACATCAAACAAACCCGTCAGGTCGACGACGTCAACAACTTCTGGAAATACATCGCGCAGCATCCGCCGACGCTCGCGCGCACATGGGACAGTCTGAAAGACGTGATGGCGCCCGGCGCACTCGATCCGTTGATCAAGGAGCTGCTCTACGTCGCGGTGAGCGTGACGAACAACTGCGGCTACTGCGTCGCGAGTCACACGGCCGCCGCGCGCCGCGCGGGCATGACCGACGAGATGTTCGGCGAGCTGATGGCAGTCGTTGGGATGGCTAACGAAACCAATCGTCTCGCGGTTGGCTATCGCGTGCCGATCGATCCGGCTTTCGAGTAAAGCCACGATCGCAAACTCGCCAGCGGCGTGCGCCGCGAAGCGAGAACAGCAAAAGCAAAAACAAACTAGAGCAGAGCAGGCATCCGCTCCAGATCGGAAGCGCCGTCAGCGGTGCCTGCTTCGCAACTTTCACATACCGAAGTGTCGAGGAAGCGCCGCTCACAGTGGCGTAATCACTCCCACCGGATACACAGGCGGGTGCCCATAAGGCTTCAGCACCGGGCCGCAACCGACATGAACCGGCGGGTACCCGCCCCAGCCGGGGTGGCCGAAAACCGGTGGCACGATACCGCCGTTGTATCCCCCGGGGTCGCCACGCGTGATGTAGGCAATGCCGCCGCGCACGGATTGCGAGGCCGCATGATCGAGTTCGTCGAAGCGGGACAGGTCTTTGAGGATCAGGGTTGTCATGGTGGATCTCCTGGAAGATTGGATTGGCAGTGAGCCCGGACTTTGCCGCGCTCACGCATTCCATTTGCACACACCATGCCATGCGCCGCAAAAGCGGCGTGGGCTTCACTCGACGCAAACATGCGCGCGCAAAGTGATAGCCATGGACCAACTTGCGAAGCGCTGGTGTCGTGACGGCGCCGACATTCTTCTCACGAGCGCCGGGCCGCGCGCTCGAATCCACCCATCAAAGCGCGTGCGACGTTAGCCCGCAACGCCGCGCCATTGCGCGAGCATCGCGGGCAATTCAGCCATCTCCTGAAAGACGTGCACCGCGCCCGCGCCATGCAGGGCAGTCGCGCTGCTATGGCCGAGTTCCGCCGGACAATAGCCGAACACGGTCGCACCGGCGGCGACGCCCGCGGTCGCGCCGGTCACTGTGTCCTCCACCACCGCGCAACGGTTCGGGTTCACGCCCAACGCCGCGGCGGCCGCCAGGTACACATCGGGAAATGGTTTGCTGCGTGGCATTTCGTGACCGCTGAAGATGCGTCCTTCGAAGCAGTCGAGAATGCCGGCCTTGGCGAGTTGTAATTCGACCTTGATCCGGTCGGCGCCGGATGCAACCGCAATGCGTCCGTCGAGTGCGGTATACAGCGCTCGCACAGCCGACGCCGCGCCCTCGATGGCCTGCAATTCGCGATCGAGCGCCGTATTGCGGCGCTCGCGAAACTTCATGAGCCAGTCGGTGGTGATCGCGAAGCCGGTGCGCGCCTCGATCAGCGCGGCTTCGTCCTTGACGGTCTTGCCGACGAAAATACGCATCGTCTCTTCGACGCTCATATGCCAGCCAAGCTCGCCGAGCATCTCGGTGAGCACGCGGTTGGTGATGGGTTCGGAGTCGACGAGCACGCCGTCGCAGTCGAAGAGGACGGCGTCGAAGGGAAAATCGGCCATCGGGCGGGATAGGGATAGAGGTCGCGGAACCGGCAAGGATACCTCACCGGCTCGCGCCCCGCCGCGCCAAGGCTATGAAATCGCCACACCAGGGCCACGCAAAACCGCGCGAAGGCGTCGCAATGACAGCGCAACCCCCGCCTTCACGCGATCACATCCTCATTCCTTATAGCCGTCGCTCAGCGTCTTCACGAATGCAATGATGTCCTGAATATCCTGATCGGTCATCGCGGGTTGGTCGCCGAACTTGCGGTCCAACGGTGCGTCTGCGGAATCGATGTTGGCCTGATACTGACGCGGCAGGTCGTTGTACTTCTGCACCTTGCCCGACGCATCGCGCGGATAGATCTTCTCGGGCTGCGTATTGCGCAGGTTGTAGAAGTCCATCACCTGCTTGAGGTCGTGGTACACGCCGTTGTGGAAGAACACGTGGCGCGTGGCGACGTTGCGCAGCGTTGGGGTCAGAAACATGCCGCAGTATTGCGTGAGGTCCTTCACGTCGGAGCGGAATGGGCCGCACACGCCCATGTCGTAGAACTTCGGATCTTTGTTGAGCGGGAGGTTGCGGTTGCGCGGCACGCCGAGCGCTTCGTATTGCGTGTCGGTGAACAGCGGCGGCAGGCGGTCGAGGGTCGGCTTGCTCAGGTGGCAGCCGGCGCAGTTTGCCTTGTCGGGATCGTTGAACAGGCGGAGTCCGCGCAGCTCGGCCTGCGTCAAGCGCGCGTGGCCTTGCAGCCAGTAGTCGTACTTGCTGGTGAACTGGTGGAACGACGCGTCTTCGAACTGGTAACGGCCCACGGCGAACATCGCTTCTTCAACCAGCATCCCGGGCCGGTTCACGATCGAATCGCCAAAAAGTTTCTTGAACTGATCCAGATACGGCGCATTTTCCAGCTTGCGCGCGACATCCGCGACGCTCGGGTTGGCCATTTCGACAGGATTGGTCAGTGGACCGATCGCCTGGTCCTGAAGGGTGCTCGCACGACCGTCCCAAAACAGGCCGCCTTGCGGCACCATCGCGGGCGCCGCCGGCGCGACGCCGGCCGTCTTTACCGCGCGCTGCACGTCCGCCGCGCTTGCCGCGGCCTGCTGTAGCGTAACCGGCGCGGTGTCCATATCGCTTGCGTCGGGACCAATGCTGAACGGTGCCTGCCGGTACAGGTAGGCAAGCGATGGCGGCGGCCGGTAGCCCGCTTCGGTCATATGCGGACCGCCGAGTTGGACTGCCAGGTTGTTCGGCGGGCCGTAGGCATGTTCGGGGCTATGACACGACGCGCACGACTGCTTGCCCGATGCGGACAGTGACGCATCATAGAAAATGTTGCGGCCGAGCTGTGCAACAGCGCTCAACGGCGCGGGCGGCGGAATCAGTAGCTGAACCGGCTGTGGATTGGCGCCGGTGATGTCTTCGACGATGGTGCCGATCGCGAGCGGCATACGCTCCGGATAAGTTACCGCGTAAGCGGCAAAGGCGGCGCATCCTGCCGCGAGGACGGCGACTGTCCATCCCACGGCGCGGCCTGGCGATCGCTTGGCGGCGCTGGCGTTCGAATCGTTGCCGGCGGGCAGGGTGTTCGGGCGAAGGCTCATGGCGATTGTGACAACAAGGGATAAGGCCAAAAAAATGTCGAGCCAGTACGGTTTGCGTACGGGCTCGACACGAGCTACGGCTTGGGGCGCTTCCCGCGCCGTGGTACGGCATGCACGGCACACAAGGGTGCCGCGCCCCGCGTGCTACGGGAAGCCTGTTTCATCACTGCCGGTCAGTTCGCCGGTGCTGCGGCGAGTTTGGTGCCGAAAGTCTGATCGAGGAACAGCGTCGGTGCGTTGCCCGTCCCGGTCAGGTTCAGCATGCTGCGGATATCGCCTGCAGTGGCATCGAACGATGCGTTGCCGAGGCGCGTGCCGCCCAGCCAGTTGTCTTCGATGAACTTGACGACAGACGCCTGGGTAATCTGCGTATGGTCGACGAAGTTCGTCTTGGCCCAGGGCGACACGACCAGGAACGGCGTGCGCGTAGCCGGGCCGCAGCGGCCGTTCACAGCACCGCCATTCACACCGAGCGGCTGCGTGGCACCGGCGCCGTTACACTCCCCGGCGGCGGTCAACTGGTCAGCGCCCTGGAAGACCGGTTTGGTCGTCGCGCCGCTGTTGTTCGCCGTGATCACCAGCGACTTGTCGAACGACGAGTTCACGATCTTCGGCGCCTGGTGGTCATACCAGCCGTCCGAGTCGTCGTAGGCGATGATGACAGCGGTGTTCTTCCAGTCCGGCTGTTGTTGCAGGAAGTTGATCACCTTCACGACAAATTGCTGTTCGTCGAGCGGGTCCGAATTGCCCGGGTGGCCGTCACCAACAGCGGGGGCCTTCAGGAAACTGACCGACGGATAGTTGCCGGCCTTCACCGCGGTGAAAAAGTCATCCACGTCGTACTGGTGGTGAACCGGCGTTGCCGTGTTGTCCAGCGTCGGCTCGGTGAAGCCGATCATCGCCGTGGACGTCGGACGCTGGTGCGTCAGGTTGGCGGTCGACGGGAAGTACTGGAACCAGTTGTGATGCTGAACGTAGTCGGCCGGGGAGCTGTTGAGCACCGACGAGAACGTCGAGCGTTTGCAGCTCGTCGTGCCATTCGGGTTCACGGTCGACAGGTTGAAGCCGCCCGTGAAGCCGCCCCACGTGATGCTCTTCGTGTTCAGCAGGTCGCCGATATTCTTGACTTTCGGCGAGAACTGCGCCACCACTGCGCCCGTGCTGTTGGCCTCATTCGTACAGAGGTCGCCGGCCGGGTCGAGGTCACCGATCAGCGTGAAGCCGCCTTGACCGTCGATGATCGCATTGCCGCTCGGTGACGAGCTGGTGGCCGAAACGGCGGTGCCGAGGGTCGTATCCGTCGTCGACGTGGTCTTGAACATCTGGATACCGTTGTTCTGGCCAGAGACCACCTCGACCGCGCCGGGCGTCGACGGACCGAACGTGTCGGTCCACGCGTTATCGCTCATCGCGAAGTTCTGGGCGTAATTCCACAGCCCGGTGACGGTATTGCCGTCGAAGTAGCCGAGCACCTGCGCGGCGGAGCCGAAGGCGCCGGTGCTGCCGCCGACGACGGTGGCGGCCGACGTGAACAGCGGGAACCCGTCCATCTTGTCGTTGTCGTCAGCCAGCTGTTCCGGGCCGTAGCTGTGGTTCTGGCTCTTCGTATTGGCTTGAGTACGGTCGAGGCGGAACGGTTGCGCCAGGGCGGAGGTCAGCGTGACGCCGCCAACGTTCGGCGGCGTCGTCGCCACACCGTTGACCGTCGCGTTCGCGACGTTCGGTGACGTGGCTGCCGCGTTCGGATTGGCGGTGGTCAACAGGCCGGCGTGCGCGAGCGTGTTGATGTCCGTCTGCGTATTCGCGGCGGGGGTGAATTGCGGTTCACCGTTGCCAGTCGGGGCGTTCGGATAGGTCGCGAAGTAGTGATCGAACGAGACGTTCTCGCCGAAGATCACCACCACGTGCTTGATCGGCGTGGCCGTTGCGACAGCGTCCTGCGCCGAGACGGCCGGCGTCGATGCGCCGGTCGGCGCGGACGCCGTCGAGCTGACGCTATTGCTGCCGCATGCAGCGAGCGTGAGCAGCGCGGCAAACGGAATGGGTAACAGGGTTCTACGGAACATGTGACTGGCTCCAGATTCGACTTCGCCGTTCAGCGTTTCCATCGACAAGTGTGTGGATTGCGCTGGGAGATATTGTTAGAAATACAGCTAGTGGTTTTACCGCTTAAAACTGCGCGCATTGGACCATTCAATGGTGAAGATTTCGGGGCGCAAACATTACGTTGGCTCTCGTTCGCCATTCATTTGAATAACACTTACTGTCGTTACGCTGACATGGTCATTCGTCGGGTCTCTCATCGGCTCATTCGGCAAGCCTGTTTTCGCTGTCGCGCAGCGCGTATTTCCATGCGTTTTCTTCGAACGCGAATTGCAGCGACGGATTTTTTCCGCTGCTGCGTTCAAGAAGAAACGGAGCCGCTTCGGGCTTTGCATCTAATGGGAGAAACCAACATGAAACCGACTCGACCGCTTCGCTTTCTGGGCGCCATGCTGGCCGCGTCGCTTTGCGGCGCCGCACGCTGACGGCCGCGCCCGCGTTCGCGCGGGCCGTGATCGTCGCGCAGATGGCGCCTCCGACGCCGCGCGTGGAAGTGGCCGATCCCGCCGCGCCGCCCGACGCCGGTCTCGAAACGCGCGCAGGACGAACGGGTGCGCGCCGCGCTCGCCGCATTGCCGGCGCGGCAACGCGAGGCACTCGTGCTCTGCTACTACCAGGAAATGTCGAACATCGACGCCGCGGCCCTGATGGGCATCACGGTCGATGCGTTGGAAAGTCTGCTGGCCCGCGCGCGCCGCAATCTGCGCGCTCAACTGGCCGGCAGCGGCCTTAGCAAGGACAAGTCATGACGCCCGAAAGATTCCATCAGATCGTCGACGCCTACGGTGCCGATCCGCGACGCTGGCCGATGCAGGAGCGCGCGGCGGCGCAAGCGTGGGCGCAGTCGCATCGCGCGGAAGCCGACGCAATGATGAGCGACGCGGCCGGCATCGACGCGTGGCTCGCGGCCGACAAAATCGATCCGCCGGGCGCGGCGTTGCAGCAACGCATCGTCGAGCGCGCGCCGGTGCGGCGGCCGGTGGCGCGGCGGCGGCTGTGGTGGTCGGGCGCGGCGGTCGCCGGCGTCGGGCTGCTGGGCGGCGTGGCCGGCGCGTTCGCGGTGTCGTTCTTCGTGCTGACGGAAAACGCGCCGCCGCTGCACGACTCCTCCTATTTGACTTCGAGCTTCGGTGGCACGTCCGCCGATTGGAGCGGCGAATGAACGGCCGGTCGTGGAAAGTCGTGCTGGTGGCGTCACTCGTGCTCAATGTGTTCTTGCTGGGCGCGATCGTCGGGGGTGCTTATCAATGGTTCGCGGCTCATGGCGCCAACCCGCCGGTGCTCGCGCAACAGCGCACGCTGCGCTTCGCGGCGCAGACGCTGTCCGCCGAGCGGCAGCAGGCCTTTATCGACGGCCTGAAGAATGCGCGCCGCGAAGGGCGGCAGTTTGCGCGCGAGGGGCGCGAAGGGCGGCGCGACGTGTTGGGCCTGCTCGCGGCGCCGCAACTCGATCGCGCGGCGCTGGATGCCGCGCTGGCCCGCACGCGGGCAGCCGATAGCAGTCTGCGCGCGCAGGTGGAAGCGTGGCGGATTTCGCAGCGACGCTGTCGCCCGAGGAGCGGGTGCGTTTCGCGGAGAGCCTGAAGTTGCGCGGGCAGTGGCGGGAGCCGGCGGCGGCCAATGCGCGAAACCAGGCAAACCCGCCAAACCCGGCAAGCCAGGCGGCGTCGGGCGAAACTTCGGGCGATTGAAAAAAACCGCACGGGCGCGCTGGATTATCGATCGACGGCCGTTTAACGCATATCCGATACCGAAGAGGGTGGTATGGCTAACTCACCGAACCTGAACGCCGCGGCGATTGCGCTGAACCGCTTCGGCCTGGGCGCGCGTGCCGACGACACGCCGCCCGCCGACCCGAAGGGCTGGCTGCTCGCACAGTTCGAGCAATATCAGCCACGGCCGGCCGCGTGGGCGAGCCAGCCCGACTCGGTGGCGTTGTCGACCGAACTGGCGCAGCAGCGCATGCAATTCAGTCAGCAAGCGCAGCAGAACCCGCCAGAAGGCGCGGGCGTCAATCAGGCGGGAGCGGCGAGCAACGCGTCCGTGGGGGCGCAAACCAATGCCCAGATCAGCGCGCAATCCAACGCCCAGACCACCAGGCAAGCCGCCGAACGAAAAGCCCTGCGCGGCGAAATCCTCGACCTGTACCGCGCGTCGGTGAATGCGCGCGTGACGAGCGCATTGACCACACCGGCGCCGTTCGTCGAACGCCTCGTGCATTTCTGGGCCAACCACTTCGCGGTCTCCGTCGAGAAAGCCGGCGTCGCCGCGCTGGCCGGCTCGTTCGAAGCGGAAGCGATCCGCCCGCACGTGCTCGGCCGCTTCGAGGACATGCTGGTGGCGGTCGAACGTCATCCGGCCATGCAAGTGTTTCTCGACCAGACCCGTTCGGTCGGACCGGACAGCATGGCGGCGCTGCGCGCGGCGCAACGCAACCCCGAGCGCAAACGCGGTCTGAACGAAAACCTCGCGCGCGAGATCATGGAACTGCACACGCTCGGCGTGCGCAGCGGCTATAGCCAGGACGACGTCACCGAATTCGCGCGCGCGCTGACCGGCTGGAGTCTCGCCGGCAATCCCGGCAATCTGGGCAATGCGGGCAACCTCGCCAACGCGAACCGGCGCGGCATCGAGCAGAACGCCGCGCCCGGCAGCTTCGTGTTTCGCGCGGCGCTGCACGAGCCCGGCTCGCGGACCATCATGGGACGCAGCTACGACGAACCCGGCGAAGCGCAGGCGCTCGCGATCCTGCACGACCTCGCACACGCGCCGGCGACGGCACAGCATATCGGCGTCAAGCTGGCGCGCCACTTCGTCGCCGACAACCCGCCGCCGGGCGTGAGCGAACGTCTTGCGAATGCCTTCGAGCGCAGCGGCGGCGATCTGCCGACCGTGTACCGCGCGTTGCTCGATACGCCGCAAGCGTGGTCGCCGACCGCGGTGAAGTTCAAGACGCCGTGGGAGTGGACCATTTCTTCGATGCGCGGGCTCGGCTGGCAGGACCTGGGCAATCTGCAAAGCGCGCCGATCCTCACGCAGCTCGGCCAGCCGGTGTGGCGCCCCGGCTCGCCCGCCGGATACGACGACATCGCAGCGAGCTGGGCCGCGCCCGATGCGCTGGTGCGCCGGGTGGAAGTGGCGCAGCGTTTCGCCGCGCGCGTCGGCGACCGGCTCGACGCTCGCTCGCTCGGGCAGACCTTGCTGGCGGGATCGCTCGGTGAACCTACGGCTGCCGCTGTGGCGCGAGCGGAAAGCGCGTCCACAGCGATCGCGCTGCTGCTGGTCTCGCCGGATTTTCAACGGAGATGAATGCCATGCTGTCACGCCGCAGTTTTCTGAACGTCGCCGCCGCAGGCGCGGGCGCGTTGCTCGTGTCGCCGCGCATCGCGTTCGCGAGCGTCGCCACCGATCGCCGGTTCGTGTTCGTCATCCAGCGTGGGGCCGCCGATGGGTTGAGCATCGTCGTGCCCTACGCCGAACCTGTTTACGCGACGCTGCGCGGTGCGCTCGCGATCGATACGTCGAACGCGATGAGGCTCGACGGCACCTTCGCGTTGCATCCGGCGCTTGCGCAGACCGCCGCGATGTATGCGAGCCGGCAGGCGCTGTTCGTGCACGCGGTGGCGTCGCCCTATCGCGACCGCTCGCACTTCGACGGGCAGAACGTGCTGGAGACGGGCGGCGCGGCGCCGTATCAGGTCAAGGATGGGTGGCTCAACCGGCTCGTTGCGCAACTGCCCGCCGCGCGGGAAACCGCGATCGCCTTCGCGCCGACCGTGCCGATGGCGCTGCGCGGTGCTGCGGCCGTTACCTCGTATGCGCCCTCGGCATTGCCGCAGGCGCCCGACGATCTGCTTACGCGGGTCTCGCAACTCTACGAGCAGGACGCGCAATTGCGCCCGCTGTGGGAGTCGGCGATGACGGCGCGCGGCCTCGCGGGCGACGCGAGTGCGCGTCAGGACCCGGCGAGCCTCGGCAAGCTCGCGGCCGGTTTGCTGTCACGCGACGAGGGTCCACGGATCGCGATGATCGAAACCGGCGGCTGGGACACGCACAGCGCGCAGAATGCGCGCCTCGCGAATCAGCTGAAAGCGCTCGACATGATGCTCGCGGCGTTGCGTGACGGCATGGGCCCGTTGTGGAGCCGCACCACCGTGCTGGTGGCCACCGAGTTCGGCAGGACCGCTGCGGCCAACGGCACGGGCGGCACCGATCATGGCACCGGGTCGGTGGCGATGGTCTTGGGCGGTTCGGTGCAGGGCGGGCGCGTGATCACCGATTGGCCGGGTCTCGCGGCGCGCGAGCTTTACGAAGGGCGCGACCTGAAGCCGACGACTTCGCTCGATGCGTTGATCGCCGGCACCGCGAGCGAGAGTCTTGGGCTCGATCCTCAGCGCACTGCGGTGGCGTTGTTTGGAAAAGCGGGGGGACGGCCGCTCACGGGTGTGGTGAGCGTGTGATGGTGGGCATTGCGCCGCAACCGCTCCCGCTTCAACCGCACGCATGATGCGTCGCATGCACCGAACGTTCGCCAACCCGGTGATAACGGCGCCCAAAATAAATCAGCGCATCGCCAGCGCCGTGCGTTCGCGCCGCCTTCACCGCGCAGAAGAACACCGTATGCGTGCCCACCTCAGTCACCGATTCAATCTCGCAGTCCAGCGACGCAAGCGCACCCTGCAGCACCGGCGCGCCGGTCACGAGCTGCTCCCAGTGCGCGGCGGAGAAGCGTTCTCCGATCGGCAGCGCGCTGGTCGCGAAGTGCGCCGCGAGCGTTTGCTGTTCCGCGCTCAGCACGTTCACGCAGAGTTTGCCGTTGCGGCGGAAAGCCGCGTTGTTGCGGCTGCTGCGATTGATGCAGACGAGCAGGGTAGGCGGCTCGTCCGTCACGCCGCAAACCGCCGATGCTGTGCAGCCGGCGAGACCTGCGTCGCCATCGCTCGTGATGATGTTGACGGCGGTGCCGAGCCCGGCCATGGCGTCGCGAAAGGTGCGCTTGTCAAGCATGGGAAGCCTCTGCTGAAAGATCGGCGTGTCGTGGCGCGCCAGCGCGCGCCGCACTCAGGACACCAGACAAAACACGCGCAGCCACGGCATCAGTTCGACGCGTCGCCCGTTGCGGCCTCGGCGCAAGCCGGCGAGCGAAACCGCGCCGCCGTGTGAGTCGGCGGCAAACGCGCGTGGCCGAACAGCTTCTCGCGCAACGTGCCGTCGCGGTACGCGCGCTTGTACGCGCCGCGTTCCTGCAGCAGCGGCACCACCAGTTCGATGAAATCCGCGAAGCACTCCGGCGCCACCGTGCGCGACAGATTGAAACCATCCACGCCGGTTTCCTCGGTCCAAGCGATCAACTCATCGGCGATGCGTTCGGCCGATCCGACGAGCGGCGTCTGCCGGCTGCCCAGCATCATCTGTTCGAGCAGCTTGCGTTTGGTCCATTGCGGACCGGCGGCGCGCGTCATCGCTTCGACGTTCGACACGATCGCCTGGCTCTTGCCGGTTTCGATCGGCTCGTCGAGGTCGTAGCGCGCGAAGTCGATGCCGAGCGACGCCGCCGCATGCACGAGCGCCGCTTCGGAGCTCGCATAGCGCCGGTACTCCGCATACTTCTCCTGCGCGTCACGCTCGGTGCGGCCCGTGATGACCGTTTGCCCGAGCAGCACCTTGATGTCGTCCGCGCGCCGGCCGCCCGCGACCGCATGGGCGCGGATGTCGTCGACGATCGCTTTCACCGCGGGCTTTGCCTGGCCGTTGACGAACACGCACTCCGCGTGCGCCGCGGCGAACCGTTTGCCGCGCGCCGACGAGCCCGCCTGATAGAGCACCGGCGTGCGTTGCGGCGACGGCTCGCTCAGATGCAGGGCGTCCACGCGATACTGCTTGCCGCGGTGATGAATCACATGCACCTTGGCCGCGTCCGCATAGACGCCGCGCGCTTTGTCGCGCAGCACCGCGTCGTCTTCCCAACTGCATTCCCACAGTTTGTAGACCAGCTCCATATATTCGTCGGCGAGGTCGTAGCGATCGTCGTGCGCCATCTGGCCGCCCAGGCCGATCGCGCGCGACGCGCTGTCGAGATAGCCCGTCACGATGTTCCAGCCGACCCGGCCGCGCGTCAGATGATCGAGCGTCGACATGCGCCGCGCGAACAGATAGGGTTGCTCGACCGAGAGATTCGACGTCACGCCGAACGACAGATGACGCGTGACCGCGGCCATCGCCGGGATCAGCAGCGTGGGGTCGTTGACCGGCACCTGCACCGCGCCGCGCAGCGCGGCGTCGGGGCTGCCCCCGTATACGTCGTAGACGCCCGCCACGTCGGCGAAAAAGATGCCGTCGAACAGGCCCGCTTCCAGCGTGCGGGCGTAGTCGGTCCAGTACTGAAGGTCCGTATAGCGCGTGGACTGATCGCGCGGATGGGTCCACAAGCCTTGCTGGATGTGGCCGACGCAGTTCATGTCAAATGCGTTGAGTACGATTTCCTTCGGCATGGTGTGTTCCGGCTGAGTGGACGAAAGCTTACGGTTTGCCTGCGAATCGACCAACAACGGCTTGTCCTCGATACTGGGCAACGCTTGTACAGCGGGTTCGTGCGTTTAATATAGTGGACGAAAAATTACTATGCAAGACGACATTTCGTTTCTGCGCGTGATACCTGCGTGATGCCTGAAACCCGGCGAGCCGCCCATTAAAAGCGACACCGCCTCGATATAATTTTGCGGTACTCACTTGTTCACAACGACCCTCTCATGTCCGAATCCACCGCCATCGATCTGACCCATGCCATCTCCGCGCGCGTGAAGACCGAGCGCGAAGCGCGCAACTGGTCGCTGAGCGAACTGGCGGAACGCTCGGGCGTGTCGAAGGCGATGATCAGCAAGATCGAACGCGGCGAGGCGAGTCCCACTGCGACGGTGCTCGGGCGTTTGTCGGGAGCGTTCGGGCTGACCTTGTCGACCTTGCTCGCGCTCGCCGAACAAACCGGCGAGCGGCTCGTGCGCCACGCGGATCAGGCGCTCTGGCAGGACCCCGAAACGGGCTACACGCGGCGGCGCATTTCACCGCCTACCGGCGGAGTGCTCGAGTTGCTGGAGATCGAATTGCCGGCGGGCGTGAGCGTGCCTTATCCATCGGATGCATTCGTGTTTCAGCATCAGCAGATTTGGGTCACGCAAGGGGTGTTGACGTTTCGCGAGGGCAGCCAGGCTTACCGGCTCGAAGCGGGGGATTGTCTGCAACTCGGCGCGCCGGTCGAGTGCGAGTTCCTCAATGCGGGCAATGAGGTGTGCCGCTATGTCGTCGGCCTCGTTCGACGCTGAGGATTCCAACTACCGGGGGGACCGGCAAAATCAGCCAAGTGGGGAAGCGGGTGGCGCCCCATGTTCGCGGTTCGCGGTTCGCGATTCACGACACGCGGTGCCACCCGTGGTCATCCAATCGACCGTTGCTCGCTTAACCTCCACCACCGCCGCCTTGCACGCCAAGCGTGATCCTGTTGTTCACCGACGTCACGCCGGGAACCCCTCTCGCCACGTCCGCCGCCTGCTGGATCTGTGAGCCGTCTGGCACCGTTCCGGTCAGGGTCACCGCGCCGCCGCGCGCTCGCACGAAAACGTTCGATACGTTGAAGCCCTGCGCTCTCGACAGCGCGCGCCGCACGTCCCGGCCCAGCTTGCGGTCGGTTGCGCGAGTCGATTTGGCGTTGGTGGCCGGCGCGGCCATGTCGCCCGACGCCATGGCGTCGCTGGCCTGGGCATAGGCGCTGGAGGCGGTTGCCACACACAACGCGATACCGAGCGCCTTCAAAAGATTGACTGTTTTCACGTTTTTCCCATCCTCGATAAGTTGATGTCGTTTCGTTGCATGCAAAAAAACGCGCGCTTGCGAGCCAATCGTGGCTCCACGTGGAGCGTCCGTCTTATAGAAGAGTGATGCCTCCGCGCACCCGGCGCGCTTAAACAATACTCCAGCCAACGCGCTCACGCTGGAAAAACTGATGCGGGTGTTGCATCGGCGGACATGCCGGTCCTCGCGCGCTTCAGTAGTTAACAGTCCGGATTAAAAGTGTTTCACGCTTCGGACCATAATTCAGCACTCGACCATGTCGCGTGGCCGAAGACGCGGCGCGGCATCGAAAAGGCGCTCGACGACTACCACACGCTCGGCGTGACGACCTCGTTCGGCGACTGGCAGAAAGAGGTGAACGGCATTGCGCGCGCGTTCCAGCCGGGCGGCGAACTGCCGATCATGGCGATCAACGTGGGCGGCCCGTCCTTCTCTCGAAGGAGTTTCTGCTCGAAGAAGTGCGGCCACGCCTGATCGACGCGGTCACGCAACTCGAAATCGCGCTGGTGCATTGAGCGGCCGCGCGATCTTCATCTCCTAGAACCACTGCGGCGCCATCTCGAGCGTGGTGTCGTCGAGACTGCGCAGCGTCGCAAGCATCAACGCGACACGCGGCAATTCCCAGCGGAAGAACCATTGGCAAGCGTGCAGCTTGCCGCGATAGAAGTCCGCATCCGTTTCGTCGCGCGCGCCGGGTAGGGCGGCGCTCGCGACGATCGCCTGTTTCAGCCAGGTCCACGCAAGCACGATATGGCCGAATGCTTCGAGAAAGGCATTCGCGTTCGCGAGCGCGCGTTCGGTTTCATGAGCCAGCGCGGGCAGCAGCGCTTCGACGGTCAGGCTGAGATCGCGCCACGCGTGGTCGAGCGCTTGCGCATGAGCATGCAGCGGCGCGTGGCTGCGCGTCGCGTCGATCGTGTGCCGGATCTCGCGCGCCAGCAGTGCGAGCGCGGCGCCCTGTTTCATCACGACCTTGCGGCCGAGCAGGTCGATTGCCTGAATGCCGTGCGTGCCTTCGTGAATCATGTTCAGCCGGTTGTCGCGATAGAACTGCTCGACCGGGTACTCGCGCGTATAGCCATAGCCGCCGTGAATCTGGATCGCGAGGCTATTCGCTTCGAGGCACCATTGCGACGGCCAGGATTTCACCACCGGCGTCAGCAGGTCGAGCAGCAGCGCCGCGTCGGCGCGCGCGGCGTCGCTCTCGCCGGTGTGCTGTTCGTCGACCAGACGCGCCGCATACAGGCAGAGCGCATAAGCGCCTTCCACATAGGCCTTTTGTGCAAGCAGCATGCGGCGCACGTCCGCGTGTTCGATCAGCGGCAATTGCGGATCGAGCGGATTCTTGTTGTCGGGGCGGCGTCCTTGCGGCCGCTCGCGTGCGTAGTCGAGCGAGGCCAGATAGCCGCGATAGCCGAGCATCACGGCGCCAAGGCCCACGCCGATGCGCGCCTCGTTCATCATGTGGAACATATAAGCGAGGCCGTGATGCGGTTCGCCCACCAGTTCGCCGACGCATTCGCCATGTTCGCCGAACGACAGCATGGTCGACGTCGTGCCGCGCCACCCCATCTTGTGAATCAGCCCCGCCAGCGCGACGTCGTTGCGTGCGCCGAGGCTGCCGTCGTCGTTGACGTGGAATTTCGGCACGGTGAAAAGCGAAATGCCCTTGACCCCCGGCGGCCCGCCGGGAATGCGCGCGAGCACCAGATGGACGATGTTCTCGCTCAATTCATGGTCGCCGCCTGAAATGAAAATCTTGCTGCCGCGAATCGAATAGGTGCCGTCGTCGTTCGGCGTGGCAGTGGTGACGAGGTCGGACAGGCTCGAACCCGCCTGCGGTTCGGTGAGTGCCATCGTGCCGAATGCGCGGCCTTCGAAAAGCGCCCGCAGGTACTTGCGCTTTTGCGTCGCGCTGCCGAAGCGTTCGATCACGTTCGCATTCGCGGTGGTCAGCATCGCGTAAGAGGACGTCGCGATGTTGGCGCTCTTGAAGAGCGACAGGCACGCAAACGAAATCAGCGACGGCAACTGCATGCCGCCCCATTCGTAGTCTTTGCCCGCGGCGAGAAAGCCGGTGCCGCGCAACGCGTCGAGCGCCTGTTTCACTTCATCCGGCATCGAGACCCGTTGCCCGTCGAATTGCGGTTCGTGCTCGTCGAGCAGACGGTTGTGCGGCGCGAACGTTTCGACGGCCACCGCATGCGCGGTGTCGAGCGCGGCGCCAAAGGTCTCGCGGCTGTGGTCGGCGTGACGCGCGCGCCGTGTGAGCGTCTCGGCCTGGAGTACCTCGAATAGCTGGAAATCCAGATCACGCGTGTTGATGATCAGCGCATCTTGCATGGAAGTCGACCTCGTTCAAAGTTAAGCCGCTATGCAGAACAACCGCGCGAGGCGCGACAACACATGCGCTGAGACCCGGCACAGTTCGATTGAGAGCGCGCGCTATGCGGGTATTCCCGAGAAGCCACACAGCGACGATACGTGTCAGTTTATATTGAAAACGAATGATCGTGCTTTTATTTACACGCCGAATTTCGGCACGTATGATGGTCGACAAATATGGAATCCAAATCTGCATGGCAGAACACTGGAGGAGCGACGCAATGTCTGTGAAAGACCTGTTCCAACTGGACGGCAAGGTTGCCTTGATCACCGGAGGTTCGCGCGGACTCGGCCTGCAAATGGCCGAAGCGCTCGGCGAGATGGGTTGCCGTGTCGCGATCACCGCGCGCAAGGCCGACGAACTCGCCGAAGCGAAGGCGCATCTGCAGGGCCGTGGCATCGAAGTGCTGACTGTGATGAACGATCTGCAACGCTTCGAGGGCATACCCGGTCTCGTCGACGAAGTACTCCGCGCGCATGGCCGCATCGACATCCTCGTGAACAATGCGGGCGCCACGTGGGGCGCGCCGGCCGAGGACTATCCGGACGAAGCGTGGCACAAGGTGATGAACCTGAACGTCAACGCGCCGTTCTTTCTCGCGCGCGAAGTCGGCAAGCGCAGCATGATCCCGCGGCGTGCGGGCAAGATCGTCAACATCGCGTCGGTCGCCGGGCTCAAGGGCTCGCCGCCGGGCATGAACACGATCGCGTACAACACGTCGAAGGCCGCGGCGCTCAATTTCACGCGCGCGCTGGCGGCCGAATGGGGCAAGTACAACATCAACGTCAACGCAATCTGCCCGGGCTTTTTCCCGTCGAAGATGTCGGCGGGGCTGCTCGACAAGCTCGAAGACACGATCGTCTCGCGGACCCCGTTGCAGCGTCTGGGCGGCGATGAGGATCTCAAGGGTCCGGTGGTGTTTCTCGCGAGCGAAGCGTCGCGTCACATCACCGGCCAGTACTTCGCGGTGGACGGCGGGTCGAGCATCGTCTGAGGCGAGGCGTGCGGTTTTCAGATCGCCGTGATTACTGTCATCGCAGCGATTGACGCGCAGCGCGAACGCGCTGCGCTTACGCAAAAAAACTAGGAGACGCCGCATGGATTTTCAGCACTCGGACAAGGTCAAGCGTTTGCAGAAAAGCCTGAGCGCTTTCATGGACGAGCATGTGTATCCGGCCGAGGCGGTTTTCGACGCGCAGATGTACGCCGCGCGCGAGTCCGGCAACCGCTGGCAGCCTGCGCCGGTAATCGAGCACTTGAAGGAAAAGGCAAAGGCCGCCGGCTTGTGGAACCTGTTTCTGCCCGAGTCGAAATACGGCGCGGGTCTCACGAACCTCGAATACGCGCCGCTGTGCGAAATCATGGGGCGCTCGCATATCGGCGCGGAACCGTTCAACTGTTCCGCGCCGGACACCGGCAACATGGAAACGCTGGTGCGTTACGCGACGCCGGAACAGCAACAGCAATGGCTGCTGCCGCTGCTCGACGGCACGATCCGCTCGGCGTTCGCGATGACGGAGCCGGAAGTGGCGTCCTCGGATGCGACCAATATCGAAGCGCGCATCGTGCGCGACGGCGATCACGATGTGATCAACGGCCGCAAATGGTGGACCTCGGGCGCGAACGATCCGCGCTGCGAGATCCTGATCTTCATGGGCAAGTCCAATCCGGACCATCCGAGCCGGCACCAGCAGCAGTCGATGATCCTCGTGCCGATGGCAACACCCGGCGTCAAGGTGCTGCGCCACCTGCCGGTGTTCGGCTACGACGACGCGCCGCACGGCCATGCCGAAATCGCCTTTGAAAACGTGCGCGTGCCGGCGAGCAACATGCTGCTGGGCGAAGGGCGCGGCTTCGAGATCGCGCAAGGCCGGCTCGGACCGGGCCGCATTCATCACTGCGTGCGCCTGATCGGGCGCGCCGAGCGCGCGCTTGAAGCCATGTGCCGCCACTCGCTCGAACGTGTCGCGTTCGGCAAGCCGCTCGCGGACCAGGGCGTGACGCGCGAACGCATCGCCAACGCGCGCATCATGATCGATCAGACGCGCTTTCTCGTGCTCAATGCCGCGCACAAGATGGACACGGTCGGCAACAAGGACGCGCGCCAGGAAATCGCGATGATCAAAGTGGCCGCGCCGAGCATGGCCTGCCAGGTGATCGACTGGGCGATGCAGGTGCACGGCGGCGGCGCGGTCAGCGACGACTTCGGCCTCGCGCGCGCTTACGCGAGTTCGCGCACGCTGCGCTTCGCCGATGGTCCCGACGAAGTGCATCGCAATGCAATCGCGAGCGTGGAGCTGGCGCGTCATCTCGCGCATTGAACGCGCGTGAATTTCCGCGGCGCCGTCGTAGATGGCGAGCCGACTCGAGCGCTGACCCCAGCGCGGAACCTTGGCCGAGCCCAGCGCCGCATCACGCACAAAACTCCAGTGTGTCCGCCCGAGTGGCGGACGCGAACGAAACGCGCGGCAACCGTGAAGCGCGCCCGACAGTCCAGGAGACGCCTATGAATGAACGCCATCATCCACATTGGCCACCGCAAGTGCCGTTGCATCTGACGCTGCCGCAGACCAACATTTTCTATAACGCCGAAGTCTCGGCGGCGCGTTTTCCCGACAAGCCGTTTATCGTCTTTTACGACACCCCGGTTTCGTTCGCCGGGTTCAAGGACGAAGCCGAGCGGATCGCGGGCTTCCTGCAGCACGAGTGCCGCGTGAAGGCGGGCGACCGTGTGCTGCTCTATATGCAGAACAGTCCGCAATGGATCATCGCGTACTACGGCATCTTGCGGGCGAACGCGGTCGTGGTGCCGGTCAATCCGATGAACATGGGCGCCGAGCTGGCGCATTACGTCGAGGACAGCGGCGCGACCACGATCATCGCGCCGCAGTGCCTGTTCGCGAACGTCGAGCCGCTGATCGGCAACGGACCAGGGCAGGGGCTCGAACACGTGATCGTCGCGACGTATAGCGATTATCTGAAGCGGCCGTCGCCGATTGCCGTGCCCGAGTTCGTCGCCGCGCCACGCAAGACATTCGACATCGACGGCGTCACGCCGTGGCAAGCCGTGCTGGAGCGTCGCATCGCGCCCGGCCCGCTGACCGCTGGCGCCGACGATCTGTGCGTGATGCCCTACACGTCCGGCACCACCGGCAAGCCGAAGGGCTGCATGCACACGCATCGCAGCGTGATGAGCACGCTGCTCGGCGGCTGCGTGTGGTTCGCGTCGCCGTCGGACGGCGTCCATCTTTCGGTGCTGCCGTTTTTTCACGTCACCGGCATGCAGGGCGGCATGAACAGCGCGGTCTTTTCCGGCGCGACGATCGTCGTGCTGGCGCGCTGGGATCGCGACGCGGCCGCGCTATGCATGCAGAAATATCGCGTCACCGCATGGCAGTCGATCTCGACGATGATGGTCGACTTTCTGTCGAACCCGCGTCTGGCCGAATACGATCTGTCGAGTCTGACCGGTACGCGCGGCGGCGGCGCGGCGATGCCGGACGCGATCGCCAGAAAGCTCAAGGCGCTGACCGGGCTCGATTATGTCGAGGGCTATGGCATGTCGGAGACGATCGCCGGCACGCACATCAATCCGCCGCATCGTCCGAAACCGCAATGTCTGGGCATTCCCGTATTCGACGTGGACTCGCGCGTGATCGATCCGGTCACGTTGCAGGAAGTGCCACAAGGCGAAACGGGCGAGATCGTCGTCAACGCGCCACAGGTGATGCAAGGCTATTGGCGCAATCCGAAGGCGACCGAAGAGGCGTTCCTCGAACTCGACGGCAAACGCTTTCTGCGGACCGGCGACCTCGGGCATATCGATGAGGACGGTTATTTCTTCATGACCGACCGCCTCAAACGGATGATCAACGCTTCCGGCTACAAGGTCTGGCCGGCCGAGGTCGAGGCGCTGATGTACCGGCACCCGGCGATTCACGAAGTGTGCGTGATCGGCGTGAAGGACGAGAAGCGCGGCGAGACTGTTAAGGCGCTGGTGGTCCCAGACGCCGCGCATGCGGGGACCATCAGCGCCCAGGCGATCATCGACTGGGCGCGTGAGCAGATGGCCGCGTACAAGGCGCCGCGCATCGTCGAGTTCGTCGCGTCGCTGCCGAAGTCGGGCAGCGGCAAGATTCTGTGGCGCAAATTGCAGGAAGAGGATGCGGCGCGCACGGCGGCTGGCAGTGGCAATCATGGCGATGCGGGCAAATGTGACCACAACGGCGGCGCAGGCGCGGCGCGATGACATGGCTCGATACCTTGCTCGATGAACCACGTGTCGCACCAGGCGCGCTGGTGCCAATCACCAGCGCGCAATCGCAGAAAAAGCCGACACCAACCTAAGCATTGGGACAACGCATGGACAATTGTGCAGGCAAGGTCGCGGTGATCACCGGCGCGGGCTCCGCCTTCGGGCGCGAGTTCGCGAAGCTCGGCATGCGGCTCGTGCTGGCCGACGTACAACAGGACGCGCTCGACCAAACCCTCGCCGAGGTCGACGCGGCCGGCGGCCAGGAGATCGCGCGCCGCGTGGACGTGGCGAAGGGCGACGAGGTCGACGCACTGGCGCGCGCCACGCTCGACGCATTCGGCAGCGTGCATCTCGTGTTCAACAACGCGGGCGTGGGCGGCAGCGGCGGCCTCGTATGGGAGAATACCGAGCGCGACTGGCAATGGCTGCTCGGCGTCAATCTGTGGGGCGTGATTCACGGCGTGCGCGCGTTCACGCCGCTGATGCTGGAGGCCGCGAAACGCGATGACGGGTATCGCGGGCATATCGTCAATACGGCGTCGATGGCGGGTCTGCTCAATCCGCCGATGATGGGGCCGTACGACGTGTCTTGGCCTTCAAATAAAAACAGGCGCCGTGACCACCACGGCGCCTGTCTCCCACACACCGACAGAAGCCCTCACTTCGCCGCAGTCAACGAACTCAACGCCGCCTGCTTCAACTGCCCACCCTGAACCACCGCCGCGAGCGGATTGCCGATCACGAAGCCCCCGTGGTCATCGACCCCCGTCACGCTTTGCGGATTGTTCTGCGGCGGCAGCGCCCTCACGGCCTTGTCGAACTGATTGCGGATCGCGCTCGCGTCACTGACGCTGCCGGCCAGTTTCATCGCTAGCGCGGTCGCGTAGACCGCGGTGTAGTTCAGCGCCACTTCCTGGCTCGGATCGCGCCCGCCGTGAGTCTTGCGGAACCGTTCGACGAAGGCCTTCGCGTTCGGCGTCTGATCGTCGGCGAGCGGCAGCACGCCGATCGCGCCGTTCAGCGGCGCATAGCCGCTCGTCACCTTGGCCACCTCATCGAGCTTGGCCTGATCCATCACGATGAAGCCGCCCTTGAAGCCCAGTTCGCGCGCCTGCTGCGCGACCAGACCAGTCGGCTCGGACGGTCCGCCGATGAACAGCACATCCGGTTTGGCCGCGAGCACGCGGCTCACGCCGCTGTAGAAATCGGTGGCGCGGTTATAGGACATCGCGTTGTCCGCGACGACCGTGCCGCCGGCCGCTTCCCATGCGGGCTTGAACGCCGCGACCCAGACCTTGCCGTAGTCCGTGTCGGTGGCGGCCAGCGCGACCTTCTTGCCGTAGGCCGCCATCTCATACTTGATGAACGAGTTCAGATACGACGTGAACGCGGGCGGAATGCGCACGGTCAGCTTGTTGCCGCGTTCGCTGATCTGCGGGACGCTGGTGTACGACAGCAACAGCAGCTTCTGCTGCTCGTTGCTGGTCTGCACCGCGAAGCCGCCGCCCGAATGCGGCACGAGCACCACCGCGGCCTGCTGTTCCTGCGCGAGACGCCGTGCGTTGATCGCAGTTTCGCTGGGGTTGTACTTGTCGTCGAGCGGCACGATCTCGAACTTGATCTTTTTGCCGGCCACCTCGATGCCCGTCTGATTGACATCGACGGCGGCCATCTGCATGCCGTCGAGCACCTCCTGGCCGTACTTCGCCGCGCCGCCGCTCAACGGGCCCGAGAAGCCGATGTGCACCACCTGCTGCGCCATCGCGGCGCCCGCGCTCATCAGCGCGGTCGTAGCGACGGCCGCAACCAGTCCGGCGCGAGCGCGCAAGCGTTTGATCGTCATAGGTGTCTCCTTTGGGAAGGTTCGAATGCTGGAATGCGCCGCGCTCAGCGCGCGCGGCAATGTGTCGAATGCCGCGAATGCGTCAGCCGCCGACGTACGCTCGCCTGATCGCTTCGTTGTTCATCGGGCTCGCCTGATCGCCTTCGAGCACGATGCGGCCGTTCTCGATCACATACGCGCGGTGCGCGATCTTCAGCGCCGCGAACGCGTTCTGTTCGGCGAGGAGCACGGTGGTGCCTGCGCGATTGATCTGCTGGATCACGTCGAACACCTGCTTGACCACTAGCGGCGCGAGTCCGAGCGACGGTTCATCGAGCAGCAGCACCTTGGGCCGCGCCATCATCGCGCGGCCGATCGCGACCATCTGCTGCTGGCCGCCGGACAGCGACCCGGCCGCATGGTCCTTGCGTTGGGCGAGCAGCGGAAACAGCGCGAACACCTGGTCGAGATTGCGCTGATTGCCGGCCTTGTCGCCGCGATGCACGTATGCGCCGAGCGTGAGGTTCTTCAGCACCGACATGCCGGGGAACAGCTTGCGTCCCTCGGGGCACTGAATCACGCCGCTGCGCACGATCTGCGCGGGCGTCATGCCGAGCAGCTCGCGATTGGCGAAGCGCAGGCTGCCGCCCGCCGCGCGGCGCAAGCCGCTCGTCGCCAGAAAGATCGAGCTTTTGCCCGCGCCGTTGGCGCCGAGCAGCACGACCAGCTCGCCGTCGGCGGCGTGCAGATGGATGCCGTCCAGCGCGCGAAAACTGCCATAGTCGAGCGACACGTTGTCAAACTTCAGCATGCTCGCTCCCCAGGTAAGCGTCGATCACGGCCGGGTTCGCGCGAATCTCGGCGGGCGTGCCCTCGGCGATTTTCTTGCCGTAGTTCAGCACCATGATGCGGTCCGCCAGCTTCATGATCATGTTCATCTTGTGTTCGACGAGGCACACGGTCACGCCGTGTTTCACGAGCTTGCGGATCAGCTCGGCGAGGCCTTCGGTCTCTTCCGGATTCACACCGCCGGCCGGCTCATCCAGCAGCATCAGGCTCGGTCCGGTGGCGAGCGCTAGCGCGACGGCCGCGCGCTTGCGCTCTTCCTGCGAGATGTCGCCGGCCATCCTTGTAGCGAGAGCGGACAGGCCGACGAAGTCGAGCGCCTCGCGCGCCTTGTCGCGGCACACGCATTCCTCGTGCTTCAGACGCTGCGAATGCGTGAGCACGTCCCACAGCCCTGAGCGCGTGCGCAGACGATGGCCGACGATCAGGTTGTCCAGCACGCTGGCCCGGTCGAACAGCGCGGTGGACTGGAACGTGCGCGCGACGCCGAGACGCGCCATCTGGTCGGCGCCGAGCTTCGTCACCTCCTGGCCTTTGAAGCGGATGCGGCCCGAGCTCGGCAGATGCGTGCCGCTGATCAGATTGAAGAAGGTGGTCTTGCCCGCGCCGTTCGGCCCGATGATCGCGTTGATCTTGCCGGCTTCGATGTGCGTGCTGACGTCGTCGACCGCGACGAGGCCGCCGAAGCGTTTGCTGAGCGAATCGATTTCAAGCATGGCCGTCGCCTCCGGTGGGTTGCGGCCGGCGTGCGGCCATGCTGCCCGCGGGCGCCGCACGATGCGCGCGCCGCACCTTCCGCGCCTGATACAGGCCGACGATCCCGTTGGGCAAGAAGATCACCAGCACGATCAGGATCGGCCCGAACACGACGAAGCGGTATTCCTGCAAAAACTGCAGATACTGCGTGAGCCACGGGATGACCAACGCGCCGAGCAACGGACCGGCGAGCGTGCCGATGCCGCCCACCAGCATGTACATGGTCATGTCGAAGGTGTGTTCGACGCCTGCCAGATCCGGGCCGAGAAAGCGCACGGCCCCCGCATACAGCCCGCCCGCGAGTCCCGCATAGACGACCGACAGCACGAAGGCCAGCACCTTGTTGCGCATCAGGTTGATGCCGAGCGATTCCGCGAGTCCGTCGCTATTGCGGATCGCCATGAAAGTGCGGCCGAGCAGCGAGTCGACGATGCGATGCATCAGCCACACGCCGAACACGAGGAACGCGAACACGAGGTAATAGAGCGCGCGCGGATTCTCGAACGACACCAGCCCGAAACCCGACGGCGCCGGAATGCCGATGATGTCCGCCACGCCATGCGTGAGGCCGTCCCACTTCTCGATCACGAGAAACATGATGTAGCCCACACACAGCGTGAAGATCGAAAAGTAATGACCGCGCAGCCGCAGCGACACGAGGCCGACCAGCGCGCCGAGCACCGCGACCACTACGCCCGAGGCGATGAACGCGAGCCAGAACGGCACCTGATGATCGACGGTCAGAATGCCGACCGTGTACGCGCCCACCGCCATGAAGCTGCCGTGCGCGAGGTTGAACTGCCCGGTATAGCCGGTGATCAGATTCAGCCCGACGGTCGCCAACGCGAAGATGTACGCGGTGGACATCACGGTGAGCATGTAGTCGTTGGTGGCGACGAATGGAAACGCCAGCCCGAGCATGAACAGCAGCGTCCACCCGGGTTTGCCCTCGAGAAATTTCATGATGCGCGCAGTTCCCTGGTGAAGAGCCCCTGAGGACGAACCGACAGGATCACCACCAGCAGCACGAACGCGATGATGTCCTTGTAGTCGGTCGAGATATAGAACGCGCCGAAGCTCTCCGCCATGCCGATGATCAGCCCGCCGACGATCGCGCCCGGCACGCTGCCCATGCCGCCGAGAATGATGATGACGAAGGCCTTGAGGATCACCAGTTGACCCATGGCCGGATAGACCAGGTTGATCGGCGCGTAGAGCGTGGCGGCCACCGCCGCGAGCAGGCCCGAGATGCCGAAGGTGAGCATGGTCACCCGGTTCGCGTCGATGCCCATCAGCGACGCGCCTTCGCGGTCTTGCGCCATCGCCACGATGCTCGCGCCGATCACCGTGAACTTGAGGAACAGCTGCAGCAGTACGACCAGAGCGAACGCCGCGCCGATGATCAAGAGCCGCTGCAACGGCGCGCTCACGTTCCCCAGTTCGACAATGCCCGTATAAGGCGTGGGCATGCGGTGAAAATCGGCGCCCCAGAGCGCTTGCGCGCCGGCTTCGAGAAACAGCAGCAGACCGATCGCGGCGATCATCGGATGCAGTTCGGAGGACTGGCGCAACGGATTGAACACCAGCCGCTCGGCGAGGATGGCGAGCAGCGCGACCGCGAGGCCGGAGCCGATCATCGCCAGCCAGTAGTAGAGTCCGAGCCGGTTCATCAGGTAGAACGACACGAATGCGCCGACCATGTAGAACGCGCCGTGCGCGAAGTTCGGCACCGCGAGAATGCCGTACACCAGCGTGAGGCCGAGCGCGACGAGGCTGTAGATGCCACCGAGCGTCAACCCGTTGAGGACCTGCTGCAAAAACATATCCACGCTTTGACACCCTCCAGCAAGGCACACGGCGTGAGCACGGCCCCGGCTTCCGGGGCGCCGCGCGCCTGATTTGCGGACGGGACAACAGCCGCTGTTCGAACCAGACGACTGTTGCCGACGGTTGAAAACACGCCCTGAGGGCGCAGACTTCTAAACGCGATGGGCGGTGGTGCGGGACAAATTTGGCACGGGCGTTCAGTTTTCGTCAATAGGGTTTTGCATTCGCTTGTTCGGGCATCTAGAACGTGTGGCGGACGCCGACGTTCGCGCCCGCCGTCGTGCCGGTCGGCAGATTCAGCGCATTGTTGACCGAGAGTCCGTTGTGCATGGCGCCGTGATTGGTCACGAAACCGACTTGCGCATACGTGATGGTGGCCTTCGACAGCGCATACGTCACCCCGGTCGACGCCAGCACCGAATTGTTCGACGAGTCGTTGCCGTCGCGCGTGACCCACACGCCCGCGTCGACGTTCAGCGCCGGTGTGATCCGATAGCTCGCGCCACCCGAAAACACGCGGCTGTTGAATGACCCCGCGACCTTGTATTGCACATACGACGCTTTCAACGTCAGGTCGCTGAACGCGTAGCTCGCGCCGAGCGCGCGGCCGTTGAATTCGACCACGCTCGGCACCGGGATCGACGCGGCGCTGCCGCCCGCGTTGCCGCTATAGAGCGCGGCATCGACGGTCAACGGACCGAGGTGGTAGCGCAGGCTCGCCGAGTACTGGCGGCCGGCCTGGAAATCGCCCGCGGCGCCGCCGAGGGCCAGCAGCGCGCTGGCTTGCAGCCCGGCAATTTCCGGTGAGGTGTACGAAATGCCGTTGGGGTTGAAGAGGCCCGTCACAAAAACGTTGTTCAGGTAGGTGACGAGTCCGCTGCCGAAGTACGACATGTCGCGCGGGTCGACGTCGTATACCGCGAGGAAGAACGGCGAGAACTGCAAACCGGCCTTGACCGTACCGAAGCGGCTTTCCACGCCGACATAGGCGAGGCGGCCGAACAGGTTGTCGTTCGAATTGCCGAACGCGCCGTTCGCGACGCTGAAGCCGCTTTCGAGCTGAAAGATCGCGCGCATGCCGCCGCCGAAATCTTCCGCGCCGCGCATGCCGAAGCGCGAGCCGGACATGCCGCTGTCGGTGAACGAGTATTGATGGCCGGTGCTCTGGCCGGTCGTGGTGTTGAGCGTCTTGTTGGTGTAGAGCAGCGACGCGTCGACGATACCGTAAAGCGTGACGCTGCTTTGTGCGTGCGCGCTGTGGGCCGCGCCCAGCGCGCAGGCACCCATCAATCCGAGAATGGCTCCAATCCGATTGCGATGACTTGCCGGCATGCTGCGTGTCTCCTTGTTTTTGGATTCGACTTGGCGATGTGTTACGCGCTGCGGTTTCAATGGACAACAGCGTGCCCTCGCAATCTGATAAGGGATGCGAAATATCGGCGATGCTGGTTCGAATGTCGGTTGAATGCGCCGCGCGCTCATGTCTCCCTCAAGCGGCGCACCGGTGTGGCGACGCGCTCGTTGCCCGCAGCTTCGCGCACCGGATGCAGGCGCAATTTGGCACGACCGTTCGTACTATGTCAACGGGGTAAAACACGATTCGGACTGCAACGCAGTCCAGAATAGGGAAAACACTTGGCGCGCCACGCGAGGCTTATTTTTTTTGGATAAGCGCTTGTAATAAAGGGAATAGCTTGGAGGGTCGCGTTTGACCCAGGTGTCGTTGACTGTTTGGTGAGTTCTGCATTGCAGAACTCACGCCGGGCAGCCCATGCGCACCGAATCACAAGGCCGGACCCGCTACTTACGCATTGCAGCTTGCAATCTGCCGCTGCTGTCGCGGCGCTATATTCAATCAAGCAGAACGGACAACGCATTCAGTTGCGCTCGTCCGATTTGTCTGTAAGCTCTTGCCGACGAGCCGGTGTCACAATCGCGCCGCGGCTCGTCGTGGCGAACGAAGATTCGCAGTCAGGCTTCACTGCATTGTCGACTTTTCACAAGGGATATCAGATATGAAGAGCTCTGCCATTAAACGAATCATGCTCGCGGTTTCGCTCGGCGCGCTGGTCGCCGCGAGCATTCCGCTCGCCGCCGCGCAGGACGCAAGTGATGTCTCGGCTTCCCCTGCGGGCAAGTCGACGAACACCGCGAAACCGACCAAAGCAGAGCGCAAGGCGGCCCACAAGCAGGCCCGCGCGAAGAATAACGCGGAGCTGAAGAAACTCGAGGACGCAGGCTATCAGCCGGCCGCGAATGACCCGAACTATCCGGCCAAGCTGCAGCAGGCGGAAAAGAAGGCCGGGGTCGGCGCAGCCGCAAGCCAATAGCGTTGAACGCGGACGCCCTGCGCGCGGTCATTAGGCGCAGCGCGCGCCGGGCGTCTCGAACCGCATGTCGGCGAGCGTGTCGAGCTGCGTTTGGATTTGTCAGTGCTGCGGTTGCACGGCTTGGCGATCTAACACCCGCCTTTCAACCCGCCGTTTTCCGCCCGGCGCGAGCGCCACTTGCTCTAACGCGACATTCACGGCCGGCCTCGCCGGCGCCCGCCAAACCCTTGTCCCGCAACGCCCTCGCCATGCGCCGCCGGTCCGCGCGCCGCGCAGGTGTCGCATTTCCTCATGTGGTTGTCGCAAATAGTCGGCAACCCGCACTTTTTTCTGGCAACTATGTAGGCACAGCACGGACGCACGTCCGCCCCCGCCAGCGACTATCTTGCATGAGACCGGAGTAGGCGCTATGGGACCGGGGTAAGCGCCAAAGCTCCCACTCTGGTCGACCGCAATGACTTGCATGGGACCGGAGTAAGCGCTATGGGACCAGAGTAAGCGCTAAAGCGCCAACTCTGGTCGACACGCCAACTCTGGTCGACAAGGAGAGCATTCGATGGATTCCCCCAAGGTCGTGGTCGAAGGGCTATGCAAAGTGTTCGGCGCCAGCCCGCAACAGGCGCTCGCCATGCTGGCAACCGGCGCGACGAAAGAGGACGTGTTCGCGCGCACCGGTCAGATCGTCGGTGTGCACAACGTGTCGTTCGAAGTGAAGGAGGGCGAGATCTTCGTGGTGATGGGCCTGTCCGGCTCCGGCAAATCGACGCTGATTCGCCTGATCAATCGGCTCGTCGAGCCGACGGCCGGCAAGGTGCTGATCGACGGCCGCGATGTGGCGAGCGTGCCGCGCTCGGAATTGACCGCGCTGCGCCGCAAGGACATGAGCATGGTGTTCCAGTCGTTCGCGCTGATGCCCCAGCGCACCGTGCTGTCCAACGCGGCCTTCGGGCTCGAAGTGGCGGGCGTCGGCCGCAAGGAGCGCGAGAAGCGCGCGCTCGCCGTGCTCGAACAGGTCGGCCTCGCGCCGTTCGCGGACAAGCTGCCCGCGCAACTGTCGGGCGGCATGCAGCAGCGCGTGGGCCTCGCGCGGGCACTCGCGGTCAACCCGTCGCTGATGATCATGGACGAGGCGTTCTCCGCGCTCGATCCGCTCAAGCGCAAGGAAATGCAGAACGTGCTGCTCGATCTGCAACGCGAGCAGCAACGCACCATCCTGTTCGTGTCGCACGATCTGGAGGAGGCGATGCGCATCGGCACGCGCATCGCGATCATGGAAGGCGGCCGGGTGGTGCAGATCGGCACGCCGCAGGAAATCATCACGAATCCCGCCGACGATTACGTGCGCGCGTTCTTCGAAGGCATCGACACCAGCCGCTATCTGACCGCCGGCGATCTGATGCAGACCGACGCCGTGCCGCTCATGCAGCACTCGTCGCGGCTCGACGCATCGAGCGTCGCCGCGACCCTCAACGGCAGCGCCGACTACGCATTCGTGCTGGACAGCGAGCGCAGGATTTGCGGCTTCGTATGCCGCGATGCGCTGGGCAGCGCGTCGCCGCAGCTCAACCAGATCGAATGCATCCGCCGCAGCACGCCCCTCGACGACGTGGTGGAACGCGTGGTGGCGAGCCGCGCGCCGCTGCCGGTCGTCGAAGCGGACGGCTCCTACTGCGGCTCGGTCAACAAGACGAACGTGCTGCACGTTCTCACGCGCCATCGAGGTTCCCATGTCTGAAGTCATTCCACTTGGCGCCTGGGTCGATCACGGCGTTCACTATCTGCTGAACCACGACGCCAAGGCGTTCGATTCCATCGGCAAGGTCATCGAGAGTTTCGCGGCGATGGTCGAGCACGGTCTGCAAGCCGTGCCGATGTGGGCGCTGATGGCGTTCTTCGTCGGCATCGGCTTGTGGCGGGTGGGCTGGCGCTTCGCGCTGTTCACGCTGCTGGCGCTGCTGCTGATCTACGGCACCGGCTTCTGGGATCAGATGGTGATCACGCTCGGCCTCACGCTCTCTTCCACGCTGATCAGCCTGCTGCTCGGCATCCCGCTCGGCATCTGGACCGCGAAGAGCCGCGCCGTCGAGATGATCGTGCGCCCGGTGCTCGACCTGATGCAGACCATGCCCGCCTTCGTCTACCTGATTCCGGCCGCGATGCTGTTCGGCCTCGGCCGCGTGCCGGGCATCCTGTCGACGGTGATCTTCGCGATGCCGCCTGCCGTGCGCCTGACCTCGCTCGGCATCAAGCACGTGAACCGCGAGATCGTCGAGGCGGGCCAGGCGTTCGGCTGCACGCCGTGGCAACTGCTCTACAAGGTGCAGTTTCCGAACGCGCTGCCGTCGATCATGACGGGCGTGAATCAGACCATCATGATGGCGCTGTCGATGGTGATCATCGCGTCGATGGTCGGCGCGGGCGGTCTGGGCAACGACGTGCTGGCGAGCATTCAGCGGCTCGATATCGGACTCGGCTTCGAAAGCGGCCTCTCCGTGGTGATGCTCGCGATCATTCTCGACCGTATCACGGAGAGCTTCGGCCGCGCGCCGGGGATGGCGCGCGCGCCGCTGCTGTCGGGGCTGCGCAGCGTGATGAAGGTGCGCCGCGCGCCGGCCGCGCAGCACGGCTGAGCCGCCGATGAAGCGCGACGCGCTCACACCCGCCCGGCGAGAGGCCGATTCGCCGTTGTCGGGGCTCGCACACTTCGGCTTTCTGACCTTGCCGAACTTTTCGATGATCGCGTTCACCAGCGCGGTCGAGGTACTGCGCATGGCCAACTACGTGGGCCGCGCGCAGCACTACAGCTGGTCGGTCATCACGCCGGACGGCGAGCCGGCGCGCGCGAGCAACGGCATCACCGTGAAGCCGACCACGACGCTTGCCGAAGCCGGCATGCCGGATGTGCTGTTCGTCTGCGCCGGCTGGCACGTGCGCGATCACGTCGGCGAGACGATCATCGCGTTGCTGCGCGAGGTGGCCGCGCGGGGCATTCCGCTCGGCGGCATCTGCACGGGACCGTATGCGCTGCTGGCCGCGGGCCTGCTCGACGGCTATCGCGCGACCGTGCATTGGGAGGACATGTCGCCGTTGCATCAGCGCCATCCGCACGTGCGTTTCGCCGACGAGCTGTTCGTGATCGACCGTGACCGGATGACCTGCACGGGCGGCACCGCGCCGCTCGATCTGATGCTGAATCTGGTCGGCCTGCGGCTCGGGCCCGCGGTGGCGGCGCAGGTCTCCGAGCAGTTCATCGTCGAGCGGATTCGCGGCTCGACCGACTATCAGCACATTCCCGTCGACGCGCGGGTCGGCTTCTCGCGCGCCGAGCTGATCGAGGTGGTGCGGCTGATGGAAGCGAACATCGAGGAGCCGCTATCGCTCGACGAACTCGCGCGGCTCGTGCAGTTGTCGCAACGTCACTTGCAGCGCATGTTCAAAATGTTCCTGAGCGTGTCGCCCACGCACTACTACCTGACGCTGCGCTTGCGGCGCGCTCGCGAGTTGCTGCGCAATACGGATGCGTCGATTGCGCGGGTGACAGCCGTGTGCGGCTTTCATTCGCCGTGTCATTTCAGCAAGGCTTATCGTGCGCAGTTCGGGCATGCGCCGAGTGTGGAGCGGCGCTTGTCGGCGTGAGGCGAGGCAATCATCGCGCGCCTCAGATCGCCTGCGCCCGCCCCGGAAACGTTTCGTCGTAACCCGAGCCGTCGTCGGTCTGCGCCGCCGTGCCGCGTTGCTCGCGATACATGACGGGCGGCAAGCCGAACTGCTTGCGGAATTCGCGGCCCAGATGCGACGCGTCGGAAAAGCCGCAACTCGATGCGATGTCCGCCACGGTCTTGTCCGAACTCGTCAGCAGCCACGCGGCGGTGCGCAAGCGCACCTGCTTCGCGTAGGCCTGCGGCGCCTTACCGGTTTGCGCCTTGAAGAGCCGTTCGAGCTGGCGCGGCGACAGGTCGAGCTTGCGCGCCAGTTCGTCGAGCGGCAACGAGCGGCCCACGTGCTGCTCCATCAGCAGGATCGCGCGCTTGACCTTCGGATGCGCGGCGGGCGCGAGGCCCGGCGGATGCGGTTGCGGCGCGTTGCCTTTCTGCATGTCGTCGACCAGCAGGATGCGCAGCGCCTTCTGCACGGTGGCGGTGTCGAAATGACGCAGCAGGATCGCCGCGGCCACGTCGATCGACGCCCGTCCGCCGGAACACGTGATGCGCCGCCGGTCGATCACGAACAGCCGGTCCGCGACCAGCGCTTCCTCGTTCACCGACGGAAAGCGCTCGATGAAATCCCAGTAGTGAAACCAGCTCACGCAGATGCGATGCCCGTCGAGCACGCCCGCGCGCATCAGCGAGAACACGCCGGTGCACATGCCGACCAGCGTCGCGTCGGTGGCGGCGGCGCGGCGGATGAACGCGAGCGTCGCGTCGCTCGCGGCGGGTCCCGAATGCAGCAGGCCGCCGACCACCACCACGTAGTCGAACGGCTCGGCGTTGTCGAACGTCTCCCACGGCGTGATCTGGATGCCGCAACTCGCGCGCACCGGTGCGAGGGTTTCCCCTAGCACGCTCCACGAACAGCGCACCGGCTTGCTGAAGTCGCCTTCGTCGGCGGACAGGCGCAGCAGGTCGACGAAGCCGGAGAACGCCGTCAGCGTGAAGTTCGGCAGCAGGATGATGCCGAAGCGGATGCGTTGCTTCGCGGCGCCGTCGACGGATTGAGGGGGAAGCGGTTCAGCGGAATTCATGCAGGCAGCCGGCAAGGAAAGGGTGGAGTCGGGCATGGCGGCAGGCTGAGACAGCGCTCGAACGCAGACCTGGCGCGTGGCAGCTTGCCATGTTCATTCAGTGACGCCAACGCTGCCGTTGCGAGGTCAGCATGGCGAGCATCGAGGCCAACACCTGTCGCCAATGCGTCAGAACTCATCGCAAATGCGCCGCCACGCTTGGCCGATGGCCCGCTTGACGCCACTATCCCACTGTCATGCCGTTTTTATTCTAGCGATTCAAAGCGGCGTGCGGTGCAATAGCGACACATTCACTTGATGCACCTACGCACAAGGCACCCCATGAACGTCAGCGTCTTCGATCTGTTCAAGATCGGCATCGGTCCTTCGAGCTCGCACACGGTCGGGCCGATGATCGCCGCCTGCCGCTTCGCTTCGCATATCGAAGACGCGAACCTGCTCGGCTTCGTGCGGCGGTTGAAGGTCGAGCTGTTCGGCTCGCTCGGCGCGACCGGCAAAGGGCACGGCACCGACAAGGCGCTTTTGCTCGGACTCGAAGGCAATCTGCCCGATCTGATCGACCCGGACCTGATCGAGCCGCGCTTGCGCTCGATCCGCGAGACGAAACGACTGGCGCTGCTCGGCAAGCATGCGATCGGCTTCGACGAGCGCGAGCACCTCGGCTTTTTCCGCAAGCTGATGCCGGGCGCGCCGGGCTCGGGCATCGTGCATCCGAACGGGATGCGCTTTCAGGCGTTCGACGAACACGGCCAGTTGCTGGTGGAGAAAGAGTATTACTCGATCGGCGGCGGCTTCGTGGTCAACCGCGAAGGCGATCGCGTGAACGGCCTGCGTGTCGGCGCGCCGGTGCCGTATCCGTTTCGCACCGGCGCCGACCTGATGCGGGTGTGCCGCGAAACCGGCCTGTCGATCGCGCAGGTGGCGCTGCGCAATGAATGCGCGACGCGCACCGAGCCCGAAGTGCGCGAAGGCCTGCTGGCAATCTGGCGCGTGATGGCCGCCTGCGTCGAGCGCGGCTGCACGGTGCGCGGCGAGTTGCCCGGCCCGATGCACGTGAAGCGCCGCGCCGCCGATCTGTGCGCGCAACTGCGCACGCGCTCGGAAGAGTCGCTGCGCGACCCGTTGTCGATGCTCGACTGGGTCAACCTGTACGCGATGGCCGTCAACGAAGAAAACGCCGCCGGCGGGCGCGTGGTGACCGCGCCGACCAATGGCGCGGCCGGCGTGATTCCGGCGGTGCTGCACTACTACGTGAAGTTCATGCATGCGTCGAGCGACGCGGGCATTGTCGACTTCCTGCTGACCGCCGCCGCGATCGGCGTCATCTACAAGGAAACCGCGTCGATCTCCGGCGCCGAAGTGGGCTGCCAGGGCGAGGTGGGCGTGGCCTGCTCGATGGCCGCCGCGGCGCTCGCCGCCGTGATGGGCGGCACGCCCGCCCAAGTGGAGAACGCCGCCGAAATCGGCATGGAGCACAACCTCGGCATGACCTGCGACCCAGTCGGCGGGCTCGTGCAGATTCCGTGCATCGAACGCAACGCGATGGGCGCGATCAAGGCGCTGAACGCGGCGCGCATGGCGATGAAGGGCGACGGCCAGCACTACGTGTCGCTCGACAACGTGATCAAGACGATGCGCGAAACCGGCGCCGACATGAAGACGAAATACAAGGAGACGTCGCGCGGCGGGTTGGCCGTGAACGTCATCGAGTGTTGAAAGAGACCGCATTGAGACAAGGACCGACGATGAGCCGCTATTCGATATTCAGCCTGTTGCGCAACGGGATGTCGTATCACGAGAACTGGGAGCGACAGTGGAAGAGCCCCGAGCCCAGGCGTGAATACGATGTCGTGATCGTCGGCGGCGGCGGGCATGGTCTCGCCACCGCGTACTACCTCGCGAAAGAGCATGGCGTGCGCAATGTCGCGGTGCTGGAGAAGGGCTGGATCGGCGGCGGCAATACGGCGCGCAATACGACCATCGTGCGCTCGAACTACCTGTGGGACGAATCGGCCGCGCTCTACGAAAAGGCGATGAAGCTGTGGGAAGGGCTCTCGCAGGATCTGAACTACAACGTGATGTTCAGCCAGCGCGGCGTGATGAATCTCGCGCACACGTTGCAGGACGTGCGCGACACCGAGCGCCGTGTGAACGCGAACCGTCTGAACGGCGTGGACGCGGAGTTCCTCACGCCCGCGCAGATCAAGGAGATCGAACCGACCATCAATCTGGACAGCCGCTATCCGGTGCTCGGCGCATCGATCCAGCGGCGCGGCGGCGTGGCCCGGCACGATGCGGTGGCCTGGGGTTTCGCGCGCGGCGCGGACCAGGCGGGCGTCGACATCGTGCAGAACTGCCAGGTGACCGGGATTCGCCGCGACGGCAGTCAGGTAGTCGGCGTGGAGACCACGAAGGGTTTCATCAAGGCGAAGAAGGTCGCGGTGGTCGCGGCGGGCAACACCTCGACGCTGGCCGACATGGCCGGCGTGCGGCTGCCGCTGGAAAGCCATCCGTTGCAGGCGCTCGTGTCCGAGCCGATCAAGCCGGTGGTCAATACGGTGGTGATGTCGAACGCGGTGCATGCGTATATCAGCCAGTCCGACAAGGGCGATCTGGTGATCGGCGCGGGCGTCGATCAGTACACGGGCTTCGGGCAGCGCGGCAGTTTCCAGATCATCGAAGGCACGCTCGAAGCGATCGTCGAAATGTTTCCGGTGTTCTCGCGGGTGCGCATGAACCGGCAGTGGGGCGGCATCGTCGATGTGTCGCCGGATGCATGCCCGATCATCAGCAAGACCGATGTGAAGGGGCTCTACTTCAATTGCGGCTGGGGGACGGGTGGCTTCAAGGCGACGCCGGGTTCGGGCTGGGTCTATGCGCACACCATCGCGAGGGATGAACCGCATCCGCTGAACGCGGCGTTCTCGCTGGAGCGCTTCTATACCGGTCACCTGATCGACGAGCACGGCGCGGCTGCCGTTGCGCACTAATGTTGTACATGGGACCAGAGTAAGTGCTAAAGCACCAACTCTGGTCGACAGGAGAACTCACATGCTGCTGATCGAATGCCCGTGGTGCGGACCCCGCGCCGAAACCGAATTTTCCTGCGGCGGCGAAGCGGGTATCGCCCGTCCGCTCGATACCGACCAGCTCACCGACAAAGAATGGGGCGACTACCTGTTCATGCGCAGGAACCCGCGCGGCGTGCATCGCGAGCAATGGATGCACACGCAAGGCTGCCGCCGCTGGTTCAAGGCACAGCGCGACACGGTGAGCTACGAGATCCAGGGCTACGAGACGTTCGAGCGTCCGCTGTTGCCGATGGGCGGCGACGCCAGTGCACCGGGCCAGACGCAAAGCCAGACCCAAAGCCAGACCCAAGGCAAAGCAGGAAGCAACGCACAAGAGGGCACCGCATCATGAGCCAGAAAGACCGACTGCCGAGCGGCGGGCGCATCAACCGCGCGATCGTGCTGAGCTTCACGTTCAACGGCGTCAAATACGAAGGCTATCAGGGCGACACGCTGGCCTCCGCGCTGCTCGCGAACGGCGTGCATTTCGTCGCGCGCAGCTGGAAGTATCACCGGCCGCGCGGCATCGTGACGGCGGGCGTCGAAGAACCGAATGCGGTCGTGCAGCTCGAAACCGGCGCGTACACCGTGCCGAACGCGCGCGCGACCGAAGTGGAGCTGTATCAGGGACTCGTAGCGGCGAGCGTGAACGCGAAGCCGAGCATCGAGAAGGACCGCATGGCGATCAACCAGAAGATCGCGCGCTTCATTCCGGCGGGCTTCTACTACAAGACCTTCATGTGGCCGCGCAAATTCTGGCCGAAGTACGAGGAAGCGATCCGCGACGCGGCCGGTCTCGGCAAGGCGCCCGAACAGCCCGACGCGGACCGCTACGACAAGTGTTTTGCGCATTGCGACGTGCTGGTGGTCGGCGGCGGCCCCGCCGGCCTCGCGGCCGCGCACGCGGCGGCGTTGTCCGGCGCGCGCGTGACGCTGGTCGACGATCAGCCGGAACTCGGCGGCTCGCTGCTGTCGTGCCGCGCTCAGATCGACGGCAAGCCCGCGCTGCAATGGGTGCAGAAGATCGAAGCCGAATTGCGGCGCATGCCAGACGTGAAGATTCTGAGCCGCAGCACCGCGTTCGGCTATCAGGACCACAACCTCGTCACCGTGACTCAGCGGCTCACCGATCATCTGCCGGTCTCGCAGCGCAAGGGTACGCGCGAACTGCTGTGGAAGATCCGCGCGAAACGCGTGGTTCTCGCGACCGGCGCGCATGAACGGCCGATCGTGTTCGGCAACAACGATCTGCCGGGCGTGATGCTGGCGTCGGCGGTGTCGACCTATCTGCATCGCTACGCGGTGCTGCCGGGCCGCAACGCGGTGGTGTTCACCAACAACGACGACGGCTACCAATGCGCGCTCGACCTGAAGGCAGCGGGCGCGCAGGTGACGGTGATCGATCCGCGTGCGGGTGAATCGAAAGGCACGCTGCCCGCGCTCGCCCGGCGCCAGGGCATCAAGGTGATCAGCGGCGCGGTCGTCACGGCGGCGCATGGCAAGCTTCGCGTCGCGTCGGTCGAGGTGGCGTCGTATTCGAACGGACAGCTCGGTTCAAAGCAGGGCGAGTTGCCGTGTGATCTGCTCGCGATGTCGGGCGGCTGGAGCCCGGTGCTGCATCTGTTCGCGCAATCGGGCGGCAAGGCGCACTGGCATGACGACAAGGCCTGCTTCGTGCCCGGCAAGGCGATGCAGGCGGAGACGAGCGTGGGCGCGTGCGCGGGCGACTTCACGCTGGGCCAGGGCATCCGCTTCGCTGTCGATGCGGGCATCGAGGCGGCGCGCGCGGCCGGCCACATCGTCGCGCGGCCCGGCGCGGTGCAGGTCGCCGAGCTGACCGAGGCGAAGCTCGCGCCGCTGTGGCTGGTCGGCGGGCGCGAGCTGGCCACGCGCGGGCCGAAGCAGTTCGTCGACTTCCAGAACGACGTGTCGGCGGCGGATATTTTTCTTGCCGCGCGCGAGGGCTTCGAATCCGTCGAGCACGTGAAGCGTTACACCGCGATGGGTTTCGGCACCGACCAGGGCAAACTCGGCAATATCAACGGCATGGCGATTCTCGCCCAGGCGCTCGGCAAGACGATCCCCGAGACCGGCACGACGACCTTCCGGCCGAACTACACGCCGGTCACGTTCGGCACGTTCGCGGGCCGCGAGCTTGGCGAGTTCCTCGACCCGGTGCGCAAGACGGCGGTGCACGAATGGCACGTGGAAAACGGTGCGGCATTCGAGGATGTCGGCAACTGGAAGCGTCCGTGGTACTACCCGAAAGCGGGCGAGGACATGCACGCGGCGGTCGCGCGCGAAGCGCTCGCGGTGCGCACGAGCGTCGGCATACTCGACGCATCGACGCTCGGCAAGATTGACATTCAGGGGCCCGACGCGGCGAAGCTGCTGAACTGGGTCTACACGAATCCGTGGAGCAAGCTGGAAGTCGGCAAGTGCCGCTACGGCCTGATGCTCGACGAAAACGGCATGATCTTCGACGACGGCGTGACCGTGCGGCTGGCCGACCAGCACTACATGATGACGACCACCACCGGCGGCGCGGCGCGCGTGCTCACCTGGCTCGAACGCTGGCTGCAAACGGAATGGCCCGGTATGCGCGTGCGGCTCGCGTCGGTCACGGATCACTGGGCCACGTTCGCCGTGGTCGGGCCGAACTGTCGCAAGGTGTTGCAGAAGGTCTGCCACGACATCGACTTCGCGAACGCCGTGTTCCCGTTCATGAGCTATCGCGAGGGCACGGTGGCCGGCGCGGCGTCGCGCGTGATGCGCATCAGCTTCTCGGGCGAACTGGCTTATGAAGTGAACGTGCCGGCGAACGTCGGGCGTGCGGTGTGGGAGGCGCTGATGGCTGCCGGCGCGGAATTCAACATCACGCCGTACGGCACCGAAACGATGCACGTGCTGCGCGCGGAGAAGGGTTACATCATCGTCGGTCAGGATACGGACGGCTCGATGACGCCGTACGATCTCGGCATGGGCGGGCTCGTCGCGAAGTCCAAGGACTTTCTCGGCAAGCGTTCCCTGACTCGCTCGGACACCGCGAAGGCGGGGCGCAAGCAACTGGTCGGGTTGCTCGCCGACGATCCGGCGTTCGTGATACCCGAAGGCTCGCAGATCGTCGCCGGTCCGTTTCAGGGCGACACCGCGCCGATGCTCGGCCACGTCACGTCGAGCTACTACAGCCCGATCCTGAAGCGCTCGATCGCGATGGCGGTCGTCAAGGGCGGGCTCGACAAGATCGGCGAAACGGTCACGATCCCGCTTGCGAGCGGCCGGCAGATCGCCGCCAGGGTCACCAGTTCGGTGTTCTACGACAGCGAAGGAGCACGTCAACATGTGGAATGAAACAGGCGGGATGGTGTCGGTCGTGGATCGCACCGTCGGCGGACAAACGGGTGTGTGGCAGGAGTCGCCGCTGGTGGGCGTGGACGCGTTGCTGAAACGGCATCAGGCGGTGGTGTCCGCTGCGTTCCGGTTGAGCGAGCGGCCCTTTCTCGAACTGGTGAACCTGCGTGGCGACACGCGCGATGCGGCGTTCATGCAGGCGGTGCAGGGCGTGGTCGGCTGCCTGCCGCCGGAGAAGCCAAACACCGTGGCGCGCGGCAACGGCTACGACATGGTGTGGCTCGGTCCGGACGAGTGGCTGGTGCGCTCGGCCACCGCGCACGACGCCGCTCGCAGCGCGCCGTTGCAGGCGAAACTCGGTACGGCGTTGAGCGGCGTGTTCGCGTCGGCGGTGGATGTCGGCAGCGGCTACACGGTGCTCGAAATCAGCGGTACGCGCACGCGCGACGTTCTGGCGCGCGGCTGTCCGCTCGACCTCCATCCGAACCTGTTCGGCGAAGGGCAATGCGCGCAGAGCCACTATTTCAAGGCATCGATGACTTTGCTGCATACCGGCGCGGATAGCTTCGAGATCGTCGTGCGCCGCAGTTTCGCGGATTACTTCGTCCGCATCATGCTCGACGCGGCCGAGCCGCTGATGTCGTAACGCGGGGCGAGCGGTAATCGCACGCATCGCTCGCGTTGCCTTCGACATTCGCAGCCACTGACCCCATGCCGTCGACGCGCCTCGCCACCGCGCGCCTCACCGAGCGCGCGTGCCACGAAGGCGATGCCGATGCCGCGCTCGCGCTGCTCGATCAGAGCATCGCGCTGCGGCACCGGCGCATCGCGCTGATCCGCTATCTGCTCGCGCAACAGCTTGGCGCGCCATTGCAGGCGCGGCATCACGAATACGTCGAGAAAATCGCCTCCCGGCTGAGTGCGGACACGCTCGCGAGCCTGGCGGGCGCCGCGCGTGCGCGCTTGCGCGCGTAGTTGGGCGCAGCCACGGCGCTGATTTGCGCCCGCCTGTCGCTCGATCCATAGCGCTGCTGTCGGTTCCAGCCAAACTCGTGTCGCGTTGGCTACATGTGCTGCACGGCGGCGGGCGCTACGCTCGTTGAACGGCGTGCCCCGTACAGTCGGTCGCGCCGCTCACAACACATGGAGACAGACAATGAGCAGCAATCGCGGCGTCGTGTATCTAGGGCAGGGCAAGGTGCAGGTTCAGTCGATCGACTATCCGAAGATGGTCGATCCACGCGGCCGGTCGATCGGCCACGGCGTGATCCTGAAGGTGGTGAGCACGAATATCTGCGGCTCCGATCAGCACATGGTGCGCGGCCGCACGACCGCCGAAGTCGGCCTCGTGCTGGGTCACGAGATTACCGGCGAGGTGATCGAGGTGGGCCGCGACGTCGAGACGCTCGGTATCGGCGATCTGGTTTCGGTGCCGTTCAACGTCGCGTGCGGACGGTGCCCGACCTGCAAGGCGCAGCATACCGGCGTGTGCCTGAACGTGAACCCGTCGCGCGCGGGCGGCGCGTATGGCTATGTGGACATGGGCGGCTGGATCGGCGGCCAGGCCGAGTACGTGATGGTGCCTTACGCGGACTTCAATCTGCTGAAGTTTCCCGACCGCGCGCAGGCGATGTCGAAGATCCGCGATCTCACCTGTCTGTCCGACATTCTGCCGACCGGCTATCACGGCGCGGTGATGGCGGGCGTGAAGCCGGGCGCGACGGTTTATATCGCGGGCGCGGGGCCGGTCGGAATGGCGGCGGCCGCGTCGGCGCGACTGCTTGGCGCGGCCTGCACGATCGTCGGCGACATGAACGAAGCGCGTCTCGCGCACGCGCGCAAGATGGGCTTCCAGACCATTGATCTCTCGAAAGACGCGACGCTCGGCGAGCAGATCGAGCAGATACTCGGCAAGCCCGAAGTGGATTGCGCGGTGGACTGCGTCGGTTTCGAGGCGCACGGTCACGGCAGCAGCGGCTCGCATGAGGAAGCGCCGGCCACGGTGCTCAATTCGCTGATGGAGATCACCCGGGCGGCCGGCGCGATCGGTATTCCGGGCCTGTATGTGACCGACGACCCCGGCGCCGCCGATGCCGCCGCGCGCAAAGGCAGCCTGAGCATCCGCTTCGGACTCGGCTGGGCCAAGTCGCATTCGTTCCATACGGGGCAGACGCCGGTGATGAAGTACAACCACAACCTGATGCAGGCGATCTTGTGGGACCGCTTGCCGATCGCGGATATCGTCAACGTGACCGTCGTGTCGCTCGATGATGCGCCCGACGGTTACCGGCAATTCGACGGCGGCGCGCCGAAGAAGTTTGTGATCGACCCGCATGGGTTGTTGAAGGCGGCTTGATGCTGGGCTGAAGCGTGAGCTGATGCACGCAACCGGATGGCGATAGCCACGCACGCGCTGAGCGGAAATCCGTTCAGCGCGTTTATTTTTTGTTGCGAAGAAAAACGTCCTGCCGAACCGCTCGCCTCAAGCCGCCAGAATCGGCACCGCAGCAAGCGACGGCGCCTGCTTGCGCCTCTCGCGCGTGGGCGCCGTGCCGAATGCGTCGCGATAGCTCTTCGAGAAGTGGCACGCGGACTGGAAGCCGCAAGCCATCGTGATGTGCATGATCGACATATCGGTTTGCAGCAGCAGTTCGCGCGCGCGCCGCAAACGCAGCGTCAGATAGTAGTGCGTGGGCGTCATCCCCAGATGTTCGCGGAACAGCCGCTGCAATTGCCGTTGCGACATCCCTGCGAGCCGCGCGAGTTCTTCGCGCGACAGCGGCTCTTCGATGTTGTTCTCCATCAGCGAGATCACTTCGAACAGCGACTTGTTGGCCGAGCCGAGCCGCGCGACGAGCGGCATTTTCTGTTGCGCGCTGGTGTCGCGCACATGTTCGACGATGAACTGCTCGGCGATCTGCGTGACGCGCGCCGTGCCGACGCGCGGCGCGATCAGGTTGAGCATCATGTCGAGCGGCGCGACGCCGCCCGTGCAGGTGACGCGATCGCGGTCGACCACGAACAGCTCTTTCAGAAAGCGCGTGTCGGGAAACTCTTCCTTGAGCGCCGACATGTTCTCCCAATGAATCGCGCACGCGTAACCGGCCAGCAAACCGGCGCGCGCGAGCGCATAGGTGCCCGTGCACAGGCTGCCGAGCATGCTGCCCATGCGTGCGAAGCGGCGCAGCGCCGACAGGTGGGCCGGTGTGGTCGAGCGCTGCACGTCGATGCCGCCGACCACGAACACGATGTCCGGCAGGTCGACGCATTCGACCGGACCGGTGTCGACCGACAGGCCGTTGCTCGCCATGACCGGACCGCCTTCGGGGCTCACGATCGACCAGCGGTAAAGGGTTTGCCCCGTCAGATAGTTCGCCATGCGCAGCACTTCGATCGCATTGGTGAACGCGATCATCGTGAAGTTGGGAACCGGCATGAAGGCGAAGTGCGACAACGACGCGATGCGATCGGTGGACATGGGGGGAATGATTCCTTCGAATCTGTAATGTCGCGTTGCCGTGGGGAGCGGCGACTCCTGCAATTCTGAGCAGTAGCGCAACTAGCGTGCCATCAGGCTAAACCCTCGGTTGCCGGAGAAACAGCTTGGATAGCTAAACAAACGGCACCAGAACGGCGCCGGTGCACGCGTGCGGCGCACTCGAAGGGCACACGGCGATCAGTCGCAGTGCAGCCGATGCGCGGCGTTCATTGAGCATTTCATTCGTTATATCCCGCCGCGCCAGTCGCAGCCGAATGTTCGCGCCGCGGCTCTGCATGCCGACTTGTCGAAAAAGGACGCGCATGGCGGAAAAGGTAAAGAACACGTCTGAATTCGTAAATTGACATGTGGGGCGAGAGTCAAGAATAGACGCAATGCAGACCGGCGGCAGCAACGTGTCAGGCGCCGCAACCGGCCTTTGGTCAACCACCCCACGGACCTTCCATGTCGAACCCGAATCCTTTCTTCCAAGACTCGCTGGCCGCGCGTGATGCGGCGGTGCGCGGCGCCATTCTGAAAGAGCTGGAACGTCAGCAGTCGCAAGTCGAGCTGATCGCGTCGGAAAACATCGTGTCGCGCGCGGTGCTCGAAGCGCAAGGCTCGGTGCTGACCAACAAGTATGCGGAAGGGTATCCGGGCAAGCGTTACTACGGCGGTTGCGAATACGCGGACGCGATCGAGACGCTGGCGCTCGATCGCATCAAGCAGTTGTTCAGTGCGCAGTTCGCCAACGTGCAGCCGCACTCCGGCGCGCAGGCCAACGGCGCGGTGATGCTCGCGCTGCTCAAACCGGGCGACACGGTGCTCGGCATGTCGCTCGACGCGGGCGGCCACCTGACGCATGGCGCGAAGCCTGCGTTGTCGGGCAAGTGGTTCAATGCGGTGCAATACGGCGTCAAGCGCGAATCGATGTTGATCGACTACGAGCAGATCGAGACCCTCGCGCAACAACACCGGCCCGCGCTGTTGATCGCCGGCTTCTCGGCTTATCCGCGCGCGCTGGATTTCGCACGGCTGCGTGCAATCGCCGACAGCGTGGGCGCGAAGCTGATGGTGGACATGGCGCACGTCGCCGGTGTGATCGCGGCGGGGCGACATGCGAATCCGCTCGGGCACGCGCACGTGGTCACGTCGACTACGCACAAGACCTTGCGGGGCCCGCGCGGCGGCTTTGTGCTGACGAATGACGAAGACATCGCGAAGAAGATCAACTCGGCGGTGTTCCCGGGTTTGCAGGGCGGCCCGCTGATGCACGTGATCGCCGGCAAGGCGGTGGCGTTCGGCGAGGCGCTGCAACCCGGCTTCAAGACCTACATCGACAACGTGCTCGCCAATGCGCAGGCGCTGGGCGACGTGCTGAAGGCAGGCGGCGTCGAGCTGGTGACGGGCGGCACCGACAACCATCTGCTGCTGGTCGATCTGCGGCCCAAGGGCCTGAAGGGCAATCAGGTCGAGCAGGCGCTGGAACGCGCGGGCATCACCTGCAACAAGAACGGCATCCCGTTCGATACCGAAAAACCCACGGTCACGTCCGGCATCCGCCTCGGCACGCCGGCGGGCACGACGCGCGGCTTCGGCGCGAGCGAGTTCCGCGAGATCGGGCGGCTGATCGTCGAGGTGCTCGATGCACTGCGCGACCACCCGCAAGGCGATGCGGCCACCGAACAACGCGTGCGCCGCGAGATTTTCGCGTTGTGCGAGCGCTTCCCCATTTATTGAGTACGCCTGGAGCAAACGATGAGCACATTGCACGACGACAGCATCATCATCGACGGTCTGAACATTTCGAAGTTCGAGCGCTCGGTGTTCGAGGATATGCGCAAGGGTGGCGTGACCGCGGTGAACTGCACGGTCTCGGTGTGGGAGAGCTTCCAGAAGACCGTCGACAACATCGCCGAAATGAAGCAGCAGATTCGCCAGTACGGCGAGATTCTCACGCTGGTGCGCAGCACCGACGACATCTTCCGCGCGAAGCAGGAGAACAAAACCGGCATCATCTTCGGCTTCCAGAACGCGCACGCGTTCGAAGACAACCTCGGCTATATCGAGGCGTTCAAGGACCTCGGCGTGAACGTGGTGCAGCTTTGCTACAACACGCAGAACCTCGTGGGCACCGGCTGCTACGAGCGCGACGGCGGCCTGTCCGGCTACGGCCGCGAAGTGATCCAGGAGATGAACCGCGTCGGCGTCATGGTCGATCTCTCGCATGTGGGCGGCAAGACCTCGTCCGAAGCGATCGCCGCGTCGAACAAGCCAGTGTGCTATTCGCATTGCTGCCCGTCGGGGCTGAAAGAACATCCGCGCAACAAGAGCGACGAGCAACTGAAAGAGATTGCCGACGCGGGCGGTTTCGTCGGCGTGACGATGTTCGCGCCGTTCCTCAAGCGCGGCCCGGACGCCACCGTCGACGACTATATCGAGGCGATCGACTACGTGGTGAATCTGATCGGCGAAGACCAGGTGGGCATCGGCACGGACTTCACACAAGGCTACAGCGCCGAGTTCTTCGACTGGATCACGCATGACAAGGGCCGCTACCGCCAACTGACGAACTTCGGCAAGGTCGTGAATCCCGAAGGCATCCGCACGATCGGCGAGTTTCCGAATCTGACCGCCGCAATGGAGCGCGCCGGCTGGAGCGACACGCGCATCAAAAAGATCATGGGCGAAAACTGGGTGCGAGTGTTCGGCGAAGTCTGGAAAGTCTGAGCGTTCAGCCAACCGATCGAGCACATAAAAAGGAGTTCCCACATGCAACCCCAACTGCCTATCGACGTCGACGCGAATACCGGCGTCTGGACCACCGACGCGCTGCCGATGCTCTACGTGCCGCGCCATTTCTTCACGAACAATCACACCGCCGTCGAGGAAGCGCTCGGCCTCGATGCGTATGCGGAGATTCTCTACAAGGCCGGCTACAAGTCCGCGTATTTCTGGTGCGACAAGGAAGCCAAACAGCACGGCATCAGCGGCATGGCGGTGTTCGAGCACTACCTGAAGCGTCTGTCGCAACGCGGCTGGGGCATCTTCACGATCACCGAAGCGGACCCGCGGAATTCGCGCGCGCGCATCGAACTGCATCATTCGTCGTTCGTGCTCGCGCAGCCGGGCAAGGTCGGCAAGCTCTGCTACATGTTCGCCGGCTGGTTCGCAGGCGCGATGGACTGGGTCAACGACACCGCGCCGGACGCTGCGCGCAAAGGGCCGCCGTCGCATTCGAGAGAAGCGCGCTGCGCGGCGGAAGGCCACGCGCATTGCGTGTTTGAAGTGTCGCCGGCCGCGCCCTGAGGGCGGCGGTTGTCGCAACCCAGAGCAAACCAGAGCAACCCCGCGCAACCCACGCAGGCACGGCTGAGCGCAACAAGCCTATCCATTCCGAGGTCGACCGCGATGCGTTACCCGAACCTTTTCAAACCGCTCACGCTGAACAAGCTGACCTTGCGCAACCGCATCGTCAGCACCGCGCATGCGGAAGTTTATGCGGAGCCGGGCGGCTTGCCCGGCGACCGATATATTCGCTACTACGAAGAAAAGGCCAAGGGCGGCGTCGGGCTTGCAGTATGCGGCGGTTCGAGCCCGGTGTCGATCGACAGCCCGCAAGGCTGGTGGAAGTCGGTGAATCTGGCCACCGACAGGATCATCGACCCGCTCGCGCGGCTTGCCGAAGCGATGCATGCGCACGGCGCGAAGATCATGATCCAGGCCACCCACATGGGACGCCGCTCGGCGTTTCACGGCGAGCACTGGCCGCATCTGATGTCGCCGTCGGGCGTGCGCGAGCCGGTGCATCGCGGCAACGCGAAGATCATCGAAGTGGAGGAGATCCGCCGCATCATCGACGACTTCGCGGCGGCCGCCAAACGCGTGAAGGACGCGGGCATGGACGGCATCGAAATCTCCGCCGCGCACCAGCATCTGATCGATCAGTTCTGGAGTCCGCGCACCAATTTTCGCAGCGACGAATGGGGCGGTTCGCTCGAAAACCGTCTGCGTTTCGGCACCGAGGTGCTGAAGGCGGTGCGCGCGGCGGTGGGCGCGGACTTCTGCGTGGGCCTGCGCATGTGCGGCGACGAGTTCCACGAGGACGGGCTCGATCACGAGCAACTCAAAGAGATCGCCCAGGCGATGAGCGAAACCGGTCTGATCGATTACCTCGGTGTGATCGGCTCGGGCGCGGACACGCACAACACGCTCGCCAACTGCATGCCGCCGATGGCGCTGCCGCCCGAGCCGTTCGTGCATCTCGCGGCCGGCATCAAGTCGGTGGTGAAGCTGCCGGTGATGCACGCGCAAAGCATTCGCGACGCGGGCCAGGCCGAGCGGCTGCTGGCGAGCGGCATGGTCGATCTGGTGGGCATGACGCGCGCGCAGATCGCCGATCCGCATATGGTCATCAAGATTCGCGACGGCCGCGAGGACGAGATCAAGCAGTGCGTCGGCGCGAACTACTGCATCGACCGGCAATACAACGGGCTTGACGTGCTGTGCGTGCAGAACGCCGCGACCTCGCGCGAAGCGACCATGCCGCATGTGATCGCGAAGACGCGCGGGCCGAAGCGCAAGGTCGTGGTGGTCGGCGCGGGCCCGGCCGGACTCGAAGCGGCGCGCGTCGCGAAGTCGCGCGGTCACGACGTGGTGCTGTTCGAGAAGAACGACTATGTGGGCGGCCAGATCATGCTGGCCGCGAAGGCCCCGCAGCGCGAGCAGATGGCGGGCATCGTGCGCTGGTTCGATATGGAGACGAAGCGCCTGGGCGTGGACCGGCGTCTCGGTGTCGCCGCCGACGAGCAAACCATCATGGCCGAGAAGCCGGACATCGTCGTGCTGGCGACGGGCGGCTCGGCGTTCACGTCGCAAGTGGCGGGGTGGGGTGTTGCGGACGGCTTGGCGGTGAGTTCGTGGGACGTGCTGTCGGGCAAGGTCGAGCCGGGCAGGAACGTGCTCGTGTACGACGGCGTCAGCACACATGCCGGCGCGGGCGTCGCCGATTTCATCGCGAGCCGCGGCTCGAACGTCGAAATCGTGACGCCCGACGTGAAGGTCGCCGACGACGTCGGCGGCACCACGTTCCCGATCTTCTACCGGCGGCTCTACGCGCAGGGCGTGATCCATACGCCGAACTACTGGCTCGACAAGGTCTTCGAGGAGGACGGCAAGAAGATCGCCGTGATCCGCAACGAGTACACCGAGGAGCAGGAAGAGCGCGCGGTCGATCAGGTGGTGATCGAAAATGGCAGCACGCCGAACGATCAGCTTTACTGGACGCTCAAGCCGGAGTCGCTCAACCGTGGGCAAGTGGACGTGCACAAGCTGTTCGCGTCCGAGCCGCAGCCGTGGCTCGGCGAAGCACTCGGCAATGGCCGCTTCCTGCTGTTTCGCGTCGGCGACTGCATTTCGATGCACAACATTCACGGCGCGATCTACGACGCGCTGCGCCTTTGCAAGGATTTCTGACGATGAGCCCCGTGTTTGTCATCACCGTCCTGCTGTGGATGTCGGTAGCCGGACTCGCGTTCGCGCTCGCCAGACGCGCCGCTTACTGGCGCGAAGGCCGCGCGAGCCCGGCGGGCGCTTATGGTTGGACCAATCTGCTGGCCATTCCGAAGCGCTACTTCGTCGACCTGCATCACGTGGTGGCGCGCGACCCGTACATCGCGAGAACGCACGTGGCCACCGCCGGCGGAGCGATCCTCGCGATGGCGCTGGTGTTCGTCAATTACGGTCTAGCGATCTACTCGCCGTGGCTCGACAAGTTGATCCTGCTGGCCGCGCTCGTGATGCTGGCGGGCGCGGTGTTCGTATGGCGCCGCCGGCATGGCGCGAAGGCGGTGCCGGCGCGGCTCTCGCGCGGGCCGTGGGATCAGTTGCCGCTGCTGCTCGGGTCGTTCGCGCTCGGGCTTGCGCTGTTCATCGTGCTGCCCGCGGCGGCGATGTCGGGCGCGCTCGCGGTGGTCGTCGCGCTGCTGATCGCGGCGGGCGCCTTCACGATGACGTTCGGCGCGGCGCGCGGCGGTCCGATGAAGCATGCGCTTGCGGGCCTGCTGCACCTCGCGTTTCATCCGCGCCAGGAGCGCTTTGCCGACCACCACGAACGCAATGAGCGCAGCGAACGCACCGGCCTCGATACGGTGCCGCCTACCGCGTTGAAGACGCCGCTGCTCGACGCGAAGGAATACGGTGTCGGCAAGCCGGTCGAATTTCGCTGGAACCAGTTGCTCGGTTTCGACGCGTGCGTGCAATGCGGCAAGTGCGAGTCCGCCTGTCCCGCGTTCGCCGCCGGCCAGCCGCTGAACCCGAAGAAGCTGATCCAGGATCTGGTCACAGGCATGGTCGGCGGCACGGATGCCGACTATGCGGGCAGCCCGACGCCCGGCATCGCGATCGGCAAGCATGCCGGCGCGCCCGGCAAGCCGCTGATTTCGAGTCTGATCGAAGCGGACACGCTCTGGTCCTGCACGACCTGCCGCGCTTGCGTGCAGGAGTGCCCGATGCTGATCGAGCATGTCGACGCGATCGTCGACATGCGGCGCAATCAGACGCTGGTCGAAGGCAGGGTGCCGGGAAAGGGGCCGCTCACGCTCGCGAATCTGCGTGAGACCGGCAGCGCGAACGGCTACGACATCGGCGCGCGCTATGACTGGGCGGTGGATCTGCAGGTGCAGGTCGCGCAGCCGGGACGTCGTGTGGACGTGCTGCTGATTGCCGGCGAAGGCGCGTTCGACATGCGCTATCAGCGCACGCTGCGCGCGCTGGTCAAGGTGCTGAACCGCGCGGGCATCGACTACGCGGTGCTGGGCGGCGTCGAAACCGATACCGGCGACACGGCCCGGCGTCTCGGCGACGAAGCGACTTTCCAGCAGCTCGCGCACAAGCTGATCGGCACGCTGGCGCAGTACTCGTTCGGCAAGATCGTCACCGCCGATCCGCACGTGCTGCATAGCCTGCGCAACGAGTATCGCGCGTTGGGCGGCTTCTATGAGGTGCAGCACCACACCGCCTTGATCGACGAGCTGGTCGCGAACGGCAAGCTGTCGCCGCGCGCGGTCGCCGCGTTCACGCAGCGCAAGATCACCTATCACGACCCGTGCTATCTGGGCCGCTATAACGGTGAAACGGAAGCGCCGCGCCGCGTGTTGAAAAGCATCGGCATCAAGGTGGTGGAGATGGAGCGCAACGGCATGCGCGGGCGCTGCTGCGGCGGCGGCGGTGGCGCGCCGTTGACCGATATTCCGGGCCAGCGGCGCATTCCGGATATCCGCATCGACGACGCGCGCGCCACCGGCGCGGAGATCGTCGCGGTGGGCTGCCCGAATTGCACGGCGATGCTCGAAGGCGTGGTGGGGCCGCGTCCGGAAGTGCTGGACGTCGCCGAACTGGTTGCTGCGGCGCTGGAGTGACGCGATGAACACGCTCAAACGAATCGACCCGCGCCGGCCGTTCACGGTGACGGCAGAAGGACTCAGACGCATCACGCTCGGCGCGACCGGTGCGGCGGGTGCGCTGCCATTCACTGTGCCCGGCGCCGCGCATCGCGAACCACCGAAGCCGCGCCGCACGACGGCCGCGCCGCAACGCGCGCTGCTGGTGGCCGCGCACGCGGACCGTGGCGCGCTCGACGAACACGCTCGCCAGACGCTGGCCGGCGCGGCGCTGATCGCCGACGCGAGCACCGAAGTCGTGCTGCTGGTGTTCGGCGAATTCAGCGGCGACGCAGCCGCGCTCGGCGCCGACAAACTGGTCGTGTTGCCGATGTTCGAGCGCCGCGCATTCGCGCCGTTCGACGAATTGAACGCGTTGGCCGCATGCGTCGCGGCGTATGCGCCGCTGCATGTCTTCCTGCCCGACAACGCGACCGGCGACGGCGACCTCGGCCGCCGTTATGCGGCCGCCGCCAATGCCAGTGTCGCGACGCATGTCGTCGAACTGGATGCCGCGCACGTGGCCGCTTATATCCACGCGAATACAGCGCTGGCGGAGCGCACGTTACCGCACGTGGTGCTGCTCGCGCCGAATGCGGTCGAGCCGAAACTGCCATTCGTCGGCGCGGGCGAGCGGGTCGAGTGGCGTTTCGACGGCGCTGCGGCTGCGACCGTCAGCGCCGTGCGCGATCTCGGCATCGACGAAATCGACGCGGCGCAACTGGCGCTCGAAGAGGCCGACTTTATCGTGTCAGCGGGCAACGGCGTGAGCGACGTGCCCGCGTTCGAGCGACTGGCCGCCACGCTGGGCGCGGCGATCGGCGCAAGCCGCGTCGCAGTCGACGACGGCAGGTTCACGCGCGACAAGCAGATCGGCGCGACCGGCAAGACCGTCGAGGCAAGCGTGTATATCGCGTTCGGCATTTCCGGCGCGGTGCAGCACCTGCAAGGGATCAAGAGTTGCCGCCATGTGATCGCCGTGAATCTCGACGCCAGCGCGCCGATCGCGAAGCGCGCGAATCTGACCGTGATCGCCGACGCGCAGGAAACCATCGCGGCGCTCAACGAAGCAGCGGCCGCGGCGCGCAGCGCGCGCGGAACCGGTACTGCGTTGCTCAACTCAACCGCCGTCGCTGAAGGAGCGCTCGCATGAAGATCGCCGTGCTGGTTTCGGTGGGCCGTCATCCAGTGAGCGGCACCGCGCGCTATAGCCGTAACGATGCGGCCGCGCTCACCATCGCGTTGTCGCTCGCGAAGACGCACGGCGCGACGCTCGACGTGCTGCACGCGGGCGATGCGTCGAACCCTGCGTTGAGCGAGTATCTGGCGCTCGGCGCGCGCACGGTCGAGGTGCTTGATATTGGCAGCACGTCCGCCTCGCCGGCCGACGCGACGACGCTGCTCGCCGCGCGTCTGCGAGGCTACGATCTCGTGCTGACCGGCACGCGCGCGGAAGGCGCGTTCGACAGCGGGATGCTGCCCTATCGCGTCGCGCACGCGCTGCAGATGCCGCTGGTCGGCGGCGCCGTCCACCTGAGCCTGCGCGACGGCTGCGCGCAAGTCCTGCAATTCATGCCGAAGGGGTTGCGCCGGCGGGTCGAAGTGCAACTACCCGCGCTGATCGCGGTGCATCCATTAGCCGATGCCGCGCCGACCTATGCGTATGCGCGGCTACGCGAAGGGTCGCTGCGCGTGAGCGCTGCGCAAACCGCAACAGATCCGCACGCAAGCAACCCCGACGACCTCGCATGGACCATCCGTCCCGCGACCGCGAAACCGGTGCGCCTCGCCGCCGCCGAAAAGCGGTCCGGGCATGCTCGCATGCTCTCGGCGACGACGACCGAAAGCCGTGGTGGCAGCGTCGTAATTGAAGGGAGTTCCGTCGAAAAAGCACAAGTGATCCTCGCGTATTTGCGCGAGCATCAACTGGTGGACTACTGAATTCCGGTTCGGGCCAGCATGCGACCAGGAGGGCCTGGCGCGGCGCCAGACGTGACATGCAACGGAGCACACCATGAAAGTTTCGGCAGACGTTCGCGCGATGATCGAACGCCGCAAAAAGGATCACACACTGGAAGCGCCGTTCTACACGAGCGAGGATATCTTCGCGCTCGACATGGACGCGATCTTCCGCCAGCACTGGATTCAGGTCGCGGTGGAACCGGATGTGCCGGAGCCGGGCGACTACGTGACGGTGGAGCTGGGCCACGATTCGATCCTGATCGTGCGCGACGACGACATGCGGGTGCGGGCGTTTCACAACGTGTGCCGCCATCGCGGCGCGCGCCTGTGCAATACCAGCAAGGGCTCGCTCGGCAATATCGTGTGCCCGTATCACAGCTGGACGTACAGCCTGAACGGCGATCTGATGTTCGCCGAACACATGGGCGAGCAGTTCGACCGCTGCAAACATAGCCTGAAGGCGGTGCACGTCGAGAATCTCGCGGGGCTGATTTTCATCTGCCTCGCCGAGCATCCGCCGACCGACTTCGCCGTGATGCGCGCCGCGATGGAACCGTATCTGCTGCCGCACGATCTGGCCGGCTGCAAGATCGCGGCGTCGATCGACATCATCGAAGAGGGCAACTGGAAGCTCACGATGGAAAACAATCGCGAGTGCTATCACTGCGTCGCGAACCATCCGGAGCTGACCGTCTCGCTGTACGAATACGGCTTCGGCTATCAGCGCACGCCCGCCAACGAGGAAGGCATGGCCGCGTTCGAAGCGACCGTCGCGCGCCGCACCGCGCAATGGGAAGCGATGCAGTTGCCGTCGGCGGAAATCGACCGGCTGGCCGATCTCGTCACCGGCTTTCGCACGCAACGCCTGCCGCTCGATCGCGACGGCGAATCGCAAACGCTGGATGCGAGGATCGCGTCGAAGAAGCTGCTGGGCGGTTTCGAGCAGGCCGATCTCGGCGGGTTGTCGTTCTGGACCCAGCCGAATTCGTGGCATCACTTCATGAGCGATCACATCGTCAGCTTTTCGGCGATTCCGCTTTCGGCGGGCAAGACGCTAGTGCGCACCAAGTGGCTCGTGCACAAAGACGCCCGCGAAGGCATCGACTACGAGCTCGACAATCTGACCGCCGTCTGGCGCGCGACCAACGATCAGGACCGCGCACTCGTCGAGTATTCGCAGCGAGGCGCTACGAGCAGCGCGTATGAGCCGGGGCCGTATTCGCCGTTCACCGAGGGTCTTGTCGAGAAGTTCTGCGAGTGGTACATCGGCCGTCTCGCGGATTACGGCAATGCGCCGCAAACGCTCGACACCGGGCCGCTTTCGCACGGCGAGAAAGTCGTGTCCTTCATGCGCTGAGCGCGATAGCGCAACCACGAGCGGGAGAGAACAATGATGCGCGATCAGGCGACGTTTCAGCTGAGCACCGAGCCGGTGCTACCGCGCGCCGCGAGCCGGGTCACCCAGCCGCGCTTCTGGGAGACCCTGCCCGCGCGCTGGAACAGCGATGCCGACGACACGCTGGTGTGCTGCCACGTGCGCGACGAAACGCACGACGTGAAGAGCTTTTTCTTCCGCGCGCCGTCCGAGCGCGCGTTCGTGTTCGAGCCGGGGCAGTTCATCACGCTGGAGCTGGAAATAGACGGCGAAGCGATCAACCGCTGCTATACGATCTCGTCGCCGCCGACGCGGCCGCACACGATCTCGATCACCGTGAAGCGCGTGCCGGGCGGCAAGGTGTCGAACTGGCTGCACGACCATCTGCATGCGGGCATGCCGGTGCGCGTGCTGGGGCCGTCCGGCGAGTTCACCTGCGCGCGGCATCCGGCGCGCAAGTATCTGTTCCTGTCGGCGGGCTCGGGCATCACGCCGCTGATGTCGATGAGCCGGGCGCATCACGAACTCGGCGAGGATAGCGACATCGTGTTCGTGCACAGCGCCCGTACTCCTGACGACATCATCTTCGCGCGCGAGCTGGATCTGATCGCGTCGAATCATGCGCATTTCCGCACGGCATTCGTTTGCGAGCGCGTCGGCGCGCGCACCAACTGGCCTAGCGTGACCGGCTTTCTGAGCCTGCCGCTGCTCAAGCTGATCGCGCCGGATTTTCGGGAGCGCGAGGTTTTCACCTGCGGACCCGCGCCGTATATGCAGGCAGTGCGCAAGCTGCTGGACGAGGGCGATTTCGATCGCGGCCATTATCACGAGGAAAGTTTCTCGTTCGAGACCGTCAGCGAAGTGGCCGCGCCATTGACTACGGTGCATGTCGCCGACGCGTTGCGGCATGCGAGCGCGCCCGTGACTGCCGGGAGCTTTGCCCAGGCGCGTGCGCGGACAGAGGAGTTCGAACCGCCGCCTGAACCCGCGCAGGTCGAGACGGAAACGCGCTTCAAGGTGAGCTTCGTCAAAAGCCACCGCGAGATCGAATGTGCGAGCGGCCAGCACGTGCTCGACGCGGCGAAGAAAGCGGGCGTGCGGCTGCCCGCGTCGTGCACGCAAGGCATGTGCGGCACCTGCAAGGTCAAGCTCGTGTCCGGTGAAGTCGCGATGAAACACGCGGGCGGCATTCGTCAGCGTGAGATCGATCAGGGTATGGTGCTGCTGTGCTGCAGCAAACCTTTGAGCGATCTCCTCGTCGATAAGTAAGAGGTAAGCAGGAAGCGCACGCAAAACGCGGGCCGAAGTCGCGTGCGGACAACTGGATGTCGCAAATCAACGCTACCCGGCAATTCTGGCTGGCGATTCTGAATGTTCAATGGGTTGTTGTGTTGAAGGCAAACGGGAGAACGGCGATGAGACTGATCAGAAAGATATTCGTGGCGAGCGCGTTGGGCGCGGCGCTGGCGGCAAGCACCGTGAGCGTGTCGGCCGATACGAAACCGACCATCAAGATCGGCTACGTGGAAGGCTGGGACGACAGCGTCGCGACCTCCAACGTTGCCGCACGCGTGATCGAAAAGCGGCTCGGCTACCAGGTGCAGCTCGTGCCGGTCGCGGCCGGCGTGATGTGGCAGGGCGTGGCGCGCGGCGACCTCGACGCGACGCTGTCCGCGTGGCTGCCGGTCACGCATGGCGCTTACTGGAACAACTTCAAGGACAAGGTGGTCGACCTCGGCCCGAACTTCAACGACGCGAAGATCGGCCTGATCGTGCCGGACAACGCGGATGTGAAGACGGTCGGCGATCTGGAGGCGAAGAAAGCGGAGTTCGGCGCGCGCATTGTCGGCATCGACGCGGGCGCGGGCGTGATGCAGAAAACCTCCGAGGCGATCAAGGCCTATGGGCTCGGCTATCAGTTGATGCCGAGTTCGGGCAGCGCGATGACGGCGGAACTGGCGCGCTCGGAAGCGGCGAGCAAACCGATCATCGTGACCGGGTGGAAGCCGCACTGGATGTTCGCGAAGTACAAGCTCAAATTCCTCGACGATCCGAAGAAGGTGTTCGGCGAGGCCGAGCACGTGGACAGCGTGGTGAATCCCGATCTGGAGAAGAAGGCGCCGCCGGTCGTCGCGTTCCTGAAGAAGTTTCAATGGAAGCCGGGTGAGATCGACAGCGTGATGCTGGCGACGCAAAACGGCGAAAAGCCGACTGCCGCCGCCGATGCGTGGATCAGTGCGCATGGCGATCGCGTGGATGGTTGGGTGAAGTGAGCGCGTAAGCCGGGTGAACGGAGCGCCGCTTCGCTGAAGCGGCTAATCCGTAGCTTTCTGCGCACGATTGCAACGATAGCGCCGCTTTTCAGCGGCGCTTTTTTATTGCAGCACCACCGTCCGATCGCCGTTGATGAACACCCGCCGTTCGACAAACGCCTTGATCGCTCGCGCGAGCGTCAGGCACTCGACATCACGTCCCGTCGCGAGCAGCCGCTCCGGGCTGTACGAATGATCGACGCGTTCGACGCTCTGTTCGATGATCGGCCCTTCGTCGAGATCGTCGGTGACGAAGTGGGCCGTTGCGCCGATCAGTTTGACGCCGCGCGCATGCGCCTGGTGATAAGGCTTCGCGCCCTTGAAGCCGGGCAGGAACGAATGATGGATGTTGATGGCGCGCGCGGCTAGGGCGCGGCTCGTCGCACCGGACAGAATCTGCATGTAGCGCGCGAGAATCATCAATTCCGCGCCCGACGTTTCGAACAGATCGAGTAAGCGCGCTTCCTGTTGCGGCTTCGTGTCGGGCGTGATCGGCAGATGATGAAACGGCAAGCCGTGTTGTTGCGCGAGCGGTTCGAGATCGCGATGATTCGAGCCGATGCCGACGATATCCATCTTCAGTTCGCCCATGCGCCAACGGAACAGCAGATCGGCAAGACAGTGCTCGAGCTTCGAGACCATGATCAGCACTTTGGGCCGCGTGCCGACATCGTGCAGCGCCCATGTCATCCTGAAGCGCTCGGCGATCGGCGTGAACTCGCGCTGGAGCGCGGCGAGGTGCAGCGTTTCGCCGCTAGCGGGACTACCGGTGCCATGAAAGACGCAGCGCACGAAGAAGCGTTCGCTGAGGTCGTCGTCGAACACGGTGAGTTCGTCGATATAGCAATGATGCCGGTCGAGAAAGCCGACGACGGCGGCAACCTGGCCCGCCGCGCTCGGACACGCGACGGTGAGGACCAGTTGAGCGGGACGGGAATCGACGGACATGCGCTCTCCAGATGGACGAAAATGGACGAAAGGGCGACGCCGCGACATGCGGCATCCATCCTCGCAGTAGAGCAAGGCGGCGCCCCGCGCGGATAGAAGCTAAGCGCCGTTGCACTGGAACGGGAGCGTCAGCGGCGCAGCCGTCCGCGCTTCAGGCGGCGCCCGCGAGCCGTTGCCTGAGCGTGTCGATCAGCGCGCGCACTTTCGCCGGCGGATGACTGGTGGGCGGAAACACTGCCTGGATGCTCGCGGATTCGGTTGCCCACTGCGGCAGCAGGCGGATCAGCCGACCGGCCGCGAGATCGCCGCTGCACGAAAAATCGGTCAACAGCCCGAAACCGCCGCCCGCGAGCGTCGCCGCGCGGCAGGCGTCGGCTGTGTTGGTCAGAAACGCGTTTTCGCAACGCACGCTTTGCGCTTCGCCGTCGCCGTCGCTGCGCCGCAGATCGAGCGTCAGCGGGCGCGGCAGCACCGTCAATGCGCAAAAAGGCAGCGCGGGCAAGTCGGCGGGCGCGCGCGGCGGCCCCCATTTTCCGATGAACTCCGGACTCGCGACGACCCATTTGACGAAACTGCCGAGCTTCACCGCGCGGTAATTGGAATCCGCCAGCCGCCCGAGGCGGATCGCGACGTCGATGCCGTCCGCGATCAGATCGACGTATTGATCGGTACAGAGCAATTCGACGTCGAGTTGCGGATGCGTGCGGCGCAGGTCGACCAAGGCGGGTGCGACCACCAGCGCGCCGTAATCGATGGGCGAACTGACGCGCAACGTGCCGCGCACCGGCGCTGCTTCGCCGCTCACGGCATTCAGCGCTTCTTCGGCCGCGCGCAGAATCTTCACGCTCGCTTCATAGAACGCGCGGCCCGCTTCCGTGACGCCCAGGCGCCGCGTCGTGCGCACCAGCAGGCTCGCGCCCACCTCGGCTTCGAGCCGCTGCATGTGCGTGCTGACCATCGTCTTGGCGAGCCCCAGCCGGGCTGCGGCGGCGGTCAGCGAGCCCGCGTCGACGACCGCGACGAAGATCGCCAGGCGGTTCAGGTTGACGTCGCGTAGGTCGGCCATGGTCGATTGTCCATCATCGATTGAATGTGTTTCCCGGATTATCGGGCTTCCGCCGCATGATGCGTGCGCCTATCCTCGTTGCACACCTCACCGAACTCCGGAGTCCGACATGCCCGCTGCCAAACCCGCCCAGCCGATCCGGCTGCATACGACCCTGCTGTCCGGACACGGGCACCGCGTGAAGCTGTTTCTGTCGCTGCTGGACCTGCCGTTCGAAGTCGTCGAACTGGACATGAAAGCGGGCGACAACCGCAAGCCGGACTACCTCGCGCTGAACCCGTTCGGCCAGGTGCCGACCATCCAGGACGGCGACCTCACACTGTTCGATTCGAATGCGATTCTCGTCTATCTGGCAAAGCGGTACGGCGACCCGTCCTGGTTGCCGGACGACCCGCTCGGCGCGGCGGCGGTGCAGCGCTGGCTTTCGCTCGCCGCCGGGCAGATTGCCTACGGCCCGTGCGCCGCGCGGCTCGTGACGGTATTCGGCGCGCCGCTCGATCATCAGAGCGCGAAGCACATCGCGCTCAAACTGTTCGACGTGATCGAGCTTGAACTGGCCGCCAGGCCGTTCGCGGCCGGCGATCACGTGACGATCGCCGACATTGCCGCGCATACCTATATCGCGCACGCGCCGGAAGGCGGCGTGTCGCTGCAGGCGTATCCGAACATTCGTGCGTGGCTGCGCCGGGTGGAAGCGTTGCCGGGTTTCATCGCGATGCCGTCGACGAAAGCGGGGCTGCTCGCGGTGTGATCGCCGCATCCACGGTGCACGCGCGACGGTTTTCTTTTCTGGCTGGAGTCCGATCATGTCTACTTTTATCCCGTTGGATGGCTGGGGCGTCGAGGCTTCGCCGTTTCATGCGGGCGAGCAGGCCGTGCAGCAGCGCGTCGGGGTGAGCAGCCAGGCGGAGTCGATGGGACGCCGGGGGATTCGCCGTTACCTGCCGGAGCAGCATCGGCGGTTCTTCGCCGAGCAGCCGTTCATGGTGTTCGGCGGCGTCGATGGCCAAGGCCAGCCGTGGGCGACGCTGCGCGCCGCCGCGCCGGGGTTCGTGTCGACGCCGGATGCGCGAACGCTGCGCATCGAAGGCGGCGAGTTGCCCGGCGATCCGCTCGCGGGGCACTGGCACAGCGGCGCGATGCTCGGCGGCCTCGGACTGCAGCCGCAGACCCGGCGCCGCAACCGGATCAACGGCGTGGTGAAGTCGGCGCAAGGGGACACGCTGCTGGTCGAGGTGACGCAGAGCTTTGGCAACTGCGCGAAGTACATCCAGAGCCGCACGCCGACCTTCATCGAGCGCGGCGCGAAGGCGCCCGCTCAAGCTGTGCAAGTTGCGACGCACCTCGGCGACGCGGACCGCGAGCTAGTGGCGCGGGCGGACACGTTTTTCATTGCGAGCGCGAATCTCGCGCAAGAGGCGGGGCTCGCGCGCGGCGCCGATGTCTCGCATCGCGGCGGTGCGCCGGGCTTCGTTCGTGTCGACGACGCGAATACACTGACGACCCCCGACTACAGCGGCAATCGCTTCTTCAATACGATCGGCAACCTGATTCATGATCCGCGCGCCGGTTTGCTGTTCATCGACTTCGCGACGGGCGATCTGCTTTATCTCGCGGTGCGGGCCGAAGTGGTGTGGGACGGCGCCGAGCTCGCGGCGTTCGAAGGCGCGGAACGGCTCGTGCGGTTTCATATCGACGAAGTGCGCCGCAGTCTCGGCGCGTTGCCGTTCCGGTGGTCCGAGGCCGAACTGGCTCCGCAGTTGCGTCTGCGAAGCGTGAGCCGGTGAGTCAGTCGTCGTGTCGGAAGCTGAAGGTCGCGGCGGTCCTCGACGAAACGCCAGCGGTTCGCTCGTTTTACTTCGAATCGATCGATGGTGCGCCCTTGCCGTCGTTCAAGGCAGGGCAGTTTCTGCCGATCCGCATGCCGGTATCAGCCGGCCCGGTGAAGGCGAAAATTGGCACGCTTAACCCCGTCGATCAAAGGTTTACAATGATGGCAGCATCCACCGCGAGACTTCGAGTCTTCGATGGGCGATCTCGTGTTGGGGGAGCGTGATCATGGAAGTCTCTTCAGAAAGTACTGATCGCCAATGGAGCGTGTCGCTGATCCAGACCAAAATGATCGCGCCACGCCTTCCGCCGGGCTGCGTGCAACGGCCCGTGTTGCTCAAGCGGCTGTGTAAGCGACCGGCGCGTAGTATAACCGTCGTGACCGCCCCGGCGGGTTTCGGCAAGACGACATTGCTTGCGGGATGGTGTGAAGCGCTGTCGGAGCAAAAGCATCCGGTTGCCTGGCTCAGTCTCGACGGAGAAGACGATGATCCGCAGCAGTTCGGTGCGTATCTGGTGGCCGCATTCGCCAGGGCCTCGGCGGAAATTTCCTCGCAAGCGCAACAGATCCTCAATAACGATCCGCTGACCCCCATCAGAACGGTCATTTCATTACTCTTGAACGGGATCGCTGCATCCGGCCGGCGCGTTTTCCTCGTGCTGGATGACGCCGATCGTCTGACTGCGAAACCCGTTCTTGCGATTACGTCCCGTCTGCTTCGCTATGCCCCCGAAAACCTGCATATCCTGCTTGGAGCGCGAGGTGAGCCTGCCTTGATGGTCGGCCAGTTTAGAGCGCCAGAGGAACTTGTGCGTATTGATGTCGACGATCTCCGCTTTTCGATCGCCGATGCGCAGGCGTTTTTTGACCGGAAAGGCGCTGTGCTGCTCGACCGGACCAGCATTGAATTGCTGAACGAGGCAACGGAAGGGTGGGTCGCCGGTTTGCAACTGGCTTCTCTTGCACTACGCGAGGTGGGCGATGCGGCCAGGGTCGCCAGTAACCTGATCGGAGCCGGTTCCGGAATTGATTCGTACCTGAACGATACCGTGCTTGCTCATCTGCCGCGCCCTATGCTGAAGTTTTTGCTGTACACGTCGATTCTTGAACGACTCGCCCCTGCGTTGTGCGATGCCATCATGGGCGAGGGAAGCGGAAGCGGGGGCAAGATTGACTGGCTCGAGCGACATAGCGTGTTCATCCGGCCGCTGGATGAAACACGGAACTGGTACCGCTATCATGCGCTTCTGTCCGACGCACTTCGGCGGCGCCTTCTCCGCCAGATGCCGCAGCAGGTCCCGTTGCTGCATCGTCGTGCGTCCCATTGGTTTGCAGGAGCACGTCTTTGGCCCGAGGCAGTCAGACATGCCTTGGCTGCCGGTGACCTCGAGCAGGCGGCACAGTGGGTTGAGAACTGTGCGACGGACATGCTCGAGCGCGGTGAGTTGTACACGTTGCTAGGATGGATCGGAAAACTGCCACCGGATGTCATCAAGGGACGGCTTCGTTTGCGCATGCCGAAAGCGTGGGCGCTCGTGTTCTCGATTCAACCGGACGCCGCCTCGAGGGAAATTGATGCTGTTACCAACGAATTTCGCCCAGAGTGTCGCAAAGATAGCCGCGTGCTCGAAGAAGCGGCATTGGCGGAGATCAACGCGGTCAGCGCACTGATCGCTACCATGGTGGAGGAAAGCGAGCGGGCGCTCGAACTGGGGTGTGCCGCTCAAGCCTCAATGGCGCCTACGGCGCCGTGGGTGCAGCGCTGCGCGCAGTACGCGCAGCTCTTCGGCTTGATGCACGCGGGCAGGTTCGACCTGATACGTGAAATACGTGACGCCGTCGGCGAGCGAGTTGAGCAGAGTCAGGAGCCCGATTACTCGGATATGTTTCGACGCTCGTCGTTCGGCGTTGCTGCGTTTGTGCATGGCGATCTGTCCGAATCAAGACGGATTTTTGAGGCGATGTTCCACCGCATCGAAAAGGCGTGGGGCCACTCGTCATCCTGCGCAACCTGGGCGGCCAGTTGCCTTGCTGCGATCTACTATGAGTGCAATGAGTTGCCTGAAGCGCGCGAGATGATCGCGGGCCGCACCACTATTGCATTGGAGAGCTCGCCGCTAACGGGTTTGATGCGCCATATACTCTGTGCAGCACGCTTGCTGTGGCGCGACGGGCAGACGGGTTCGGCGCTGGCTATTCTCGAAGACGGTCGACAGGCCGCGGTAAGCCGACGCTGGCTACGCCTGAAGTTGGCGCTGGATGCCGAAACGGTGAGACTGCTCCTTGCAGATGGCAACCTTGCTCAAGCCAGGCAGATCGCCGATGAACTAGGCAAGAGCGTGCCCATACTGTGCGAAGGGCGGACGGGGTGCGCGGTGGACGCCTGGACAAGCTACTGTCTCCTGCAGGCTCGCGTGCTGATTGCCGGGGATCGTGCAGATGACGCCATTCAGCTTCTCACTCCTTTGCTTGATAATCTCGCTGCTACGGGCAGGCGCTATTCGGAGGTTGTGGTCTCCCTACTGTTCTCATGCGCGCTCGCGCAATGTGGAGCCTCCGAAAAAGCGCTCGGCGCATTCGAACGAACGCTATGCATGGGAAGGGCGAGTGGCATGATTAACAGCTTCGTGGATGAAGGGCAGCCGGTGCGCGCGTTGCTGCAACGGTTTCGCCAGGTCTCAGGGGACGTCTCTAACGTCGAAACGGCCTATGCCGACAGATTGCTGACAGCTTTTGATGCCTTCGGCAATTCACCGGCCGCCTCGCCCATGCATGTTGAGGCCGTGCCGATGTCACCGGATGTTCTTAGTGCGAGGGAGTTCGAGGTACTCAAGCACGTTGCCCGCGGCCTTTCGAATAAGGAAATCGGCCGGTCGTTGAAACTGGCACCCGAGACGGTCAAGTGGCATTTGAAAAACATCTTCGAGAAGCTCGATGTAAGTTCACGCATTGAAGCGGTACAGAGAGTTTTTGGACTCGGGGTAGAAGAGGACCGATCTGCCATGTAGTGGTAAGGGACGCGGCATCCCGCCAGAGATGCTGCGGAGCGGTGCTGAGCCTCATCGAACAAATTCGATTGCCGTCAGATCACCTGTGCGACGCGACCCGTGTGGCCCAGGCGTGCATTGTCAAGGTGGCGAGATGGTCAGGATCGTTCTACCATCACGTCGACGTTGGGGTTGCTCACCATCGGGCTCTCTGCCTGGAATGGAGGCTCGAATAAATAAGGTATCCATATTTAATGGAGATGTTTCGAGCACACCAGCTATCGGCAAAACGCCGAAATCGTCGAAGATATTCGTGGCATTAAGATAACTTTTCTTATCCAAATAGCGCCATTTGTTCGGTAAACTGGCGACCATGAAAACGCGCGTCACCGTCTCCGATCCTTCCATTCCCGCCGACTTTCCCGACGCCGACGCACTTGCCGCATTACGCGCCTGGCACGCCGGACTATCGTCGCGCGCAGCCGTAGCCCGTTATCTGCCGGGGCGCACCGGGCAGGGCGGTTCGGCGCGCGGCGTGCTCGGCCAGATCGGGCAGGCGCTCATCGGCGCGGCGCGGCAGGTTCATCGCGACGATCTCGCGGCGCTCCTCGCACATCCGGCGGCCGCGCGCGGGCAGTATGCGAAAGCCGTCGCCCAGGCCATCGAAGTGCTGCGCCACGCGCGGCCACCCGAGCCACAGATCGCGGATCCGGTTGAGCAGTGGCTGCCGGCGCGGGCGACGCGCGCGCTGCACGCGCGGGGCATCGCGACGCTTGCCGATCTGACCGTGCGCATTCCGCGCCGTCGTCAGTGGTGGAGGGCGGTGCCGGGATTGGGCGCGGCCAGCGCGAGCCGGATCGAGGCATTTTTCGCGGCGCACCCGGCACTCACGGAGCGGGCGCGCGCGCTGGTGACGAGCAGGGGTCCGGGCAGCATCGTCCCGTGGGAAAGTCTGCGCTTGCCGCACGAGGTCGATGGTTCGTCGGGCACGTTCCGCGCGCCGCGCGCGACTTCCACGCTCGACGCAGACAACGACTATGAGGCGGTGCAGGCGTGGCTGTCGCTGCACGAGTCGGCGGCCACGCAGCGCACCTATCGCAAGGAAGCCGAGCGGCTGATCCTGTGGGCCATCCTCGAACGGGGGCGGGCGCTGTCGTCGCTGACCACCGAGGATGCCGTGGCCTATCGCGCGTTCCTGCGGCGACCCGCACCACGCGAGCGCTGGGTCGGGCCGCTGCGGCTGCGCAGCTCGGCGGACTGGCGTCCGTTTGCTGGCGGCCTCTCGGCGCAATCGGCCGCTCATGCGCTGTCGATACTCGGCGCGCTGTTTCGCTGGCTGATCGAGCAGCGCTATGTACTGGCCAATCCGTTCGCGGGTGTGAAGGTGCGAAGCAGCGCGCGCACCACGGCGCTCGACGCATCGCGCGCTTTCACCGAAGGCGAATGGCTGCTGGTGCGCGCAATCGCCGACGGCCTCGAATATCCCACGGGCACTTCCTTCGCGGGGTGGTCAGCAGCCGCTGCGCAGCGCTTGCGCTTTCTGCTCGACTTCGGTTTAGCGACCGGCCTGCGGGCCAGCGAGCTGGTCGGGGCGAACCTCGAACATATTGAAACCAATGCGCGCGGCGAGTACTGGCTGCGCGTCACGGGAAAGGGCAAGAAAACCGGCAAGGTCGCGTTGCCGGCGCTGGCCAGGGACGCTCACGCAGTATCTGCTCGCGCGCCGGCTGCCCGTTTCGCCGCTGCGGTGGCGTCCGGACACGCCGCTGGTGGGCAGTCTGGACGACGACGCGGCGGCGATCAGCGGCGTGCGGCTGTGGGCGGTGCTGCGGCGGTTTTTCTCCATGGCAGCCGAGCAGATCGCCGCGGACCATCCGCCGCTAGCCGGCAAATTGCGCCGTGCGAGTCCGCACTGGATGCGGCACACGCACGCGACGCATGCGCTCGCGCATGGCGCGGAGCTGACGACGGTGCGGGATAACCTGCGGCATGCATCGGTTTCGACCACGTCCGTTTACCTGCATGGCGATGACGTCAAGCGCGCGCGGCAGATGGCCGAAGCATTCGGCTCCAGGAAATGACGGGGCGTGGACCGTCGTATCCACAAGGTGATTTCGCCCGTCGCGGATCGTCAAGATTTTTGCTCAGTAAGGTTTTCCAAACATTCGCGACCGGCTTCGCGTGGCGAATGCATCAGCACTCGAGCGGCTTTATTCATCGCACACCATCAATGCGCAACGTCGCTGCGCGCGCACTCATTCGGGTGCCTGAATGATCGCGTCATGGTTGTACCGCCCTTGCCAACCGGAATCATCATACGTATGAAATCACGGATGCTAAAAGGCGCATCAGAAGTCTAGAAAATGTGAAGCGCATCGCCTACCCTTAATCGAGCCGGCCTTTCGGGAAAGGATGCCCCAACGCTTTTCCCTTCTGCGGAGCCGACCCGTCCTGACGAAGCGATCAACGGTTTGAAATCGTACGCTTCTGGTGATTGTGAGGGTTGCGCCATCCTGCCTTTCCACGCGATCGACCGCGTGGATGAATGCCGCACTCCTGCGCTAAAACGCTTGAAAGCAATAAAAAGCCAAGGAGACATTCATGCCATTCAACCGCATTCAAGGTGCCGTCGGCCTGCCGCTGCTTGCCATCGCGTTGGGCTTGCCAGCGGCATACGCCGCAGACGAAGTTCAGAGCAGATCGACGACCACGACCTCGCCGGTGCCGTCGACGCTGCGAGCCGTGAGCCAGGAACAGCTCGACCGCGCGGCCGCCACGCCAGCCGACTGGCTGCATTCGAACGGCTCTTACGCGCAGACGCGTTATTACCAGGGCGCGCAAATCAACAAGACGAACGTGTCGAAGCTCAGGCCGGTGTTCATCTTTCAGACCGCTGTCAACGAGTCGATGGAAACGGCGCCGATCGTATCGAACGGCGTGATGTTCATTACCACGTCGTTCAACCACGTATACGCACTCGATGCGGCAACGGGCAAGGAGTTCTGGCATTACAAGCACAAGATGGGTCCGGTCACGACGTTCTGTTGCGGGCCCAACAATCGCGGCGTGGCCATTTCGGGTGACCGGCTCTATATGGGCACCCTCGATTCCAAACTCGTCGCGCTCGACGCCAAAACCGGCAACGTAGTGTGGCAAAGCGAGATCGCGGACCCCGATCAGGGCTACTCGGAAACGATGGCGCCAGCGGTGGTCGACGGCAAGGTGCTTGTCGGCACGAACGGCGGTGAGTATGGCATTCGCGGCTTCGTCAAAGCGTTCGATGCGAATTCCGGCCAATTGCTGTGGACCTTCTACACGATTCCGGAGACCGGCCAGGAAGGCGCGTGGGCCACGAAAGACGCGACCGGCCGCGACGAAAAGCGCGACATCGACGCGGAGAAAAAGCAGCTTGCCGCAAAGGGTGGCGACTTCTACAAGACGCTCGGCGGCGGAGTCTGGATGACGCCCGCAATCGACCGCCAGACGCACACGGTGTACTTCGTCGTGGGCAATCCGTCGCCGGATCTGTATGGTGCGATCCGGCCGGGAGACAATCTCTATACGGATTCGCTCGTCGCGATCGATCTGGACACCGGCAAATACAAATGGCACTACCAGTACGTGCCGCATGACGTGTGGGACCTGGACGCAGTGAGCCCGCCCATTCTGATCGACGTGCGCGACAACGACGGCAAGATGATTCCGGGCATCGTGCATGGCGGCAAGACCGGTCACGTGTACGTTCATGATCGCGCCACCGGACGGCTGATCCGCTATTCGCAGGCCATGATTCCGCAAGAAAACATGTGGACGTTGCCGACCGCCGCCGGCGCGCGCATGCTGCCGGGCGCGAACGGCGGGGTCGAGTGGTCGCCGATGGCGTTCGATCCGCACACGCGCCTCGTCTACGCGGCCAATCTGCATCAGCCGATGACCTATCAGGTCGAGGACGCAGCCTATCCGGGCGGCAGCAAGCTATGGCTGGGCGGTGCGTTCAAGGTGATTCCGTCCGAGCAGCAGTGGGGCAAGCTGTCCGCCGTGAACGTCGACACGGGTAAGGTCGCGTGGGATTACAAGACCGAGCAGCCGCTCATCGGCGGCGTGCTCGCCACCGCGGGTGGCCTCGTGTTCAACGGCGAAGGCAATGGCCTGTTCCGCGCGTTCGACTCGGCGAACGGCAAGAAGCTCTGGGAGTTCCAGTGCGGCGCGGGCGTCAACGCGCCTGCCGTGTCGTACACGGTGCACGGCAAGCAGTACGTCGCGGTCGCGGCGGGCGGCAATACGCAGCTCGACTTCAAGCGCGGCAACAGCGTGATGGTATTCGCGTTGCCATGAGGGCAGCGGCGCTGCGGGGAACGCGCGGTTCGACGCGCCGGGTATGGGTGGCCGTTCTATGCGGCTGGTTCGCAGCCGCATGGCTGCCGTTGCCCGCGCGCGCCGACGCCGACGCGGGCAAGGCGAAAGCGCAGGTGTGCGTGGCCTGTCATGGACCGATGGGCAATTCGACCGAACCCGACTGTCCTATTCTTGCAGGTCAAAATGCGCGCTATCTCTACCTTGAACTGAGGGACTTCAAGGAAGGACGGCGCAGCGATCCGCGCATGTCACCCGCGGCGGCCAACCTGTCGCGCGAGGACATGCAGGATCTTGCCGACTACTTTGCCGCGCAAAAGCTCGTGCCCGTCCGGTTCAAGTCGGATAACGCGAGCATCGAAGCCGGAAGGAAGAAAGCCGCCGAAGTACTTTGCACGATGTGCCACCAGGGAGGCTTTTCCGGCCAGAACGAGATTCCGCGTGTCACCGGTCAACCGTATGCGTATATCGTCAAGCAATTGCAGGACTTCCGCTCGCACACGCGGACCAACGACGGGGGCAACATGGCCAGCGTGACGCGCAATCTGACCGACGAAGACATCCGCAATCTGGCCGCCTACATCAACAATCTCCAGTAGCCCGGAGCAGACACCATGAAAGAGACGCTCACCCGCCGTATCGCGACTGCCGTCTTGCTTGCGGGCGCATTCGGCGCGTGCGTGCCCGCGCTGGCGCAGGGAGACGGGGAAACCAACCGTCAGCTGCTTGCCGCCGCGAAAGACGGCGACCAGCAGGCGCTTGCCTCGGCACTTCAACGCGGCGCGGCAGTCGACTCGATGAACCGCATCGGCGACACGGCGTTGATCACCGCGTGCAAAAAAGGCGACGCGGCGATGGCGCGCACGCTGATCGAACGCGGCGCGAACGTCCAGCACGCGAGCGCGCCAGGCGTCACGCCATTGATGGCTGCGGCATACGGCGGCTTCGACGAGATCGTGGCGCTCCTGCTGGCGCATGGTGCGGACCCTCTCGCGACGGATCGCGTCGGCAAGACCGCCATGGAGTATGCGGCCGGCGAGGGGCGAACGAAGATCGTGAGCCGGTTGCTCGACGCCGGCGTGGACGTGAACCGGACCTACAAGAACGATCTCACTGCGCTGATGTGGGCCGCGGGATACGATCGCGCGGAGACCGTCCAGTTGCTGCTCGCGCGCGGCGCGAACCGGTCGTTGAAGGATAACCGGGGCATGACGGCGAAAGATATCGCGGTGCAGACGAAATCGGATCGGGTTACGGGGCTCTTGTCCGCGGGCTAGTCACGGCAGTTCTACGAGGTCGGAACATGGGGTTTTGCAACCTTGCCGTTATTTAGCGGGTGCGAGATGCCGCTCCTGCGCGAGAATCGCCGGTAATGCTTCGAACGAGTCGATCAGCGCATCGCAGCGCAATGCCTGGGCACCGCTCTCTCCGGCATAGCCATAGCTGACGATGACTACCGGCAGGCCCGCTGCTCGCGCCGCTGCGACGTCGACAGGCGAATCGCCGACCAGCGCGCAACGCGCGGGGTCGGCATCGAGCAGGCGGCAGGCGTGCCAGAGGGGCTCGGGAGAGGGCTTCATGCTGGCTAACGTGTCGCCCGCGACCAGCACGTCCAGATAGTTGCCGAGGCCAGTCCTCGCCAGTAGCGAAGCGGCCAGCGCCTGGGGTTTGTTGGTCACGCAGGCGCTGCGGTAACCTTGCTCCCGCAATTCGCGCAGCCCGGCTCTCACGCCGGGAAATACGCTGCCCAACTGTCCGTTCGTATCGGTATAGTGCTGTTCGAACACGCGCAGAGCCCGCCCGATCTCGAACCGCTGGTCGATGCCGGCCGCTTCCAGCGAGCGTCGCACGAGATTCGGCACGCCGTTGCCGATGAACCCGCTCACCGTGTCGAATGGCAATGGGATTGTGCCGAAGTTCTCCAGCATACGGCTGACGGCCGCGACGATGTCCGGTGCGGTGTCGACCATCGTGCCGTCCAGATCGATCAGCACGGCATCGAAGCGGCGGCCCGTTACCATGGCGAGCTTGCCTCCGGTTGATGCGCGTGCGGCGCCACGCGCGGCATCGAATCGGCCAGTGGCGCAGCGTCCCGATGCCAGCGGCGCAGCGTCTGCAGATCCACCCAGCGATGCGGTTCCGCCGCGCACAGGCTGAAGGATCGGCGTGTGCGGATCGCCGAGGTGAGGCAGCACGGCCAGCGCGCCATCAAAGCAGTCCTGCGATGTGTACGCGGTCGGCGTGACGATGGTCGGAACCTGCGCGGCGCGCGCCGCAAGCAAACCGTTGCGGGAGTCCTCGAAGGCAAGACAGGCCGCGGCTGGCAGAGCGAGCTGCTCGAGCACATGGTGGTAGACGTCGGGGGCGGGCTTCTTTGCGCGCGTCGTGCCGGCGTCGCCGATTGCCGCGAAGCGCGTGCGCCAGGCCGCTCCGAAATGGACTTGCAGCAAGGCGTCCAGATTGGCGGGTGTGGTCGTCGTCGCGATGGCCACCCTGACGCCGGCCGCCTGCGCCTCTGCCATCAAACGCGCGATGCCGGGGCGCAGCGGCAAGCCGCTGGCGCGCACCCGTTCGGTGTAGTGGCGGGTCTTGAGCGCGTGGACAGTCTCGATTACTGCCAGCGCGTTCGCGCCATCGGCTGCTTGCCGTTCGACCATGCGCCAGTAGTGAAGCAGGCGTTCCTTGCCGCCGGCCACCTTGAGAAGGCGTGTGTAAAGCGCCTCGTCCCAGAACCAGTCGAGCCCCGCCTCTGCAAATGCGGCATTGAAGGCTTGCAGATGTGCGGTCTCGGTGTCGGCGAGCGTGCCGTCGACGTCGAAGATAAGGGCTTGCATCGTGCGCTCCTCGCCAGGGTGAGATGCCGTTCAGACACGCATCACGATAGCGGAGCCACCGGCCGATTTGAATTCAGAGATTCTTTCGCCGCCGATAAGCCACTCTTTGGGTGCTCGCACCGCGATGAGCGTGCGAGGCGCCGCGCTATTTTCTGGGCTGAGGGTTGGTCACGAAGCCGATCATCGTCAGTCCGCCAGTCTGGACGGCCGACATCACATCCGCGATGCGCTCATAAGGCACTTTCCGGTCGGCACGCAAATGCAGTTCCGGCTGAGGTGTTGCATGGGCCGCCTGGGCGATGCGCGCGCGCAATCCGTCGTCGGTCACGGCATGACCGTCCCAGAGAATCGAACCGTCTGCTTGCACCGCGAGGTCCACATGGGCGGGTTTGACTGCTTCAGGCTGGCTGCTCGCCCGGGGAAGCTCGATCCTCACCGCGTGTTGCATGGCGGGAATGGTGACGAGAAAGATGATCAGCAACACCAGCATGACGTCGACCAGCGGCGTCATGTTGATCTCGTTCATCAGCCCCTGTTCGTCGTCGTCGGAGAACGGGCTCATTGCCATCTGAAGTCTCCATCACGGCTTGCGCTGCCGCTGCGCGGCACGACGCGCATCTCCGGACCGGCGCTCGAAGGCAATTGGGAGCCGGTCACGAAGTACGCATGCAGTCCGTGCGCAAAACGCTTCAGGCGCGCGACGATCGACCTGTTGGCGCGCGTCAGCCCGTTGTAGCCGAGCACGGCGGGAATCGCGACGAAGAGGCCGAAAGCCGTCATGATCAGTGACTCGCCGACCGGTCCCGCCACGTGGTCGATGGAGGTCTGGCCGGTCTCGCCGATCACGATCAGCGCATGGTAGATACCCCAGACGGTGCCGAACAGCCCGACAAAGGGTGCCGTGCTGCCGATCGACGCAAGGATCGCGAGGCCGCTTTGCAGGCGCGCGATCGTTTCGTCCATCGTGTCCTGCAAGCGGCGGGTGATCCAGTCGGATACGTCGATACGGTCGTGCAGATGCTGCTGGGTCTGCCGATGGTGCGTCGCCGCTTCGTGGCCCGCGAGCGCGAGGGCGAGCAGCGGATTGTCGCGCGCTGTCGACTCCGGATGACCGAGACTGCGTAATCCGTCATCGAAGCGGTCCGCGCTCCAGAAGCGCGCGTCGCTCTGACGGGTGACGCGCCGCAGCCGCATCACCTGCAGTAGCTTGGTGATGATGACCGTCCACGACATGACCGACATGATCACCAGCACGCTCAGAATGCCGCGTGTGATCAGATCGCCGGATTCCCAGACATTTGCGAGTCCGTAATGTTGCATGGTCGTTTCCTCTGTCCTTTGACTCGGTGGCGGAGTTAGTCGGTCAGCCCGAAGACGAACGACTGTGAATACGCGGCACGAACCACGGTGCCGTTCTCGCTATACGGCCGGCAGACGCTGCCGTGGACAGCGGCGAGCGCGGCTTCGTCGAGCCGCTCATAGCCGCTGCTCTTTTGCAGTTGCATCGTTTCGATACCGCCGCCAAGACCCACGACGAAGCGCACGACAGCGGTGCCGCTCTCGCTGCGCCGCTTCGATATCTCGGGATAGTCCGGCTTCGGAATCGTGCAATCGACATGCGAGACATTTTTCGGCGCAGTCGATGCGGGCGTCGTGCGTTCGGCGGCGGGGGCGGACGTTGTTGTCGGCGCCGCGGGCGAAGGTATCGCGGGAGCGGGGGCCGCTTGTGGAGCGGCAGGCGGCATGGCGGCGTTCTGGCTCGGTGCCTCCGGCGCAGGCGTCGCGACGCTGCGCGGCACGCGCGGGCGAGGCTGAGGCTGAGGCTGAGGCTGAGGCTGAGGCGATGGTTTGATGCGAACGGCAGGGCGTGCGACCGGCGGTGTCGGCGGCACGATCGCGGCGGGCGTAGCAGGCGTTGCAGGCGTGGCCGGTATCGGCGGTTCGGGCTCAGGGCTCAACAGCACGGCGGTGACCGTTCGCGGTTCGACAGGCCGCTCGACCGTTCTGTCGCGTGACGCCATCATCACGGCCAGCAAAACCACATGCGCGCAGATCACAGCGCCCAGCACGATCACCGCACGACGGTAGCCCGTCGCGGCAATCGTAGGGGGTTCACGGTTCGCCATAGCAATTTGCAGCATCGCTGCCACCTCCACATTCATTGTCCTCCCGCGTCCAGGGTTTTAGAACCAGCGGCTGCCGGCGTGAGTCAATTCGGGAAATTCTCCCGCCCGATGTTCGTTGTCAAACAATCACCCGGTGGGATACTTTGAATGGATGACGCGAGCTGTCGCGGCGCAGCGCTTTCACCACGGAGTACAACAATGCTGGAGACACAGATTCCCATCAGAAGCCCACGCCGTAGCATCGCGCTGGCTGCCACGCTCATCGTGGCGGCGAGCGCCGCGCATGCCGCCGCGCCGCTTGCCTATGTGACGAGCGAGAAGGCCGGCGTCGGGGTGATCGATCTCGATCAGATGACGCTCGCAAAAACGTTTCCGGTAGGCGCGGACGGCCCGCGCGGCCTGAGCCTGAATGCGGATGGCACACGTCTTCTGGTTGCCAACAAGAACACGGGCGATCTGGCGGTGATCGACACGGCATCGGGCAAGGTCGTGCAGCGCGTGAAGATCGGCAAGAATCCCGAGTATGTGCGGGTGCACAACGGCTACGCCTACGTGACGTACGAGCCGGGCGAGGACGGCGGACCGCCGGGAGCCAAAGCGGACGGCAAGGCTGGCGGCAAGCCGGACGGCAAACCCGGGGCGGACGACGACGATGCCAACAAGCCGCCCGCGGAAATCGCGATCGTCGATATGAAAACGTGGCGCGTGATCCGCTCGGTGACGAGCGGTCACGAAACCGAAGGCATCGAATTCTCGCGCGACGGCCAGACGATGCTCGTGACCAACGAAGGCGACGATACGGTGTCGGTTTATCACGCGCGCACGGGGGCGCCGGTCAGAACGGTGAAGCTTGCCGCCGGCGGCCGCCCGCGTGGCATCCGCCTGTCGCCCGATGGCAGGCACTATGTGGTCACGCTGGAGTCGCTCAGCAAGCTGGTCGTGATCGACGCGCACAGTTTTGAAGTCGTCAAGACGGTCGATACCAAACTCGGACCGTATGGCGTGGCGTTCGGCCCGGACGGGCAGCGGCTTTTCGTTGCCGCGGCGCGCGACAAGACGGTCCAGGTGTTCGACGGCCACACGTATGAGCACATCGCCGACGTGCCCGTCGGGCAGCGGTGCTGGCACTTCAGCTTCACGCCGGACGGCGCGAAGCTGATGGTGGCGTGCGGGCGCTCCGATGCGGTCTATGTGCTCGACGCAAAGACCTATCAGCCGATCAAGCAGATCGGCGACTTGCCGCTCGCATGGGGCATCGTCACGTATCCGCACAGCGACGGCTCGATCGAATCGCATTGACCGGCGTCATGTTGCGCGGCGGCGCTATTTCCACGCATAGCGCAACCCCACCCACATGCCGCGTGGCGCACCCGGTCCGACAAATTGTTCGTTGACCGGGTTCGCGCCGTCGAAGGTATGGTTCGGTCCGTTGAAGAAGTTCTGACCCAGTGCGCCGAAGCTGGCGTAGCGCTTGTCGAGCAGGTTGGTCACGGAGGCGAACACCTGTAGTTGCTTCGTCACCTGGTAGGACGTGTCCATATCGATCAGCAGATAGCCGGAGATCCTGCCGTTCGCATCCTGGTTGTTTTCGTCGCCCTGCGCGTAGATGCTGCCGCGCCAGGTGAGGTTCGTGCCGATCCGCCATTTCGCCGTGGCCGAGTAGTCGAGCCGCAGCTTGACGGTGGTCGCGGGGATTCCCGGAATATGGTTGCCCGGCTTGACGGTGATATTGCCGTTTGCGTCGGCACTGGAGTTGCTGGGGCTGCTTTCGGTCCAGGTGGACTGGTAGGTGGCGTCGACGTAGCTGTAGCTCGCGGCCACGGCGAGCGGACCGAACTTCGTCTGGCCGGCCAGTTCGACGCCTTGCCGGCGCGTGCGTCCGACGTTCTGGAAAAACCCTAGCGAACTCCCCGCGCCATTGCTGCTGATGAACTGGATATCGTCGTCGAGCGTCGTGCTGTACGCGGCGGCGCTCCAGGTGGTGGCCGCGTTGATATGGCCGCGCGCGCCTATTTCATAGGTCTTCGAGATCACCGGCTTGAGATCGGGGTCGGAGATGAAGTCGTTCGGCAGCGAACACGGCGCGGCCGGATCGGCGCAGGCCAGTTCGATCGCGGTCGGCGAACGCATGCCTTCGTTATAGGTGGTGTAGGCCGTCAAAGCCGGCGTCGGATTCCAGTTGATGCCGATGGCCGGGTTGAAACGCGAAAAGGTATGGTGGCCGTCCAACCCGGGCTGCACGCCGCTCTCATCGCCGATCGTGGCTTCGGCCCAGTTGTAGCGCCCCGCGAGCGTCAACGACCAGTGCGGCGTGAGCGACAGCGTGTCCGACAGATAGACGCCGTAGTTGGTGTTGTGCGTGCGCGCGTCGGTCTGCTGCACGAAGTCGCCGATGCCGACCGCCGCGCGCGAATCGGTGAAAGCCGCATCCTGCGACGATTGCGTGAAGTGCGAATTGGCGACATCGACGGCCATGCCCGCGATCAACTGGTTTTCCATGCCGCCGAGTTTGCCGAGCAGCGTGAGTTGCAGGCTCGCGCCGTAGCCGTCGGTCGACACGACCGACTTCTCGTTGGTCGCCTGCAAGGTATCGACGTTGCCGTCCTCGTCCACCGTGCCGAAATCATCGTTGACGTTGCTGCTGGTATTGGCGTTGCGGAAGTGCCGGTAGTACGCGTTGCCGCTCAGTTCGACATGGTCGTTGAAGTAATGGTCGCCCGCGAGCGTCACATAACCGACGCTGTTCTGATTCTGGTCGGGATACGTGTAGGGCTGCTTGAAATTGTTGAGGAACGAGCGCGGAATGGTTTGCGTGCCATGCAGATTGTTATCGGCGCCACCCGCGGACAACGACAGCGTGGTATCGGCGGCGGTATAGCGCAGCTTGCCGAACACCTGCCGCACGCGGCTCGAGTTCTGCTCGGCCCAGCCGTTGTCGTTCGCGGCGTTGGCGGTGAAATAGTAGTCGAGGTTGTGGCCGGCGGTGCCGCCCTGTTCGATCTGCGCGGTCTTGCGGCCCCACGATCCCCCGGACACTTCGGCCTCGCCGACCGGATTGTCCTTGCCGTTTTTCGTGGTGATCGAGATCGCGCCGCCGAGCGTATTGAACCCATAGGTCGGATTCGAGCCGGGAATCAGCTGGATCGTGTCGATGGCCTGCTGCGGAATCAGGTCCCAGTTCACCACGTCGCCGAACGGCTCGTTCACCCGCACGCCGTCGACGAACACCGATAGACCCTGCGGCGTGCCCAGCAGCGGCGACGCGGTGAAGCCGCGATAGGTGAGGTTCATCTGATACGGATTGCCCTGCGCGTCGGCGATATCGACGCTCGGCAGATTCTTCGCCAGGTAATCGGTGATCGTGCTGCGATGCTGGGTGGCGAGATCCGCTGCGTGAACGGTCTGCACATTGGCCGGCACCTGCGTGAGCGGCGTGCCGATGCCGAGCAGCGGCGTGGTGCCCACCACGACAATCGGCGCGAGCGTCGTGAGCGGGGCGGCGTTGGTTGCGGGGGTATCGGGCGCTGCGCTTGCGGGCGCCGATGCCGCCGCCGCCGGCTCGGCTTGCGCCCATGCTGCCGCGCACAGGCTGGCGAGGGCGCTGCCAACACAGAGGATGATGCCGGTGCGCCGCTGAAGGCGGCGTTTGCGGCGTGCCTGTGATCGCATGCTCATCGTTTGTCTCCTGCCGCCTCGATATACTCGCGCGCATAGCGCGTTCTTTGATGTGTGTGTAAAGCTTCGCATACGTGGCTGTAAGCCGCGCGGGAGCTTTTCCCGATCTGCCAGGGAAGCGTTCCCAAAAGCCGCGCAAAACTCCTGCGCGCGATTGCGCTGGGTAGAATGCAAACGTCATGTCAACCGACCCGATCCACTCATCCTCTGCTGGCCGCATGTCGCCACAATCGCCGCCACAATCGGCGCCACCGTCGCCGCCGCATTCGACGATATGGCGCGATCTCGCATGGGTCGTCGCCGTGACCGCGCTGGCGGCGGTGCTCGGCGCCGCGTTCGATATCAGCGAACGGGCCTACCGGTTCACGCGCGGCATGGAGCGCTTCCAGCTCGACGAATTGCCGGGCACGCTCTGCGTGCTGTCGATCGGCCTTGCCTGGTTCGCGTGGCGCCGCTACCGCGACGCGCGCCGCGAGTTGAACCATCGCCGCATGCTGGAAGAGCAGGCCGAACGGCTGCTCGCCGACAACCGGCGTCTCGCCAATCAGGCGCTGCAGGCGCAGGAACTCGAGCGCCGTCACATGGCGCGCGAACTCCACGATGAACTGGGCCAGTACCTGAATGCCATCGCGCTCGACGCCGCACGCATCCGCGATCTGTCCAGCGCGCGCGAGCCGGAGATCCACCGGGTCGCCATGGGGCTGATTCAGAGTGCGAGTCACGTCTACCGGGAGATCGGCGACATGATCCGCCGCTTGCGGCCCATCGGCCTCGACGAGTTCGGCTTGCCGAGCGCACTCGAACATTGCGTCGACGGCTGGCGCGAGCGTCTGCCCGACGCTTCGTTCTCGTTGACGATAGAAGGGGATTTCAGCGGCCTGAGCGAAGCGCTCACCATCACGCTCTACCGGCTCGTGCAGGAAGGGCTGACGAATGTGTCGAAGTTCGCGCGCCGCTCACGCGTGGAAGTGTTTATGGTGCGCGCGCCGCGAGAAACGCCGGGCGCGCGCGCGCCTCAGGGGCCGATCGACGAAATCGTGGTGACCATGGCCGACGACGGTCCCGGCACGGATCTCACGAAGCCGCGCGCGGGACTCGGACTGATCGGCATGCGCGAGCGCGTCGAAGCGCTCGGCGGCGAATTTCATGTGGCGAGCAAGCCGCATGGCGGTTTTCTGTTCTGTGCGCGCGTGCCCGCTCACGCAGGGCTCGCCGAACCCGTGAACTGAAGTCCGAGCCGGCTCGCCATCTGCGCGAGCTGGACGCCGTTGTCGGCGCCGAACTTTTGCCGGATCACGGATTGATGATTGGCCACCGTCTTCTGACTCAACCCCAGCTTCTCGGCGATGCTCGGCAGCGTATAACCCTGCACGAGCAGACGCAGCACCTCGAACTCGCGGGCCGATAGCTGGCGCCCGGGCGGTCCTTCGTTGAAGGCCGTGCGCATCGCCAGCGCCTGCGAGACATCCGGGCTCAGGTAGCCCGAGCGCCGGGCGATGGAGCGCACCGCTTCGACCAGCACATCGGGCGCGCTGGCCTTGGTCACGTAGCCGAGCGCGCCGGCATCGAGCGCACGGCGCACGAAGATCGATTCCTCATGCACGCTGAAGATCAGCACGCGCGCGTCCGGCTCGCGCGCGAGCATACGCCGCATGGCTTCGATGCCGCTCGCACCCGGCAGCGACACATCCATCACGACCACATCGGGCCGCAACGCGCAGAAGCGCTGATAAGCCTGCGCGGCATCGGCGGCCTCGCCGCACACCTGCACGTCGGAGTTCAGCTCGAGCAGACGCCGGTAGCCTTCGCGCACGACCGCATGGTCGTCGACGAGCAGGACGGAGATGGTTCCCGCAGTCATGGTTTGGCTCCGTTGCCGCCGCTGATGATCGTGACGTCGGGCTCGCGGTCGGCGGCAGCGAGCTTGCGCGAGTTGGCGTCGTTACGAAACAGGATGGGCTGTTCGCGCGCCACGGCGGCCGCTGCCGACGCCGAGGCCGCGCGTTGCACGACCTTCACCACGGTCTCGTGAAACGGCGACTTGTCGCATACGGGGTCGGCGTTGGCCGCGTCGCCCGTGAGCAGGTAGGCCTGGCAGCGGCAGCCGCCCAGGTCGTGTTCTTTTTCCTCGCAACTGCGGCAAGGTTCCTTGAGCCAGTGCAAGCCGCGAAAGCGGTTGAACGCATCGCTTTCGTACCAGATCTCGCGCAAGGGCGTCTCTTTCACGTTCGGCAGCGTCAGGCCCGGCAGGCCGCGCGCGGCGTGACAGGGCAGGGCGGCGCCGTCCGGCGCGACGCCGAGAAAGACCGCGCCCCAGCCGTTCATGCAACGCTTTGGGCGGCGCTCGAAGTAGTCCGGCACGACGAAGAAAATCTTGCAGCGCTCGCCGTGCGTGCGGCGATAGTGCGCGACCACCGCTTCGGCTTCTTCGAGCTGCTCGCGCGTCGGCATCAATTGCGCCTCGTTCGCGTGCGCCCAGCCGTAATACTGCGTGTTCGCAAGTTCCAGATATTCGGCGCCCATCGCCAACGCCATGTCGATGATCTTGCCGACGTGCGGCAGGTTATAGCGATGCAGCACGCAGTTGAGCACCATCGGAAAGCCGTGCCGTTTGATCGAAGCGGCGACGCGCTGTTTCAGCTCGAAGGTGCGCGTGCTGCTCAGGAAGTCGTTCAACTGCTGCGTCGAATCCTGAAACGACAACTGGATGTGGTCGAGACCGGCATCCTTCAGATCGCCGAGCCGCTGGTCGGTGAGGCCGACACCGGAAGTGATCAGATTCGTATAGAAGCCGAGCTTATGCGCCTCCTCCACCAGCACTTCGACGTCGTCGCGCACGAGCGGCTCGCCGCCCGAAAAGCCGAGTTGCACCGCGCCGAGCGCGCGCGCTTCGCGTAGCACGTCGATCCATTGCGCGGTGCTGAGTTCGCGGCTGTGATCCGTATAGTCGAGCGGGTTGTAGCAGAACGCGCAGTGCAGCGGACACCGATAGGTCAGTTCCGCGAGCAGCCACAGCGGCGGCGGCACGCTGGCGGCGGTGTCGCCGGGTTCAACGCCGGCGGCCGGTTGCGAGAGATCGGTCATCGCGCTACTCCAGCCAGCCGCGCCCATGCGCGTCGGCAATGAAGGCCCGCACTTCGGTGCCGAGCCCGGTGGTATTGAACGCCTGTTCCAGCTCGGCGATCAGCGTGTCCATGTCGCGCGTGCCGTCACAGCGTTTGAGAATTTCCCCCGCGCTTTGATTGAGCTTCACCATCCCCTCGGGGTAAAGCAGCACATGCGCGTTCTGCGCGGGTTCCCACTGCAGGCGAAACGGCCTCGCGATCGTCAACGGAATGGCGGCTTGCGCGGCGCCGCCGGCGCGTGTCATGTCGTTCATTGCGGGAACGCCTTTTCGATCGAGTCCAGCATGGTCCACAGAATGTCGAGCTTGAACTGCAGGATCTCGAGCGCCCGTTCCTGCTGGTCGCGTCGCGTGAAATGCGCGAGCGTGACTTCGAGCCCGTGCTCTACGTCGCGTTGTGCGAGCGAAATGCGCGAGCGGAAATAAGCGAGGCCCGCAGGTTCGATCCACGGATAATGTTCCGGCCAGCTCGCGAGCCGGTCGCGATGAACCTGAGGCGCGAACATCTCCGTAAGCGACGAGCAGACCGATTCCTGCCACGGCGCGCGGCGCGCGAAATTCACATAGGCATCGACGGCGAAACGCACGCCCGGCGTCACCTGTTCGAGCGACCAGAGTTCGTCGCGCGACAGACCGACTGCGTCCGCGAGACGCGCCCATGTTTCGATGCCGCCTTCCGCGCCGTCGTAACCGTCATGGTCGAGAATGCGCAGCACCCAGCGGCGGCGCGTCTCGCGGTCCGGACAGTTCGACAGGATCGCCGCGTCCTTCAGCGGAATGTTGATCTGATAGTAGAAACGGTTCGCGACCCAGCCGCGAATCTGTTCGCGCGAGCAGCCGCCGCTATTCATCTTTACGTTGAATGGGTGATGAATGTGATAGGCGGTGCCTTTCGCGCGCAACTGTGCTTCGAACTCGTCGCGGCTCCAGGCGGGCTCCTCGGCGCCTGAAGTCCGGTTCGCATTCGCGCCACGCATCGGCGTCGTCTCTTGGCTATCTTTCGCGTTCATGCCGTCTCCGTTTTTCTGTCGTTCACTGCCGCGCCTCGTCACTGCTCCCATGCACCTCTGCGCTTCAAAGTTCGATGGTCATGCCGTCGTACGCCACCTCGATTCCGTGTTCAGTGAGCACGCGCCGCTCGGGGCCGTCCTCGATCAGGATCGGGTTGGTGTTGTTGATATGGATGAGCACCTTGCGGATGGCGCCTGCTTTGCCGGCGCGATCCGCGTCGAGCGAATCCAGTGTTTCGATCATGCCGCCCGAACCTGTTTGCGGCAGGTGTCCCATGTCGGCGGCCGTCTTCTTCGACAGGCCGAGGCGGATCATTTCATCGCCGGTCCATAGCGTGCCGTCCACCAGCAGCAGGTCGGCCTCGCGCATGGCCGCCAGCACGGGTTCTTCGATCGCGCCGAGTCCCGGTGCGTAGAACAGGCGCTTGCCCGATTGCTGGTTCGTGAAGACGAGTCCGATGTTGTCGCCCCGCTCGGGCGCATTCCGGTGCGGCGAGTAGGGCGGCGCCTTGCTCGACAGCGGCAGCGCGTCGATGCGCACGCCGTTCAGCGCCTCCACGGCGAGCGGTGCGCCGTCGAGCGCGATGCGGCGATGCTCGACGCCGCAATAGTGCGACAGGATCGGCGCGACCGGAAAGCCGGAGCCGAGGTCTTGCCAGACCGCATCGGTGGCGTAGAGTGGCAGGGGGGTGTCGCGCTCGCGCAGCATCAGCAGGCCGGTGACGTGGTCGATCTGCGCGTCGATCACGAGCACGGCGGCAATGCCGCTATCGCGTGCGCGGCGGGCGGGCTGCAGCTCGGGATTCGCCGCGATCTGCGCGAGCAGATCGGGTGACGCATTGACGAGCAGCCAGTCCTCGCCGTTCGCGCTCACCGCGATCGACGACTGCGTGCGGCGCGTCGCCTTCAGCGTGCCGCGGCGCACGCCGTCGCAATTGCGGCAGTTGCAGTTCCACTGCGGAAAGCCGCCGCCGGCCGATGAACCGAGGACCTTGATCTTCATGCCGCACGGCGCATGCTGCACCCCTCCTGAAGGGTCGGGATGAACATCGCGGCGAGCACGCGCGCGACGCGTTCATGAAGCGCGGGGTCGCTCGTCAGATGTCCCGCGCTCACCAGCTCGACCTGCGCGGCGGGAACCGCGCGAGCGAAGCGCCGCAGATTGCTGGCCGGACAAACCGGATCGCGTGAGCCGTGCACCGCGGCAAGCGCGACGCCGGCCGCCGCCGCGCGGCGCGCCAGTGACAGCAGACGGGTTTCGCCAAGCCAGCAGCGATGCGCGAGGTAGTGAGCCTGGATCCGGTATTTGCCGGTGAGCTTGCGGGCGAGCCGTTGCGACTGCCTTGCGCGAGGCTGCGCCGGGCGGCGCGTGGCGGCGCTCGCCAGCACCGCGTCCTCGTAGCCGCGCCATGCCAGCGCGAGCGCGCGTTGCCGCGTTTCGTTCGCGCCGTATCGCAGGCCGGCGGCGCAGCGGGCGGCCAATCCGGCAGGCCGCTCGCACCGGGCCGCGACGCGCAATGTGGACCACGCACGCGGCGCGCGTCGCCGGGACGTGACGAACAGGCCGCGAACTTCCCGCCGGGATGTGAGGAACAGTCCGCGCATCACGACGCCCGTGACCGATTGCGGACACTGCCCGGCATACGCGAGCGCCAGCGCCGCGCCCCACGAGCCGCCGAGCACGCCCCAGCGGGCGAAGCCGAGCCGCGCGCGGATCGCCTCGAGATCGGCGATCAGATAGTCGGTGCGGTTGTGGCGCACGCTGCCGTGCGGCGTCGATGCACCGGTGCCGCGCTGATCGATCAGCACGACCCGGAAGCGGCTCAGATCGAAGAGCCGCAGCGCGCCCGGCTGGCTGCCGCTGCCGGGGCCGCCGTGCAGGACCGCCACCGGCACGCCGCCGGCCGCGCCGGCCACCGCGAACGCCACGCGATGACCGTCGCGCGTGCGCAGCGTGCTGGCTTCGAGCGGCGGCAATGCGTGCCGCGAACCGCGCTCCCGATCGCGCCTCGTCATGGCAGCATCCTCGCGAGCAGGTTGTCGCGATCGATCCATTGATGCTTGAGGGCGCCGGCCACGTGCAGCACGATCAGCGCGATCAGCACGAATGCCACGGCCTTGTGGATGCCGAAGAAAAGCTCGCGCAAATGCGCGTCGTCCCAACCCCACTGCGGCAGGGGGATGCCCCAGAAGCGCGTGCCATAGCGGTTAAACGACGAACCGAGATAACCGGCAAGCGGCATCGCGACCATGCCGACATATAAAAGACCCTGCGTAGTGCGCGCGGCGGCGCGTTGCCACGGTGGCATCGGCGGCAGGGGTGGCCGATGAAGGGCCGCCCGCGCCACGATGCGCAGAAGCACCAGCAGGAAAACCGTCAGCCCGAGCGACTTGTGCAGGTTGATCAGCGTCGCTTTGACAGGCAAGCCCTTCGGCAATCCGACCATATAGAACCCGACCGCGAGCAGGCCGATGATGCCAAGCGCGATCAGCCAATGCAGCGCGATCAGCGAACCGGCATAACGTGGCGCGCCGGCGTCGATAGCGGGCCTCGCGTTCGGAGAATGCGCTGTCGTCATGCCTGTCTCCTTTCGTGGCTGGTGTGTCTTGCCGAACACCCTTTCCATCTGATTTCGCCTGACCGGCGGGCCGCGCGCCTTTAGCCGGCGACCAGTATTTCGCCTCTACCGTCCACCGCGAGATCGCCCGTATAGCGGACCGGCAAGCGGTCCGCGCGCCACTGCGAAAAGGGGGCGATTTCAGCCGCGAGACTGCGCACGAGCAACGACCAGAATACGTCGAATCCATGGCCACCGCCTGTGAATGTCACCGGCAAATGAGCGGGGCGCCGCGCGAGCAGCAGCGTGCCGCGCCTCATTCCATAGGCAAAATGCGAGCCCAGTTGCCCCGCGACGCCCACGGTGCCGGCCACCAGCCGCGAGGCCGCGAATTCGCCCGCGTCGCCGCCGACCAGCACCAGCCCGCGGCGCATGCGGTCGGCGAGCCGCGCGCCCGCGTTGCGATGGATCGTCAGCGTGCCGCCAGTCATGCCTTCCATGTCGCCAGTCAGCGCGCCGGCGGCGAAATCGCCGCTGTCGCCGGTCACAGTCAGCCGGCCGCCGCGCATCTCGCAACCGGTGAAATGCCCCGCGTTGCCGTCGATCCGCAGAACGCCGCCCGTCATCCTGAAGCCGCTGTAGTCGCCGACCGACCCATGCACGGCGAGATGGCCGCCGTCCATCTGCGCGCCGACGCGGTCGAGCCACGGCGCGGCGCCGTCGATGACCAGGGTGGCGGTGTCCTCATCGGCGTTCGGTTGTGACACAGCTGTTCCATTGTGCGACACCTGGAACACATCGCCGACAGCGCAGCTTTCGTTGCCGGACGGCAGCACGATGCGCTCGATCTCCGCCACGCTCATGCTCGACAGCGACGCCGGCCGCAGCACGGCGGCATCGACCCGGAAACCCGGTGGCGTTTTCACGCGCAAGGTCGTCGTGCTCATGCGCGGCTCCCGTCGAGACCCGCCGCAAGCGCATGCAGATGAAAGTGGTACGGCCCGAGCTTGCCGCCGTAGTTGCCCGCGGAGATCCGCAGCACGCCGGCCGCGCGGCCCAGCGCGGCGGCCGCAGCGATGCCGGCCGTCATCGCCGCGCCGACATCGGCATCGGTGAGGCCGTCGATCACGATCTCCAGCACACAGCCGACTTCCGCGCTGAGTTCGCTGCGCGCGGCGAGGCCGATGAGGCTCGGACAGAATGCGTCGTTGGTGGAGGCGCTCGCGCCTTGATACCGGGAGCCGATCTTCGAGCCCGAGCGGACGATGCCGCCGGGGAACGGCATGATCACGTTCGGCAGCCGGCGCATCGCCGCGACGGCGGCTTCGGCGGCGGCGAGCGCGGCGCCGAGGTCATGCGCGAGCAGCAGCAGGTTGCCGCCGCCGACGGCTTTGACCGTCACCGCCGTGTCTTCGCAGACGAACTCGCCGTCCATCACCGGCACGCGCCAGTAGCGGGTCGTGCCGATCATCTTCGAGATCTGCCAGCCATCGCCGAAAAAGCGCAGCCCGCTGCCGAGCGCTGCGTTGTCCGATAGCGGCGCGCGGCTGGTGGCGGGATCGATGCCGCTGAACACGGCGGTGCTCGGGCAGGTGAGCACGGATTGCCCGACGCGCCGCCCGATCTGCTTCGCCAGTTCCTTCGACGACACCGCGAACAGCAGCACCGCGACACCCGGACGGCCGTCCGGCGTTTCGTCGCACGCCAGCGCGCGCTCCACGCCGGCCTCGCAGCCGCAGCCGATCACGGAGGTGGCGAACCCCGTCAGCGAGTTGGCCGCGTGCATCGCCCAGGTGGGCGTATGCGCGGTGATGACGAGCCGCGTCGCCTTCATCGGGAAGGCTTCCGCGAAGGTGGCGTCGATCGCGGTGCCGTTGATCTCGAGCGTGGACGGGGCGTTCATCGTGGGCGGTTCAGCTGGCATCGGTCAGCCGTTATCCGTTAGCCAGACATTCGACGGGCAACAGGCGCCCGCCGCGGCAGCAGTCGCAGACCTCGTCGTCGCTGATCGCGGCATGCGCGAAGTTGCTCGCGAGGTTGGCGTCGCTGTAGGCGCGCAGCGTCTTCTCGATGCCGCGATCGAATTCCGGCGACACGAAATGGATGCCGCCCGTCGGCGCGGCGACGAGGGTGCCGTCGCGCGCGACCAGCTCGCCGTCCTTGAACACATAGGCGGGCGACGTGAACATCCGCTCGCGGTCCGGCTCGTCGCGATAGACGGCGATGTCCGCCGCCGCGCCCGCGCCGAGATGGCCGCGGTCGCGCAAACCGAGCAGCCGCGCGGGACCGGCGCGCGTGATGATGGCGATCTCATACAGCGAGAACTCGCGTGTCAAGCCCGGCAATGCACTGGCGACCTGGGCCTCGGCATTGAGCTTCGCGAGCTGCTCGTCGCGGAACGGCTTGTCCATCAGCAGGCGGATCAGATGCGGATAGCTGGTGAACGGGCCGCCGTTCGGATGATCCGTGGTCATCGCGACGCGCCACGGATCGTCGACCAGCAGGAAAATCTCCAGGCCGATGATCCATTGCAGCGCGTTCACATAGCTTTGCTCGCGATAGCGGAACGGCACCACGCCGCAGCCCGCATCGCATTCGATGTCGCCGGCCACCCACTTGTGCGGCCGGGCGAACGGCGTGTTGCGGAACTGCATCATCGTGTCACCCGAGGCCGTGACGGTCTGCCCAAAGATGATCTGGCCGACGTCGATGGAGACGTTCGGCCGCGCGTTCACCGCGTCGGCGATATGCCGCGCGCCCGACGAAAACTTGTGCGGCCCGTCGACTCCGTAGCTGTGAAACTGGATGTGGGTCAGATGGATCGGCAGGCCGTCGGCGGCGTCCATGGTCGCGATCGTCGACTCGATGTTGCCGGGCACGCCGAGATTGCTCGCGTGCACATGCAGCGGATGCGGCACGCGCAGTTCGGTCAACGCGCGCGATAACGTGTGCAGCACTTCGCGCGGCGTGACGCCGTAGTGCACGTGCGGTTCGTCGACATCGAGCGAACGCTGGTTGAACTTGAAGGCGGAGATGCCGCCGGGGTTGACCACTTTCACGCCGAGCGCCTTGCTCGCATGAATCGTCCAGCCGACATAATCGCGCAGGCGCGCGAAGTCGTCGCGCGCCGCCAGCATTTGCAGGAACAGTTCGTCGTTGCCGAGCATCACGTAGGCGCCGTGATCGATGATCGGCGTGTCGCCCATTTCGAGGTGCGTGTGGCGTGCGTTGGACGGCATCATGGCCGGTTCGAACGCGGCGGTGTAGCCCATTTCGGCGTAGCGGTAGCCGGTCGCGAGCGTCCCCGGCGTGCAGACGCCGCATGACGGCAGACGCAGATAGCGGCCCGCGCCGTCCTGCGCCGATCCGTACACGGGCTCGCGCAGCGGATCGGCGCGATGGTCTTCGGGCAGCAGCAGGCGCGACAGATTGGTCTTGCCGCCGCCGATATGCGAATGCATGTCGATGCCGCCCGCCATCACGATCATGCCGGTGGCGTCGTACTCGCGATCCACCGGCGTATCGGGCGCGACATCGACGATGCGGCCGTCGCGGAAGCTCAGGTCGCGGCGCTCGCCGTTCACGCCGTGGGTCGGGTCGAAGAGCGTGCCGCCTTTCAGTCGGACGAGGCTCATTGCTGCACCTCGCCGCTGCGCGGCTCATGCTGGCGCGCGGCCAATCGCGCGGTCAACTGTGTGGCAAGCGACGCCACCGACGCAAGCGCGCCGCCGCGAGCGGCCGCAAGCGGCATCACGACCGAACCGTCGACGCGAAACAGATGGCCGCCCGTGTCGATGCCGGGTGTCGCGACGGGAATGAACACGGTGTTCGCGCCGCGCGCTTTCGCCGCGTCCGCGAGCGCCGGATGGCCGAGCACGATCAAAGGCAGCGCGGGATCGAGCGCCACTGGCCACGCATGCGGCGCGAAGCTCGCGATCCACAGCAGCGCGTCCACCTCGCCGCCAGCGAGCAGCCTACCGCTGCGATAGCGGTACGGATCGTGATCGAGCGGCGCTGTGCCGGCGCTGCGTGCGGGCGTCGACAAACGCGTACGCAGCGGCATGCCCGAGAGCCAGGTCATCGTCTGATTCACCGTCAATGCGCCGTCGTCGCCGCCGAGCGCGAGACACGCGGCTCGGGTGGTGCGGTTGGCCGCCTTGACGATCCGGTTCAATGCTTCGATCAACAGCGCCGCATGCGGGCCGGGCAGCGCGCCCGGCTCGTAGATGAGCACCGTGTAGCGCGCTGAGGCGATGCGCGCCTGCAATGAGGCGAGCGTTGCCGCCGCGCTGGCGGCAGCGTCGTTGCCGTCGCTGTGGTGGCGCCACAGGCCGGCTTCGCGCCCTTCGCCGAGCGCGGACCACAGCGCGAGCGTGTCGTAGGGATCGGCATGCGGCAACAGCGTTTCCGTTCGCGTATGCGCGAGGCCGGCCGCCGCCGGGTCCACCGCGCAGCCGACGAAGATCAGCTCACGCGCGATATCGGTGCCCGCCAGCACGCGTGTGAAAAAACGCGGATAACGCCGTGACGGCTGACAGCCGAAGAACAACAGCAAGTCCGCGCGGGATCGCACTTCGGAGAGCGTCGTAAAGAACGAACCGCGGTCCTGCAAGGCGAGGGTCGCCGGCGTCAGTGCGTCGCCGTGCAGATGATCGAGAATCGCGCCGCAACCGGCCGCGAGCACGTAGAGGGCACGCGCGCCCGCGACGTCCGTGGCCAGCCCGCCAAACAATGGACGGCGCGAGTCCGCGAGGATTTGCGCGGCGCGCGCCAACGCCGCATCGGGCTGCGCCTCGTTGCCATCGACGACGCTGCGGCATTGCGCGTGCGCCGCGCCGTACAGCGCGAGGGCCGCGGCAAGCCGCGAACATTCGGTGTCCGCAACGCTGAGCGTGCCGTCGCCCTGTGACTCGATAACGAGGTCGTCACACAGCAATGGGCAGAACGGGCAAGTCCAGTCGCGTGTGACCGCCGCCACGCGCGCGCCGGTTGCGCCCGATGCGTTCGTGCCGGGGGGCGATGGATCGGTAGGCGAAAGGTGCATGGCGCACTTTTAGCAAGCTCCATGCCGATTGATGTGACCACGCGCTGGCGCAGCGACGGCCCGCATCACGTGCACGGTCGTGCTGCTTTGCGTTCAGAGGGATCGGCACGGCGGATGCGCGTTGAGCAATGCCCCTCGATCGTGAGGCGGCGCATGGTTCAACATGCGATTGCGCCGTACAGGTTGTGTGCCGCGCTGGAGCAGAGTGTCACGCGCAGCCTGCCTGGCTTGCCGTTCGTTTGCATTCGCCGGTTGCTGATGCCGTGGCATGGAAATTGTATGGCAATCCTACAGGGATTCGGATTGCGCGAGGCCGATCTGCCGATCGTGCAGCGCCGAGGCAACCAGCCAGGCGGTCGCACCGGTGCTGGCCGCAGCCATCACATCTGCGCGATTGCGGATGCCGCCCGCGCCGATCACCGTGGTGTGCGCCGCCGCGCTGGCGCGAATGCGCTCGAAGGTGGGCAGGTCAGGTCCAGCGTAACTGCCTACCTGATCGAGGGTCATCGCGATCACACGCGAGGGCCACCATGTCGAGGAGCGCTCCAGTTGGGTGGCCGCCAGTAACCGGCCCGCCCGGTGATCGAGCGAGAGGATCGGCGAGAGACCGGCAGCCTGTGCCGCGTGCAGTGCAGGGATATCGCGCAGCGACTCCGTGCCGAACACCGGTACGAGGGTCGCGAGCGCGTGATGAGCGGCAGGGCCCGCGTGTCGGCCGATCGCGTCGATGTGCTCGAACAGCGCGCGCATCGACGCATAGTCCGCATAACCCGCATCGAGCCACAGTTCGATGCCGGGCAGCGCGGCGCGCAACGCGGCGAGCACCGTCGCATGCGCGCCGCGCTGCAGGATGGCGCCGAGGTCGGCGATATAGAGCGTGCGCGCGCCGCTGGCGGCGAGCAGCGCGCGGGCGAGGGGAAGCGGCTCGCTGGCGGCGGCGAGGCGGGACTGGATGGGCCGATAGGCGGTCCGCTCGCCGCGCACCGCGCGCACGACCTGGCCGTCGAGCAGATCGAGAACCGGTATCACCTGCATGGGGGCGCGTTCCTTTGACCAAGATCTTCGTCTACGAGTATCTCACCGGCGGCGGCATCGATCCCGCGCTGGCCGGCGCAGGCAGTCTCGCTGACCTGAGCGCGCTGATCGTCGAAGGACGTGTGATGCGCGACGCGCTGGTCGCCGATCTGCGCGACCTCGACGGCGTGGACGTCACCTTCGCGACCTCACGCTTTGAAACGGTCGACGCGGCGCAATCGCATTGTATGGCCGCACAGGGCGAATCGATGACAGCCTTCGTCGCCCGCGCGGCGCGTGAACACGATTACGCGTGGGTGATCGCGCCGGAATGCGACGGCCTGCTGCTGCACCTCTACGATGCCGTCGGCGCCGCCCGCTGGCTCGGCTGCGGCAAGGAGCCGATCCGCGTGACGTCGAGCAAGAGCGGGACTGCGGCATGTCTTGCCGCGCATGGGATTGCCACGACGCCCGCCCTCGAACCGGGCCAGGCGGGCGGAGCTCGGGACGGCCGTTGGGTCGTGAAACCGGACGATGGCGCGGGCGGCCTCGATACCTTCGTGTTCGACCGTTTCGCCGATGCCTGCGCCGAATACGAGCTGCGCGCGGCGGCGGCGCGCAATCCGGTGCTGCAGCGATGGGTCGACGGCGAACCGTTGAGCCTGTCGCTGATCTGCCGCGACACGGGCGTCGAGCTGGTCAGCATCAACCGTCAGCAGATCGGTTTGAGCGGCGGCGACGCGCCGGGCGGGCATCCGCGCATCGTCGAATTCGACGGCGTGCTGGTCGATCAGATCGATCGTCACAGCGGCGCGGGCCGCACGCTCGACACGCTCGCGCAACGCGTAGCGATGGCGATACCGGGCTTGCGCGGCTTTGTCGGTATCGACGTGGTGTGGCATCCGCAGCGCGGACCGGTCGTGATCGAGGTGAATCCGCGTCTCACGGTTGCTTATGCGGGACTGTCCGCGGCACTCGGCAGAAATCTCGCGGCGGCTTTGCTGACCGCGCATGGGGCGCGCATCGAGCGGTCCGAAGCGGTGCGCGCCAGCCCATTGCACTCAACTGTCGGGGTGCAACCTTGAGCGCGACCCATACGGAAGATTCGGCAGCGGGCGCGGTGGTGTTCGGCTGGGACGTCGGCGGCGCGCACGTGAAGGTGTCGATGGCCGATGGCAGCGCAGCCGTGCTCGACGTGGCGCAATGGGCCTGTCCCCTGTGGCAGGGACTCGATCATCTTGAGAGCACCATCGGCCTTGTTTTCGAGCGCTGGCCGCAGGCACGCACGGCCGGCGCGCGGCATGCAGTGACGATGACCGGCGAGATGGTCGATCTGTTCGGGGACCGCGCCGAAGGCGTGCGCGCGATCGTCGCCACCCTCGCGCAGCGGCTCGGCGCGCGGCTGCGCTTTTACGCCGGCGACGCCGGCTGGCTCGCCGCCGACGCCTGCGCGGCCGGCTGGCGCCACGTCGCGTCGGCGAACTGGCTCGCCACCGCGCGGTGGGTGTCCACCCGCGTGGCGCACGCCGTGCTCATCGATATCGGCAGCACGACCACCGACATCATTCCGATCGCCGGCGGCCGTGTGGTTGCGCGCGCCGCGACCGATGCCGGCCGGCTCGCCACCGGCGAGCTGGTGTATCAGGGTGTCGTGCGCACGCCGTTGTGCGGGGTCGCGCACCGCATCGAATTTGCCGGCGTCACGGTCAACGTGATGAACGAATGGTTTGCGACCACCGCCGATGTCTACCGGCTGACCGGCGAACTGAACCCCCTGCACGACGTGCAGCCGAGCGCCGACCAGGGGCCGAAGACCGAGGCGGCGAGCCGTGCGCGGCTTGCGCGTATGATCGGGCGCGACGCGCACGAAGCGGGCCTGATCGAATGGCGCGGCTTTGCGCAACGCTGGCGAGCGCTCCAGTTGCGCGAAATCGGTGTAAATCTGGCGCGGGTCGTCGCGGCGCATCCGCAACTGGCCGTCGCGCCGCTGCTGGGTGCAGGGTGTGGCCGGTTCCTTGCCGCCGCCTTGGCCCGTGAAGAAGCGCGAGGCTATATCGACTTCGGCACGCTGGCGGGCGTGCCGGACAGTTGCGCCGCGTGGGCGGCGACTTGCGCGCCGAGTGTGGCGGTCGCGCTGCTCGCGGTTGGTGATCCCGATGCGCGCGAACAAGGCGTGAAGCGTGAGGCGCCGCGCGCGGCATGATGTGAAAACCGCGCCGCCGTCCGATGAAGCGGCGTGTCAGCCGGACAGTGCAGCGATGAGCCCGGCTTGAAACATGGCGGAACGCGGACGGGCACTCAACTGGAAGCGAGGACAACGGTCATGTGGGTGGTCAAGATTGGAGGCAGTCTGAGTCACGACCCGACGCTGCGCCACTGGCTCACCGAGCTATGCGAAGTGGGCGGCGGACGCGTCGTCATCGTGCCCGGTGGCGGCGATTTCGCGGACAAGGTGCGGCAATACCAGAGCGAATGGCGTTTCGACGATCTCGCCGCGCACAACATGTGTCTGCTCGCGATGACGCAATACGCGCTTCTGATGCAAGGGGTGTTGCCCGAACTCGTGCTCGCATCGAGCGAGGCCAAGATTCGCCGCACGTTGCGCGACGGTCATGTCGCCGTGTGGGTGCCGACTGCGCTGATGCGCGACACGCCCGATGCGATGAGCAACTGGGACACGACCTCGGACAGCCTCGCGGCCTGGCTGTCGACGATGCTCAACGCGGAGCGGCTGGTGGTGGTGAAATCCTGTCCGATCGCCGCCGACGACCCGCTCGATACGCTGGCCGCGGCGGGTGTGGTGGACCGCCGTTTCGTCGATTACGTGCACGACGCGAACTACGTGGTCGAACTATTCGACAAGAACAACGTGGCGTTGATGCGCGACCGGCTGCTGAACATCCCGGTTACCTGATTCGCGTCGGGAACGGAGAAGGGGGACGCGCCGTTTGCGTCCCGTTGGCGTCCCTTCGTTCTACAGGCGCGCCGCGTTCGCGGCGCCCGGCGCCGACGCGGCACTGCTCGCGCCCACGTCGCCAGCCGGCCGGTGCAACGCGCTGACCCACTGCGCGACGCGCTGCGGATCGAGCCTCGAACGGCGCCCGTCGGCGCACAATGCGGTGCGAAAGCCCGCGACATCGGGGGCGAGCGCGCGGATCTGCTCCAGTTGCGCCCAGCCGAGCGCACCGGCGATGCCGCCCATCGCGCCATGCTCGCGCGTCAGCCGCAGCCAGCGGGCGAGCGTACCGATATCCACATGGTCGAACAGCGTGCTGCCGTCCTTGCCGGCGGTATCGAACATCACGCCGGCAAATCCGAGCGCGGCGGTGTGGGCGACCAGTTCGTCGTCCATGCCGCTGTCGCATAGCAGCACGGGCACCACCGTGGCCGGCAGATCAGCCAGTTGTTCGAGGCAGCGCCGCGCTGACGGCCCACGCGCCACGCCGACCTTCACGTAGTCGATGCCCGCATCGCTGACCTCGATGACGCGCGCGGCGATCTCATCGAACGCGTCGGCCGGCACGTCGCCGATCGCCGCACTGATCGGCTTGACTGGGTAGCGCGCGCGCAACTGCCGCGCGATGTTCGTAATCTCGCCAATCGACAGGCCGCCGAGCGCGCCGGCGTTCGGCTCCTTCAGGTCGATCAGTTCGGCGCCGGCGCGAGCGGCGTCGAATGCTTCGTCATTCGAGCGGACGCTCGCGAGCAATGCGGTCAACGGTGTTCTCCGGAAAGACTACGGGTGTACGGCAGCGGCGCTCTGACCACCGGATGATGCGAGGTTCGCGCGATGCCGCGCGACGGCGGCGACGAGCCAACCCCATGCCGTGCGCTCGTTGTCGCCGGCTGTCTTGTCGATCGCGATCTGCAGGTAAGCCATCTCGCGATCGATCTTGTCGGCCGGCAGCATGAAGAGCCGGCTCACCAGAATCGCGCCTTCGACCACCGCCGCTTGCGCCCGGTTGAAGCCCGCGAACGGTGCGTGATTTCCGCGGTGCACGCATCGCATGACCAGCACGGGACGCTGCGCATCGTCGCGCAATTCGTCGAGTTCGAGTTCGGTGTGCGCCAGCGACTCGGCGAGGCGCACGCTGGCGACGCGGCTCGCGGCAACGGTCGGCCAATCGGTTGCGCAGTGCGTGACACAGCCCGCGAAGATGCGCACGTCGGTGGTGAAGTTCAGAACCGCCGCGCGCGACGCAACGATATTGTCGAGCGTCGTGGACGGACGAAACGGCGAGAGGATGACACGCTCACCCTCGTACCGCGCCCCCATCGGGGCGACGTGAGGGCGGCCATCGCACGCTGCCGTGGTGACGATCGTTTCGTGGATCATGGATGAGAACGCGTGTCCTGACAGCGCCGAAAGGCCGTTAACTCATGACAAACAGGGTTCGCAAAGGGGCCGCGGCGTGCGGCCCTATTGCGGGCTTAACGCGTAGCGACATACATCACGATTTCAAAACCGAGACGCACATCGGTGTAGCTCGGAGTTGTCCACTGCATACGTGCTTCCTCCATGAGTTGATCCAGCGTTGCCGTCGGCCCGGCGTGATGCCGGACTTCATGGGCATCCGGCATCACGCAAGCTTTATGCCCAGGCGTGGCGCCGAAGCGACGTGCCGGCGCGCGTCCGACCGGCTATACAGCACCTGCCGAATTACGCCGGCATGACAGTCACACAGCGCAGCCGTCAAGCCTGCATTCGAGTCTTCGCTGTGTGGCGAAAACGAAGCAAAGTGTTCCATCGCACTCGCACGGACTGGCAGTGCGCTGTCACGCCATCCTCTGTTTCGTCACGAGACATTCTGCGCCGATTTTTTGCGCCGGTCGCGAAAAACGACACCACGATATGGGTTCGATAACGGATCGGTTAAGTCTGCCAAATAAAATCGTGAATTCCCCTCGGCGGCGTCCGTACCTACAGTGCAACTCACGCGCTTCGTTCTTCCGGCAGCGCGCTTGCCACCTTCAAGGACACGTCATGAACGATTTCAGCCAACCGGTGATCGAGCCGGAACGCAATCCGCGCAATCCGCGCGAGCGGTACGCAGCAGGCGTGATGAAATACCGCGAGATGGGTTACTGGCAACCGGAGTACGAGCCGAAAGAAACCGACGTCATCGCGCTGTTTCGGATCACGCCGCAACCCGGCGTCGACCCGGAGGAAGCGGCGGCCGCCGTGGCCGGCGAATCGTCGACGGCGACCTGGACGGTCGTGTGGACCGACCGGCTGACCGCCTGCGACATGTATCGCGCCAAAGCCTATCGCGTGCAGCCGGTGCCGGCTTCGCGCGCCGACGAGCCGCAGTACTTCGCGTACATCGCGTATGACCTCGATCTGTTCGAAGAAGGCTCGGTGGCGAACCTGACCGCGTCGATCATCGGCAACGTGTTCGGCTTCAAGCCGCTCAAGGCGCTGCGTCTCGAAGACATGCGCATACCGGTTGCCTACCTGAAGACTTTCCAGGGGCCGCCGACCGGTATCGTCGTCGAGCGCGAGCGGCTCGACAAATATGGACGGCCGCTGCTCGGCGCAACGGTCAAGCCGAAGCTCGGCTTGTCGGGCAAGAACTATGGGCGGGTGGTGTACGAAGGCCTGCGCGGCGGCCTGGATTTCCTGAAGGACGACGAGAACATCAACTCGCAAGCGTTCATGCATTGGCGCGACCGCTTTCTGTTTTCGATGGATGCGGTGAACCGCGCGCAGGCGGAAACCGGCGAGGTCAAAGGGCATTATCTGAACGTGACGGCCGGCACCATGGAGCATATGTACGAGCGCGCCGAATTCGCGAAGGAGCTGGGCTCGTGCATCGTGATGATCGACCTCGTGATCGGCTGGACCGCGATTCAGTCGATGTCGCACTGGGCCCGCAAGAACGACATGATCCTGCATCTGCATCGCGCCGGGCACAGCACGTATACGCGCCAGCGCAACCATGGCATCTCGTTTCGCGTGATCGCGAAATGGCTGCGCATGGCGGGCGTCGATCATGCGCATGCGGGCACGGCGGTCGGCAAACTCGAAGGCGATCCGCTGTCGGTGCAGGGCTACTACAACGTCTGCCGCGACGCCCACAACGCGGTCGATCTGTCGCGCGGCATCTTCTTCGATCAGCCGTGGGCCGGCTTGCGCAAGATGATGCCGGTGGCGTCGGGCGGGATTCACGCGGGGCAGATGCATCAACTGCTCGACCTGTTCGGCGACGACGCGATTCTGCAGTTCGGCGGCGGCACGATCGGACATCCGGCCGGCATTCAGGCCGGCGCGGTGGCGAACCGCGTGGCGCTCGAAGCGATGGTGAAGGCGCGCAACGAGGGCCGCGACATTCTCAACGAGGGGCCGGACATTCTCGAAGCCGCCGCTCGCTGGTGCACGCCGCTCAAGCAGGCGCTCGACACGTGGCGCGACGTGACCTTCAATTACGCGTCCACCGATACGCCCGATTTCGCGGCCACGCCTACCGCGGCATAGAGGGCGCGAGTAGCAAGTCAGCGCCACTTGCCGGTTTTGTCGATCAGCAAGCCAATCCCGACGACGGTGCCATGGCACCGCGCGAGGGGACAGTTGACGCCGTTCTGAACGAGACATCAATCAACGAGGTTCGTCATGCGCATTACACAGGGAACGTTCTCCTTCCTGCCTGAGCTAAGCGACGAGGAAATCAGCTTGCAGATCGACTACGCGCTGCGTCAGGGCTGGGCATGTTCGGTCGAATTCACCGATGACCCGCATCCGCGCAACACCTATTGGGAAATGTGGGGCTTGCCGATGTTCGACCTGCACGATGCGGCCGGCGTGTTGCAAGAAGTGAACGCGTGCCGCGCGGCGCGGCCGCAGCACTACATCAAGGTCAACGCGTTCGATTCGGTGCGCAGTTTCGAGACCATGCGGCTGTCGTTCATCGTCAACCGTCCGGACGAGGAACCGGGCTTCCGTCTCTTGCGTCAGGATGCGCAAGGGCGAGTGCAGCGCTACAGCATGTCGGGCTATGCGGGCGACCGGCCGTCGGGCGAGCGCTACGGCCCGGCACGCTGACGGCCGCGAACGACGCAACGTGCTGCGAGCCGCCCGACGACTCGACCGACGAATCGCCGCAAGGAGGAGCAATGAGAGACGACGACACTGCCATAGTGGATGCCATCCTGCCGTCCGCGGCGCGCACCGACGACGCGCGGCCGCTCCACGATGCGCAACACGAGCCGCCGCTAGTCGATCTCGCGGCGCTGTATCGCGACTCCGGCATCGGCGACGTGCTCGGCGAATTCGATCGCGATCTGGTCGGGCTCGCGCCGGTGAAGACCCGCATCCGCGAAGTGGCCGCTCATCTGCTGGTCGAGCGCGCGCGCGATTCGCTCGGTCTCGCCGGCGGTGCGCCGACCCTGCACATGTGCTTCTCCGGCAACCCCGGCACCGGCAAGACGACCGTCGCGCTACGCATGGCCGAGGTGCTGCACGGGCTCGGCTACATTCGCCGTAATCATCTGGTCTCGGTGACGCGCGACGATCTGGTCGGGCAATACATCGGCCATACCGCGCCGAAAACGCGCGATGTGCTCAAGCGCGCGATGGGCGGCGTGCTGTTCATCGACGAAGCGTACTACCTGTATCGCCCGGAAAACGAGCGCGATTATGGACAGGAGGCGATCGAGATCCTGCTGCAGACCATGGAGAACCAGCGCGGCGACCTGGTGGTGATTCTGGCCGGCTACGCAGCGCGGATGGAAGTCTTCTTCGAGAGCAATCCGGGTTTTCGTTCGCGCATCGCGCATCACATCACGTTTCCCGACTACGCCGAAACCGAACTGCTCGACATCGCCGAGCGCATGCTCGGGACGATGCATTACCGCTTCGACGCCGCCTCGCGGCACGCGTTCGCCGACTATCTGGCGCGCCGCATCCGTCAGCCGAATTTTGCCAATGCCCGCTCGGTGCGCAATGCGCTCGACCGCGCGCGGCTGCGCCAGGCCAACCGGCTGTTCGCTAGTGCGCTGCAAGGCGGCGCGCCGATCGACGCCGCCGCGCTCACGCTGATCGAGGCCGCCGACGTGCGCGCGAGCCGCGTGTTCGACGCGCCGCCGCCCACCCCGACATCGCGCGCGCTCACGGCGCCGCCAGGTTGAGTCACGACATCCTCCAGGGAGAACGCCATGCAAGACGGACGTACGACACTTTCGAAGTTCCTGATCGACACACTCGACCGCCAGCCGTCTTCCATGAGCACGGTGGAAACGGCGGGACTCTCGGCGCTCCTGATCGATGTGGCGGCCGCGATCAAATCGATTTCGGCGATGCTCACCAAAGGCTCGCTCGGCGGCAACTACGGGTCGGCGCAGACCGTCAACACGCACGGCGAGGAGCAGAAGAAGCTGGACGTCGCGACCAACGAGATCTTCGTGCAGCAATGCGAGTGGGACGGGCTGCTGGCGGCGATGGTGTCCGAGGAAATGGAGGACGTGTACGCGATTCCGGCGGCCTATCCGCGCGGCGACTATCTGCTGGCGTTCGACCCGCTCGACGGCTCGTCGAATATCGATATCAACGGCGTGGTGGGCTCGATTTTCTCGGTGCTGCGCACGAGCGGCGACCAGCAGGGCGCAGTGGGCGAGGCGGCGTTCCTGCGGCCGGGCTGCGAGCAGGCCGCGGCGGGCTACGCGGTCTATGGGCCGTCGACGATGCTCGTGCTGTCGGTCGGCAACGGCACGCATGGCTTCACGCTCGAACGCGACATCGGCAATTTCGTGCTCACGCATTCGAATATCCGCATTCCCGAAGACACGGTCGAATTCGCGATCAATGCGTCCAACGAGCGCTTCTGGGAGCCGCCCGTGCGCCGCTACGTTCAGGAGTGCAAGGACGGGCGCAGCGGCTGCCGCGCGCGCGACTTCAATATGCGCTGGATCGCATCGATGGTCGCGGAGGTGCATCGCATCCTGATGCGCGGCGGCGTCTTCATGTATCCGCGCGACTCGAAAACGCCGGCGATGGAAGGGCGCCTGCGCCTGCTGTACGAAGCGAACCCGATGAGCTTTCTGGTCGAACAGGCGGGCGGTCTGTCGATCACCGGGCGCGAGCGCATTCTCGACGTGCGTCCCCGCGCGCTGCATGGACGCGTGCCGGTGATTCTCGGCTCGAAGAACGAAGTCGAACGCATCGCGCGCTATCACGGCGAATACGATCGCGGCGAGGACAAGCCCTTTACGTCGCCGCTGTTCAGCCCGCGCTCGCTATTCCTGCCGGACTTCACGGCCTGACGCGCGGCTGACAGACCGCCCAAGGCCCGTCGAGAACGCGGCCAGAACATTGCCATCCGGAGACAAACGCATGTCAGTCAAGCACCCGATCATCGCGGTGACCGGTTCGAGCGGCGCCGGCACCACCACCGTGATGAAGAGCTTCACCCATATCTTCAGACGCGAGCACATCAACGCACAGATCGTCGAAGGCGACGCGTTTCATCGGTACGACCGCAACGGCATGCGCGCGGCGATGAAAGAGCATGAACGCGACGGTGCGCCGAACTTCAGTCATTTCGGTCCGCAGGCGAATCTGCTCGAAGAGCTCGAAGCGCTGTTCACGCGCTACGGCGAAAGCGGCACCGGACAATTGCGCCACTACGTGCACGACGCAGCCGAATCGCAGCTCTACAAACAGGATGGCGGCACCTTCACGCCTTGGGAGGACGTCGCGCCGGGCACCGATCTGATGTTCTACGAGGGTCTGCATGGCGCGGCCGTGACCGACAAGGTCGACATCGCGCGGCACGCGGACCTGCTGATCGGCGTGGTGCCGATCATCAACCTGGAGTGGATTCAGAAGCTGCACCGTGATCAGACGATGCGCGGGTACTCGCATGAAGCGGTGGTCGACACGATCTTGCGGCGCATGCCCGACTACGTGAACTACATCTGCCCGCAGTTCTCGCGCACCCATGTGAATTTTCAGCGCGTGCCGACCGTGGACACCTCGAATCCGTTTACCGCCCGCGAGATTCCACAGCCGGACGAGAGCTTCGTGGTGATCCGCTTCGCGCGGCCCAAGGGGATCGACTTCCAGTATCTGCTGACGATGCTGCACGACTCGTTCATGTCGCGCCCGAACGTGATCGTCGTGCCGGGCGGCAAGATGGGACTCGCGATGCAGCTGATCTTCACGCCGATGATTCTTCAACTGATCGACCGCCGCTCGCGCGCCTGATGCGCGCCGCGCACGCACACGACGATAGGCGTGTTCATATTGCAAGGAGAGATTCGATGAGTGCTGTCGCAGAATCGGTTGCCGTACCCGCCACCCGGCTGATGGCCGACGCGCTGCGCATGCTCGCGATCGATGCCGTGGAAGCGGCGAAGTCCGGGCATCCCGGCATGCCGCTCGGCATGGCCGAGATTGCCGTCGCGTTGTGGGACCGGCATCTGAAGCACAACCCGCGCAACCCGGCATGGCCCGACCGCGACCGTTTCATCCTGTCCAACGGACACGGCTCGATGCTGCTATACGGCCTGCTGCATCTGAGCGGCTACGCCCTGCCGATCGACGAGCTGAAGCGCTTTCGCCAGTTGCATGGCAAGACGCCGGGGCATCCCGAAGTAGGCGTCACGCCGGGCGTCGAAACGACCACCGGGCCGCTCGGACAAGGTCTCGCGAACGGCGTGGGCATGGCGCTCGCGGAGGCGCTGCTCGCGCGTGAATTCAACCGGCCCGGCCATCGGATCGTCGATCATCGCACGTACGTGTTCGTCGGCGACGGCTGTCTGATGGAAGGCATCTCGCACGAGGCGGCTTCGCTCGCCGGCACGCTGAAGCTCGACAAGCTGACGGTGCTCTACGACGACAACGGCATCTCGATCGACGGTCATGTCCAGCAATGGTTCGCCGACGACACGCCGGCACGCTTCGCGGCGTATGGCTGGCACGTGGTGCGCGAGGTGGATGGACACGACGTCGATGCGGTCGATCACGCGTTGCAGGGCGCGCGCGCCGCGGGCCGGCCGACGCTGATCTGCTGCCGGACGGTGATCGGCCAGGGCTCGCCGTCGAAGGCCGGGACTCACGACGTGCACGGCGCGCCGCTCGGCGCGGACGAGGTCGCACGGACTCGCCGCGCGCTCGGCTGGCCGCACCCGCCGTTCGAGATTCCGAGCGAAATTCGCACGCTGTGGGACGCAAGCGCGCGTGGCCTTGCCGCCGAAGCCGACTGGTCCGGGCGCTTCGAAGCGTACCGCCAGCACTATCCGGCAGAGGCCGCCGAGTTCGAACGGCGCGTGCAAGGCGAGCTGCCCACGCATTGGCGCGACGCGGTCCGCGCACTGGTGCGCGACGCCGATGGCGCGGCCGAATCGATTGCAACGCGCAAAGCCTCGCAGCAGGCGATCGCCGCGCTCGCGCGCAACTTGCCGGAGCTGCTCGGCGGCTCGGCCGATCTGACCGGCTCGAACCTGACGGACTGGCAGGGCGCGGCCGATGTCCGCACCGACGACGGCGGCCTGCAGGGCGGCAATTATCTGCACTACGGCGTGCGCGAATTCGGCATGAGCGCGGTGATGAACGGCATCGCGCTGCATCGCGGCTACCTGCCGTTCGGCGGTACGTTCCTCACGTTCTCCGACTATTCGCGCAACGCGCTGCGCATGGCCGCGCTGATGAGGACGCGCTCGATCTTCGTCTTCACGCACGATTCGATCGGGCTCGGCGAAGATGGGCCGACCCACCAGGCGGTCGAACATGCGGCGAGCCTCAGGCTGATTCCGCGGCTGGATGTGTGGCGTCCGTGCGATACGGTCGAGACCGCCCAGGCGTGGGTCTGCGCGGCCGAACGGCAAGGGCCTTCCTGTTTGCTGCTGAGCCGGCAGAACTTGCCGTTCGTCACGCGCTCGCCTGAGCAGATCGCCGCAATCGCGCGGGGCGCTTATGTGCTGCGCGACTGGCCGGGCGATTCGGCGCATGCGCAAGCTTCACGCGTCGTGCTCATCGCAACCGGCTCCGAAGTCGCACTCGCGCTCGACGCCGTCGCGCCGCTCGAAGCCTCGGGCATCGCCGCACGCGTCGTTTCGATGCCATCCACCACGGCATTCGACCGGCAATCCCCCGCGTGGCGCGAAGCGGTGTTGCCGCCGGGCGTGCCGCGTATCGCGATCGAGGCGGGCGTCACGGCGTTCTGGCGGCAATACGTGGGGCTCGACGGCGGCGTCGTGGGCATCGATTCGTTCGGTGAATCAGCCCCTGCCGCAGCGTTGTTCGCGCACTTCAACCTGACCGTGCAGGCGTTGGTGGACGAAGCACGCCGCGTCGCGCACGCCACACGTTGATCCGATTTCATTTCATGGAGTCTGCCATGGCCTTCATCACCCTGCGGCAACTGCTGGATCACGCGGCCGAACACGACTACGGCGTGCCCGCGTTCAACGTCAACAACATGGAGCAGATCCACGCGATCATGCAAGCCGCCCAGGCCACCGACAGCCCGGTGATCCTGCAGGCGTCGGCGGGTGCGCGCAAATATGCCGGCGAGCCTTACCTGCGCCATCTCGTGCTCGCCGCGCTGGAGGCGCACCCGGAAATTCCGCTGGTGCTGCATCAGGATCACGGCGCGAGCCCCGCGGTGTGTCAGCAGGCGATCCGCTCGGGCTTCACGTCGGTGATGATGGACGGCTCGCTGCTGCCGGACCAGAAGACGCCCGCGGCCTACGACTACAACGTCGACGTGAGCCGCCGCGTCGTGGAAGCCGCGCACGCGGTCGGCGTGTCGGTCGAAGGCGAACTGGGCTGCCTCGGTTCGCTCGAAACCGGCACGTCAGGCGAGGAGGACGGTGTCGGCGCGCAAGGCCAGCTCGCGCGCAAAGACCTGCTCACCGATCCGGACGAAGCGCGGCGTTTCGTCGAAGCAACCGGCGTCGACGCGCTTGCGATTGCGATCGGCACCTCGCATGGCGCGTACAAGTTCAGCCGCCAGCCGAGCGGCGACCTTCTCGCGATCGACCGGATCGCTGACATTCATGAACGGATTCCGAACGCGCATCTCGTGATGCATGGTTCGTCGTCGGTGCCGCAGGAATGGCTCGCGGTGATCCGCGAATATGGCGGCGAGATCCCGACGACCTACGGCGTGCCGGTCGAAGAGATCCGGCGCGGCATCGCGCATGGCGTGCGCAAGGTCAACATCGACACCGACATCCGCCTCGCGATGAGCGGCGCGCTGCGCAGGTCGCTCGCGAACGCGCGTTCCGAGTTCGATCCGCGCGCGGCGCTGAAGGCCGCGACGGCGGCGGCCAGCGCGATCTGCGTCGAGCGTTTCGAGGCGTTTGGCTGCGCGGGCCAGGCGGCACGTATCAAACCGCTCCCGCTCGACGCGATGGCGTGCCGCTATCACTGAGCACCGGGCACCGAGCACTTGCAAGGAGACGATGATGCGGGAATTCCTGATTGCTCCGTCGCTACTGTCGGCGGATTTCGCCCGTCTTGCCGACGAGATTCGCGACGTGACGGCGGCCGGCGCGGACTGGATCCATCTCGATGTGATGGACCACCACTACGTGCCGAACCTCACCGTCGGGCCGCTGGTGTGCTCGGCGATCCGGCCGTACACAACGGTGCCGTTCGACGTGCATCTGATGACCATGCCGGTCGATCCGCTCGTCGGCGCTTTTGCCCAGGCGGGTGCGAATCTGATCAGCTTTCATCCCGAGGCGTCGCTGCATGTGCATCGGACCATCGAACTGATCCGCTCCCACGGTGTGCGCGCGGGACTCGCGCTCAATCCGGGCACACCGCTCGCGGTGCTCGATCACGTGATGGAAATGCTCGATGTCGTGCTCGTGATGTCGGTCGATCCGGGGTTCGGCGGCCAGGCATTCATTCCGGAAACGCTCGACAAGCTGCGCCTGCTGCGCGCGCGGGTCGACACGATGATGCAGCGTACCGGGCGGCCGTTGCTGATCGAAGTCGACGGCGGGGTGAAGGCGTCGAACATCGCGCGGATTGCCGCGGCGGGCGCCGATGTGCTGGTCGCGGGTTCGGCCGTTTTCGGCGCCGCCGATCGCGCTCAAGCGATCGGGCGGCTGCGCGACGAGCTGGATACCGTGAAGGCGGGCACCGGCATGGCGGAAATCGATGGGTGAGCGGGGCGGTTCCCGAACGTCCGTCAGCCTTTCTTCATCGTCTCGCCGGGCGCGCGCCAGACAAGCAGATCTTCTTCGGGCCGGTCGAGCGCGCAGCCCCAGTCGAGCGGCTGGTCCTGATCGAAGCGCTTGCCGAGCCGCCAGGCGATCTCCGCGCGAGCGAGTTGCACGCCCATATAGAACGCGTGGCCGCCGTCGCTGTCGAGCTTCAGATGCGGATAGAGTGCGAACGGATCGTCGCCGCGCCGATGTCCGTCGCGGTTGTAGACATGAATGCCTTCGGCGCTGATCTGCACGCGGAAATTCGGATCGCGCACACCACGGGCAAGCTCGTCGATCTCGTCGGCGCTATACGGAAACGGACGTTTCGCGTGGACGGTCGCGAGATCGCTGCTGATCCCTTTCGGCAGCACTTGCGCGTCGCGCGCGGCATGCATCACGCGGCGCGCGACGTCGGCTTCGCGCAGCGCGCGCCGCGCATGCAGGCTCACCGACGTGGTGAGCACCGCGCCGATGCGCAGTTCGGCGGCCATGCCAAGCAGCACCGCGTTGATTCCGCTCGTATCGGCTTCGGTCAACTCCGTCACGTTGCCGATGCCCATCATGATCGCGATGTCGGGATAACGTTCGCGCAAGCGGACGTAGCGCGCAATCGACGCGGCGAGCCCGAATGGAATCGGGTCGAGAATCGGATCGGCCAGGAACGCGCGGCCGCGCGCGGATAGCTGACCGATCGCGGCGTCGAGCGAGGCCGGGTCGCCTGGCTCGCGCGCGACGAGGATCGGCGTCGACGGCACCTCGTCGGCGATCCACAGCGTATCGAGGTTCAGGCTCATCAGGTAGTCGGCGCCCGCGCGGCCGCCGCGCAACAGTTCGTCGGTGCGCATCGAATCGACGCTCACGCGATAGCCTCCGACCTTGAGCCGCCGCACCGCGTCTTCGAGATGGGGAAACGGTGTTTCAGGCAGGCAGCCTATGTCGATGACGTCGGCGCCCTGGGCGGCATACTCGCGCGCCCGCGCGGCGATGCCGTCCAGGTCGAGGCGCGGTGCGTCGACGATCTCCGCGAAGATTTCCGTCTCGTAACGGCTCAGGTCGAACGGCTTCGCCTTGCGGCCGAAAAATTGCGGCAAATCCTTGACCTCTTCGGGACCGCGTTCGAACGGCACGCCATAGTGACCAGCCAGCATGTCGAGATCGCCCCGGCAGCGACCCGGCACGATCACTCGCTGCGCGTTCAGCGGTGCGGGCACGCGGCGCAGAATCAGGTCGGCCGTCATCAACGCGGCGACTTGCAGACCGATTTCGCGGACCTCCCAACTGAACGGCGTCGGCGCCATGCTGTCGAGCACGCGCAGCAGGCTCGGTTCCGCCAGCCGGCCAGTCAGGAAGAGGATGTGGTCCATGCGAGATCGAGGGTCGACAGGCGTTCACCGAGCGCCGCTTTGAGTTCGTCGAGCGAGCGGACGAGCGTCGTATATTCGAAGCGCGACAGGCGCTCAACGTTGTCGAGTTCGATGGTCCGTGGACGCAGTTCGACCCATTCATCCGGGCTGTGCGTGACCACGGTCGGTTCGGTGTCGCATGCAAAGACGATGCCCGGGATGCATTGCTTGCCGGCCTGCGCGTACATGTTGGTCGGCAGCGTATCCGAGATGCCGTACGCGCATTTGGCGACCGTGTTGCTGGTGGCCGGCGCGATCACCACCGTGTGATAGATGCCGTGATAGAGCATCCCGACCGGCACGCCGCTCGCGCTGTTGTCGCGCAGCACGCGAAAGTTTTCGCGCAGCTTGTCGAGTGACCAGCCATAAAGCGGCAGCACTTCCTCCGCGGCCGCGGACAGAAAGAGATCCACGCGCGGCAACTGCAGCGCGAGCGCGATGGATTCTTCGAGCAGATGGCCCGAGCCGGTCACGCACCACGCGAAGCGCGCGTCCGGCTTGAAGTCGGCGAGATCGCGTGCGGGCGTGTGGGTCATGCGTCGTCGAGATCGAGCGGCATCCCGTCGGACGGCGAGCCTTCATGCGAGAGCCGGATGTGCAGCCGGCGCATCTTGCGGTACAGCGTGTTGCGGCTGATGCCGAGCGCCTTCGCAACGTTGCTGACGTTCCAGCGGTGCTCGTCGAGCAGTGACAGCACGGTTTCGCGCTCGTTCAACTGGATCGCGTTGAGCGCTGAGATGTCCGCGTCGTCGGCAAGATGCGCGTCCATCTCCGCAGTGGCGAGGTGCAGGGCGGTCGGCATATCCATCGCCGGCGTGCGTTGCGTGACTTCGGGCGGCAAGTGCTCACAGCAGATCGGCTGGCCGTCGGAAAGTGCTATCGCCATTTGCAACACGTGGCGCAGTTGGCGGATGTTGCCCGGCCACTCGTAAGTCAACAATGCGTGTTCGGCTTGCGGGCTCAGTTCGGGCGGATCGTCGGTCTCGTTCGCGAGCAGATGGTGGATCAGCGGGAGCTTGTCGAGCCGGTCGCGAAGCGCAGGCAGATTCAACTCGACGCCCTTGAGCCGGTAGTACAGGTCCTCGCGGAATAGCCCGCTACGTACCAGTTCGAGCAGGTTGCGGTGGCTCGCGCTGATCAGCTGGAAATTGACCTTGACGGTGGTTTCGGCGCCGAGCGGCGTGACCTCGTGTTCCTCGATGACGCGCAGCAAGCGCGCCTGCAAGACGAGCGGCATGTCGCCGATTTCATCAAGGAACAGGGTGCCGCCGTTGGCCTGCACGATCTTGCCGCGCCGTCCCTCGCGCTGTGCGCCGGTGAACGCGCCGGCGCGATAACCGAACAGTTCGCTTTCGATCAGGTTCTCGGGCAGCGACGCGCAGTTGACCGGGACGAAGGGCCCATCGGCGTGCGGGCTGATGCTATGCAGCGCCTGCGCAAAGACTTCCTTGCCGGTGCCGGTTTGCCCGCGCAGCACGATCGGAATCTTGCGTTGGATCACGCGCGCGGCCAGCTGGATTTGCGAAGCCATGCGCGGGTCGCCGAACTCCAGGTGCGCGATCTCGTCGAGCTTCGGCGACGGTGCGCGTTTGTCGGGCGCGCTGTTGCGCGCGGTGGGGTCGGTCACGAGCACCCGCGTGACGCGCCCGGCGCTGTTCTGCGGGGTCTGCGCGACGAGGAAGAAGCGGTTCGTCGCGTTCGCGCTATAGACGGTGACCGGATGGAACGATCCGCGGATGCTGCGCGCGATCATGTCTTCGAGCGAAGCATTGAAGGCCTCCTCGATGCGCCGGCCCCGCAGTTCGCTGAGCGAGCGGAAGCCGAGCTGGAACAGCGCGCTGCGATTCGCTGCGAGCACCGTGCTGTCGTCCGCGACCGCGAGCTTGCCGCCGTGCAGGGTGCCGACGAATTCCGGGCGGCTGTGGAAGTGAATCATGTTCGCGTGGCGGTAACGCGCATCCAGCAAACGGTTTTCGATCATCTGCCTCGACATGCCGACGAGTACCAGCGAGTGCTGCTGCAGCAGCTTCGAACGGCTCGTGACATCGAGCACGCCGGCGATCTCGCCGCTGTCGTCGAAGATCGGCGCGGCGGAGCAGGTGAGCGACGTGTAACGCGGATAAAAATGCTCGTGCTGGCAGACCGCGATGCAGTCGCGCTCGGCAAGACAGGTGCCCATGCCGTTGGTGCCGGCCTCGCGCTCGCTCCACAGCGCGCCGACCCGAAAGCCGTCGTCGGCAACCGCCTCGGCAAACGGCACGGACGACACCTGATGAACGATCACGCCGCCCGAGTCGACCAGCACGACCGCGAGTTCGGGGTCGGCCAGTTGTTGATAGAGCGTCGTCATCTCCAGCTTCGAACAGGCAATCAGATCGCCGAGCGCTTCACGGCGTGCGCTTAGTTCGTACTGCGTGAGGACTGGTGGGTGACGAAACGGGAGGGGTCAAGCTGGAATTCGTTGATGCAGCGTGCCCACGACTGGGCGACGGATTCGCTCGTCGGGCGCGTCGTCAATTGATGATGGACGACGTTCAAAACCTCTCGGACGTGCGTATTGCTGTCAGCAAGCAACGACATGGGGTTTGTCTCCGTTGCGTCATTCCGGGCATGCTATTACGCACGCCTCGCATGCCGCTATATGAATCCTGAATTCCCCTGGCGCCTCGAAATCTTGCGTTCGCATGCGCCTACGCGACCGGCCGTGCTATCTGGCGGTTCCTTAAAACTCTACGCCCGATGTCGCCTGGGTTCAACAAGAAGTCGCATTATCTCTACGCACCGCGCCCGATACTTGCTTTTACCGACTCGTTGCCTCGTTGACGGACGCAACGCCGCGGGCATGTCGCAGCATTGGCACACAGTGTGCCGCCCGCCGTTTCAGCCGTTCCCGATCTGTTGCTTTGACCAGGCCGCGCCGCGGCGGAGTACACCATGGATCGTCTCGATACCGTTCGCCTAACCGCTTTCCCCAGCATCGGCTCCGATGCCAGCGCGTTGCCCGAACGCATGGATATCGTGTTCATCGAAAACTTCATCGGCCAGACAGTCATCGGCATCGACCGCAGCGAGCAGCACGTCCCGCAGCCCGTGCGCATGAACCTCGCAATCGGCGTACCCGCGATCCGCGCGTGCAGCACGGACCGGATCGAAGACACGGTCAACTATGCGGCGGTACGCGGTGCGCTGCTCGCGCTGTTCGAGTCGCATCGAGTGCGCCTGCTGGAGGCGCTCGCGGAGCACATCGCGCAATTGCTGATCGCCGATTTCGGCGCTCACTGGGTGCGCGTGTCCCTTGCGAAGCCGGCGAAATTCGACGACGTGGCGGCCGTGGGCGTCCAGATCGAACGGCGCCGCAGCGACCCGCCGGCAGAAGGTGCTGGCCTCGTCGGTTACGCGTCGCTCGGCAGAGGGCTGGTGCCGAACTGAGCGGCACGGATAGGTGGCGCCGCATCGTGAGGGGCGCCGCTGTCGTATTCAAGGGATCCGCGGTTCATTCATGCGCACTGCATCATTTCGCAACTGTGGGCGTTTTCTGCGGACCCAGTCCACACGTCTGGTACGCAGTGGTCTGCAGCGCGCGGAATTTCTTCGTTTGCGACTTCGCACGATCGACACGGAACTCGTTGCCGCCTTCGCCGCCGAGCGTGGCGTACTTCGAGAAGGTCGACTGCTCGACGAACTCGTCGTAAGGCAGCGCGGCCGCCATCTTGTCGATCACACATGAGCATTTATAGACGTTCACGAAATCATGACCGTTGTCGTCCATGCAAGTCAGCACGTATTCCACACGGCCTTCGGTCGGATAGTTGTAGCCTTGCGCCGCAGCGGCTGGCCTCGGCGCGTGACCGGCCGCACAGGCAAGCGGTCCTGCCAGCGCCAGGCTGGTGAAAACGAACAGCGCGCGGCATCTTATGGTCATAGTGTGCCTCTGTCAGAGCATTGAGCCTGTTTCGCGAACTGATGTGCCGTGAGCGACGTGACGGGATGCGCGAGGAGGCGGGCCCTTGCGCCGGCGCCGCGTCTCCTCACCTGTCGTGCGGCGTCAGTTCGGCGCGAACGGATGCGCGACGGTGCCTTTTTTCGCCACCACTTCCGCTGCGCTCGGTTCGCCGTTGACGGCGCGCTTGATCGCCTCGCGCGTGGCCTGGTAGTTGAACTGCTGGATCTTCTTGTCGTCCTCCGCCTGCCAGTGAATGAAGACGCCGACGCACAGGAACAGGTCGTCGGCCTCGTCCTTGGGGATGGTGCCGTCTTCGACACTGTCGGCGACCGCAAGGGCTACCGCGTGCTGCGCAGGGCCAAACATCTGGACGGCCTGCTTGGCGCCCTTGATCGTCACCTTGTTGAACAGGATCGTGTTCGGCTTGGTGAGCAGATTCGGCGCGACGACGGCGAGCAACGATGTGAAGCCATCCTTATTGTTGGTGAGTGCATTGCAGAATGCGGTTTCCGCAGCCGAACCTCGCGGTCCGATCAGCAAGTCGATATGCGCGACCTCGTTGCCGTCGCCGATGAGCGACTCTCCGATCATGACGCGGTTGATCTTGGCCATTCTGTTCCTCCGATGTGTGAGTACGGACCTGCTGACTGGCCGCTGCCTGCTGTCATTCCGAATCTGCATCGCAGGACAGCGTGTTGATGCACGGTGGTACTAACTAACATTTTTCGTGCCAAGACCCGGCGCGGCAGATGTGACGCGCGTCCCTCAGCGGATTTTCAGGCAACCGGCGACGAACAGTGTGGCCACCGCCAGATCCGCGCTGGTGCCGGGGTTGATTGCGCGAGCCTTCAGTTCGGCATCCCATGCGTCGAGTCGCGCGGACACCGGCGCGCGTAGCAATTGAAGCGGCGTTTTCCGCCACAGCGCGCGCTGTTCGCGTGCCGCAAGCGTGACACTCTGCGCCAGCGCCATGCCGTGCTTGCGCACAATGTGAGAGTCGGGCCAGCCGCCGAGGAAGGCGAGGAACACGTTGAGCATCGCTACCTCGGGCGCATCGGACGGCGCGTCGCGATAGGCCGCGAGCCCGGTTTCAAAAATGTCGTGAAACCCGTTCGCGTATTGACGGGCGATGCTGTCGCGGTCGCCGGCGAGTTGCATCGCGTCGCGCAAGCCGACCGTGGGCGCCGCGTGGACCGATTGCTCGGGCGCGTCGCCGAGGCCGCCCGGATTGGCGAGGGCGATCGCGCGGTAGGCGAGGCGGGCGTCGTCGACATCGAGGCTCGCCAGCACGCGTGTGGCGGCTTCGCGCCAGCCTGGCGCGGACAGGGTTCGCCCGGTGTGTTCGAGGGCCGCGGCGAGCGGCGCGACGAGCAGCACGATGCCGAGGTTCGTGTTGCAGCCGACCGTGTCACGCGTGCGCGTGACCGCATCGAGAATGCGCTGGCCGACCGGTGCGCCGCGTGCGAGAAGCGCGTCGGCCGCGGCCTCCGCGCTGGCGAGGAACTGGGCCGCGCTCATCCCGTGTCCCGGACTTTGCACGCTGACGTTGCCGGGCTTGGGCGTGGCGACGTCCAGCGCGCAGGCTGCGAGCAACGCCGCGCGAACCTGTTCGGGCGGGATCGCACCGGCCTCAGGCATGACGTCCGGGCCACACGGCGAAGGCCGGCTCCTCGGTTTGCTCGACCTGGCGCAGCCGCGCCGCGAGCTTGCGATCGAGCAGGTCGCCGGCGAGCGCCGCCGCGAGGTCGACCGGCGTGACCGACTGCAAGCCGCGCCATGCCGCCACGCCGTTGACTTCGAGCACGAGTGGGCGCGCGGCATCGTCCGGATTGGGGATCAGGTCCACGCCGGCATAGTCGAGCCCGAGCGCGGAGGCGGCTCGCACGGCCGTTTGCGCGAGCGGCGCATCGAGTTCGGCCGGCTCGCAGAGCGCGCCTTGTGCGAAGTTGTGAATCCAACCCTTGCCGCCGATGCGCCGCATCGCCGCAACAGCGTGCCCGCCGATCACCAGCACGCGCCAGTCGAAGCCGGGCCGCGCCCCGGGCACAAAGCGCTGCAGGTAAGCGACCTGCTGGTAACGCGCCAGCGACGGCAATGGCGCGAGCAATCCGCCACGCGCGCCGAGCCGTTTGAGTCCGTGGCCTTGTGAGCCGAATAGCGGCTTGAGCACGACCTGACGGCCCGCGGCCGCTTCGCGCATCAGTACGCGTTGTGCGAACGCCGCCGATTCGCCGGCCCAGGTCGGCGGTGTCGGCACGCCGGCGCGGTGCAGCAGGAAGCTGGTCATCGATTTGTCGACGCTGCGCTCGATCGCGCGCGCGTCGTTGTAGACCGGCACGCCCGATTCGCGCAGCGCATGCAGAATGCCGAGCCGCAGCGTCACCTGCTCGAACGTGCCGCCCGCGATGCCGCGCACGAAGACCGCGTCGGGCAGCGCGTGGCCAAAGCCCGGCACAACCAGTCCGTGAGGTTGCCACGTGGTGTCGATCCGGCAATCCGCGAGATCGACGCAGCGCGCCTCGGCGCCGCGCGCGCGGAACGCTTTCTTCAGGCGTCCGGTGTGCCAGCCGGTTTCATCGGTCATGATCGCGATGCGCACGCCCGCGTGGGCGGCGTTGGGGTCCGCGTCCGGATTTGCGCCGGTCTGCGTGAGCGTCATGGCGCGACGGTCTTGCCGCCCCACTGATCCTGAAGCAACGCGCTCTCGATGCGCCCGCCATGATAGGTCGCGCCACTTTCGAGGCTGCTCACCCAGACCTCGGCGGGCGCGAACAGCGCCGGATCGATCTGGTAGAAGTCGAAGTTGAACGACGTGAAGATGTCCGCAAACGGCCGCCCGTAATCGCGCGAATTGGCGGCGGGCAAGGTGTCGGCGAGGCGTCGCGCGACTTCGTCGTGCTTCACGGTCAGATGCACGCGGCCGCCGTAGAGGATCGCGTCGTTGGTGCGGCCCATCGCCTGAATCCCGTCCCGCGCGGGCGGCGGCAACGGCGCCGCGCCCGCGCCTTCCACCACTTCGTCCAGCGGCACGCCGAGCACGTGCACTTTGTGCAATGCAACTTCGACGACGCGCGCCACGACCTGTACCGTTCCCGCGACAGACTGTGTCGGCGTGACGACCAGCGTGAGCCGGTCGGGCGCGAGGCCGCAATCGCGCAACACCTTGTCGATCGCGATCGGGGGCGGCAGGCGGTCCACTTCGAGTACCAGCGCTCCGCGATCGTGGTGGTCGCGATAGCCGAGTTCGGAGAACAGCGGCTCCTTGACGGCCAGCGCGCGCGCGGGACCGGAGCCGAGCGAAAAGAACTTCTTGCCGCCGGTCTGTTCTTTGGTCGCCGACAGGCTCCACCCGGCGTACTGGCTGCCGAGACAGGCCAGCACCGGTGACGACGTGTGCACGTCGATCATGGTGGGCCAGAGCGGCGCCGCGTCGAAGTTCGAGCGCACGGCGACGCGGCCGAGGCCGCCCATGCAGATGCGCGCGATCAGCACCCCGGCGTCGATGCTGCCGCGCGCGTCGACGCCGGCATCCACGATGACCGTGCCGTCGGCCGTGCGGGTGATCGCGACGCCGAGGCGCGCCGCCTCGTCGACGAGCCGGGCGACGAGAGGCTCGCTCAGCGCGTTGACGCCCGGCGCGGCGGACTGCCGGGAAGCCTCAGAAGTGGAATGGGATGCAGGCATGGTCGGGTTCATTGCAGGTTTCGATTCGTTGCACGACGCGCGCATGCTGCGCATCGAGCGCGCGCCGCGCCGCGTCCGCCGAAGCAGCGCGCAACAGCAGCGTACAGACGGGTTGGCCCGCCTCGACGCGCGTGCCGGGCATCGGCACGTCGTGACAGCTGGGATCGAGCAGGCAGGTATCGGAGAAGCCCGCTGACACGGTGAACGCCCTGGGCGCGAATAGCACGCGCTGGCCCGCGCACCAGCGCGGCTGACGGGCCAACGCCGTGCTCGCGGTCGAGGGCGGCCGGCCGCCACGGCATGCATCAAGGTGGCAGGCGAGCAGTCCGTGCGGCCACGCATCGGGCGACGCGGCTTCGTACAGCGCCATCGTGGCCGAAGGCCGCGCGTTGATTTCGAGCACTTCGAACGCATCGCCGTCGAGCAGGAAGTCGCAACTGTTGATGCCGGCGAGACCAGTGCGCTCACAGAGGGAGTCGAGCGCTTCCAGCACGCGTGCCGCGACCTGCGGCGGCACAGCGATCGGACCGATCGAGCCGGCATGCACGAACGCCAGATCGCCCGCCGTGCAGGTCAGTTGCTCGGCGAAACCGATCGGGTGCGCGCGGCCTCGCGCGCCGATGAATAGCACCGACAGCGGCCGGCCGTTGCTGATTCGCTGGAAATAGCCTTGTGCCGGCAAGGCCTTCGCATCGGGCGCCGAAGCCGCCCTGATGTGCGTGCCTCCGCAGCCGTGCGCATCCTTGACCAGCCAGCCCTCGGCCGTCGGGGGCCGCGTGAAGGAGACGGCAGGATGCGCGATATGCAGCGCGTCGAGCAGCGCGAAAAAGCGCCGTGGCTCGCGTACGGCAGCGTTCGTCTCGGCATCGTTGCCGATGAATCGGGGCAAACCGGGCTCGCGCAACAGTTGCACCATCAAGGGTTCGAGCCCGCTGGCGCCGATCCAGCCGAGGAAATGCGGCAGGTGCGCGACGCGCGTGAGCGCGTCGGTGAGCCGTGCCCGATCGATCGCCAGCGCGCCGTCGCCGATGTCGAACCAAACCTCCGACGCCTCGCGCGTATCGCGGTCGCCGAAGACATCGAGCGCGGCGACGCGCAGGCCCGCGCGCAGCGCGGACTGCGCGAGCAGACGCACGGACAGTCCGGCTACCGCGACGAACGGTGCGTGCGCGAGCGGCGGGCGCGACTTCATGACCGCCAGCTCAGCCGAGCCCGGCGGCGACCGCGCGGGCCTCGTCGAACGCTTGCGGAAAGCCCAGGTAGACCGGCTTGCCGCCCGTGCGCATCCGCATGAACAGCCGGTGTTCGACCTGATACTTGACGTTGCCGATCGCCAGTGCGCCGATGCCGACCGCGCCCGCATTCGGCACGCCGTCGATGGGCTTGCCGTCGTTCATCACGTTGACGCCGGCAATGCCTTCCGGCGGTACCGCGTTGACATCCGCGGCGATCAATAGACGTTTGGCATGCGCCAGATCGTCGCTGCCGATCACCTGAACGCCCGCGATCGCGGTGGCAAGCACGATCTCCGCTTCGGCCAGCGCGCTGCGCAATTCGTCCGGTGTCGCCGTGCCGATGCCGTTGATCACGATCCCGAAACGCTGGTTGATGTCGGCCGCGACGCCCAGCGCGCGAGCGGCGCTGTGGTGGCTCGCGATCGTCACATCGGCGCCGCGCGAGGCGGCCATCACCGCCGCGACGCGCCCGACCGCGCCGGTGCCGCCGAGAATCAGCACGCGCTTGCCGCCCAGTTCCATGCCGTGCTGTTTGCCCAGATGACGTTCGACCAGCGCGACGAGCGCCGCCGCTGTCGTGTACGAACCGCTCGGATCGGCGAACACCGAGACTTCGAACGGCGAGACCATTGCTTTGCGCGCGGTGTCGAGCATGTCGGCGGCCTGCATCACGTCGCGTCCGCCGATGAAGATGCCGGTGCGCGACACCCCTTTGGGGCCGCGGGAAAAAATCGCGTCCTGGGTCAGGTTGGCGACCATGCCGGCTTCGACGCCACAATACGGCACGATGACCTGGTAGCCAGCGTCGGCCGCCATGTTGACGTCGAACGGACTGATTTGCGGCGTGGCCGTGAACATGTGCAGGATATAGGGCCTTTCAATGGTTTCGGACATGGCAGCAGGCTCGTTTCAGTTGCGATCTCGGGGCGGCGCAAGGGATGGGCTCAGGGGAACCCGCGCTCAGCGATCTCCGTGCGGGCGCCGCGCGCGGCGCAGTCAGTGATGGATAACGGAGCGGCATCATGCGGCGTCGATGGGCTGGGCACGCGCCTCGGCGCTGCGGATGGCCGCGCCGCTATTTCGTCCCGCGGCGACCGTGCATTCGATGTGCGGCATCGCGCGGGCAGCTTCTCGCGCCGTGGCGAGCGCGCTGGCGGCCGCGCGCGCATTCGCGACAATTGCAAAACCCGTCGGCCCCCACGAAGTCTGGCCGATGCCCGCCGCTCGCTCTGCCGCGACCGCGCGCAACACGCGCTCGACATCGGGACTCGCGAACACGCCGCCTTGCGCGCTGGCGAAGTATTCGCCGATGGTCTGCTGCATTTCGGTGAGACCCGCCGCGAACGGCGCGAAGTCGCGCTCCGCGGCGCCCGGCAGGATCCGCATCAGCACCAGATGACACAAATGCGCGGCAAGCCGCTGCGGGAACGGCGCGAGTGAGGCGAGCGCGCGGCGTTCCTCTACGCCGTGCAAACCCTCGCGGCTGTGGTCGCTCACGAGGAGCACGCGCCAGTCGTCCGGAAACGGCTGGCGCGCGAGCAGCGGCGGTGGGCTCTGGCGCAGATCGCCGGCCGGTCCGCCGTCCAGCAGCAGGCCGCCGGATTCGAATCCGAGAATGCCGATGCCGGAACGGGCGCCGCGCCCGAGCAGGCTGGCCAGTTCGGCGCTGCTCGCCGGGTGGCCGACCAGGCGCACGAACGCGGTGCCCACGGCCAGCGCCAACTGCGTGCCGGAACCGAGGCCGGTGTGCGCGCGCGGCGCACGAGCGACGTTGATGGCGAGCGTGGCCGGTCCGTAAGCTGCCTGCAGCCGCGCCAGGCAAAGCGCGATGCGCTCGCGTTCTGCTTTGCTCAGCGCGCCCTCGATCTGTTCATGCTCCGCGAGGCGCGCTTCGAGCCGGGTGCCCTGCGCGTCGATGACCAGGCCCAGGCTGCCGAACGCGCGCCCGAGCGACGCGTTCGGGTCGAGAAAGCCCAGATGCAGGCGCGCGGGCGCATCGATCGTGACAGCCTGGTGAGGCGGGAGGCGGCGAAACTGAAGCGGCATCGCAAGTGTCCTTGTGGGTGCGCTGAACAGGGTTTGGCCGAAGGGCGCCCATGAATCCGGCGCAGGCCATAACGGCAGCGCGCCGGGCGACTTCAAGCAGAAGCCGTACCAGGCGCTGGCGATGGCCGCCGCCGCTGTCAGTCGCCGCCGCGGGACGCGCCCGGTGCCACGGTGTCTCGCATGCGCATGGACGCTGTGTGACGTCGAAGGTGCACTGTGTCACCGGCTGTTGTGGCAGCGCACGGCGTCCGGCAGCGAGGAATGCGCGCCACTGGCGGCGCCCCCGGCTGCGTTTTCAGCTGCCTTGCGCGGGTTTCGGCGCGTCGTACTTGATATAGCGGAAGCGCTGGTCGTCGGACGGCGTGCCTTCGAGCGGGCCGTCTTCGAGGCCGGGTTGCCACTGGATCACGGATTCCATTTTCGTGGCGAGCGCGAAGTCTTTGTCCGTGATGCCCTTGGCGCTATGCGTCTTGAGCTTCACGGTGACGAATGCATAGGAGACCGTCAGATCCGGATGATGCCAGGCGGCTTCGGCGAGATGGCCCACCGTGTTGACCACCATCAGCGTTCCCTTCCAGCCTTCGGTCCGGTACTTGCGCCGTAGCCAGCCGTCTTCGAGATACCAGTGCTGGAGCGGACCGACGAGGCGTTGCTGGACTTCGTCGTCGGAATAGACCTGCTCTGCGTTTGCCATGACCGCTGCTCCTCGGATGCGGGAACCGCCCGCCGAACTACATATTGCTGCAAATCACGGCCAGTGGCGCGGACAGGACTCGCAAAGGACACGTTCCGTATCACGGAAGTGACACAGTATGTGTCGCGCCGGGTGGCGCAACCGCGTCAAGGTCGTCACACCAGGACGCCGATCGCGCAGGACACAAAGGCCGCGACGCGAAGCGCGAATGGAGCACAAGGGCTTGCATGCGGGACGGCGCCCATTGCCGCCACTTTCCGGCATGGAATATGCGTTGGTCCTTTATGCGCCGCCAAGCCTGACATCGATCGGGCCAGGGCGCTGATCGTTACCTGCACTCGAGAAGGCGCGCACGATGCGACGAGGTAGCGTGGGTCATTCGTGAGTTGAACAGCAGGACAATTCTGGAGGAGACATGAACTTACGCACCGTAGTTCTTGGGCTCTCGATCCTCGCATCGGCAGCCTTTGGCTCTATCGCCGCACAAGCCGATTCGCAGCTCGACGGCCTGATGAAGAATCCATCCAACTGGGCGGCCCAGGCGGGCGACTATGCGAATCACCGCTACAGCCCGCTCAAGCAGATCAACGAGAACAATGTCGGCAAACTGCAGGTCGCATGGACCATGTCGACCGGCGTGCTGCGCGGCCACGAAGGCGCGCCGCTCGTGATCGGCGACACGATGTACATCCACTCGCCGTTCCCCAACAAGGTCATCGCCATCAACCTGAAGGATCAGACGTTCATCTGGCAGTATCAGCCGAAACAGGACGAACAGGTCGTCTCCGTGATGTGTTGCGACACCGTCAACCGCGGTCTCGCCTACGGCGACGGCAAGATCTTCCTGCAGCAGGCCGACACCAAGCTCGTGGCGCTCAACGCGAAGACCGGCGAGGTGGTCTGGACCGCGCAGAACGGCAATCCCAAAGCGGGTGAGACCAACACCAACGCGCCGCACGTATTCGGCGACAAGGTGCTGACCGGCATCTCGGGCGGCGAATTCGGCGTGCGCGGACGTCTCATTGCTTATGACATCAAGACCGGCAAGCCGGTCTGGACTGCCTACAGCACGGGCCCCGACAACGAGATGCTGCTCGACCCGCAGAAGACGATGACCTATACCGACGGCAAGATGGTGCCGGTGGGCGCGGACTCGTCGCTCAAGTCGTGGAAGGGCGATCAGTGGAAGCTGGGCGGCGGGACCACGTGGGGCTGGTATGCGTGGGATCCTAAACTCAACCTCATCTATTACGGCACCGGCAATCCGGGCACATGGAACCCGACGCAACGTCCGGGCGACAACAAGTGGTCGATGTCGATCTTCGCGCGCGACCTGAATACCGGCCAGGCCAGGTGGGTCTACCAGATGACGCCGCACGACGAATGGGATTATGACGGCGTCAATGAAATGATTCTGTCCGACCTGAACATCGACGGCAGGAAGGTGCCCGCGATCGTGCACTTCGATCGCAACGGTTTCGGCTACACGCTCAATCGCGAGACCGGACAGCTGCTCGTCGCGCAGAAGTACGACCCCGCAGTGAACTGGGCTGACCGCGTCGACATGAAGAGCGGCCTGCCGATCCGCAACGCGGCGTACTCGACCCAGGCAGCCGGCTCCGATCACAACGTGAAGGGCATCTGCCCGGCGGCGCTCGGCTCCAAAGACCAGCAACCGGCGGCGTTCGATCCGGGTTCGAGTCTCTTCCTCGTGCCGACCAACCATGTCTGCATGGACTACGAACCGTTCGATGTCGACTACGTGTCGGGACAGCCGTATGTCGGCGCCACGCTGTCGATGTATCCGGGACCGAACGACAACAACGCGATGGGTAACTTCATCGCGTGGGATGCGAGCAAGGGCAAGATCGTCTGGTCCAAGCCGGAGAAGTTCTCGGTCTGGTCGGGCGTGCTCGCCACGGCTGGCGGCGTTGCGTTCTACGGCACGCTCGAAGGCTACATCAAGGCGGTCCGGATCAAGGACGGCAAGGAACTGTGGCGCTTCAAGACGCCGTCGGGGATTATCGGCAACGTCTTTACCTACGAGTACCAGGGCAAGCAGTTCATCGGCGTGTACTCGGGCATCGGCGGCTGGGCCGGCATCGGTATGGCGGCCGGGCTGGAAAAGTCGACCGAAGGTCTGGGCGCGGTCGGCGGCTATCGTGAACTGGCGAAGTACACCGCGCTCGGCGGCACGCTCTTCGTGTTCGCGATTCCCGGCGGCGAGAAAAGCTGAATGACCGGGGCGCACTGATACGAACGGCCGACGCGTCTGTTGCAGCAGGGCGCAGCGGCCGTCCGTTCAGTCCGACCGGACGAATGATCCCGCGCGCGCCCGTTTCGCCGATGCGTTCATGAAGCGCATCAGGGCGCCGCTCATCTTGAGCAAACATTTTGCATGGGACCGGAGTGAGCGCTAAAGCGCCAACTCTGGTCGACACGCCAACTCTTGTGGACCGCAACAGCATGGGACCGGAGTAAGCGCTATGGGACCAGAGTAAGCGCTAAAGCGCCAACTCTGGTCGACACGCCAACTCCGGTCGACCGCAACAGCATGGGACCGGAGTAAGCGCTAGAGCGCAACTCCGGTCGACAAAGGAGACACGTGCATGAAAGGCCGATCAATCTTGTTGCTCGCGGCACTGCCCGCAGCACTCGTCCTGCTTCCTGTCGGATACGCGCAAAACAATCCCTCGGTTGCGCAGGTCGCATACAAGGTGGTCGACGGTAGCAAGGTCGACAGTAATACGCTGCAAGGGTGGAAAACATGGCGCGCGCTTGCTTGCGAACGCTGCCACGGCGCGCAGCAGCAAGGCATGGTCGGACCGTCGCTGATCGACGCGTTCAAGACCCTGGACAAGGACGAGTTTCATCGAACGGTATTCGGCGGGAGGGTGGCCAAGGGCATGCCCGATTTCAGCACGAGCCAGATGATGCAGAAGAACTGGGAAAACCTCTATGCTTATCTGAAAGGGCGCTCCGATGGACAGATCAAGCCGGGCGACCTGCAGGCCCTCGATGCCAAATAGGGTCGGCGCCGCTACTCTTTCGGAGGCTCACGATGCGTCATAAAAGAAGCATGTCGGTGCACGCCACGCTGATCGCCGCCGCTCTGTGCTGCGCGGCGCTCGCGAGCGCCGCGGTCAAGGCGGACGGTCCGACGCTGCCGAATAACGATGGCGCGGATGGCGTGCTCAGAGTGTGCGCGGACCCGAACAACATGCCCCTGTCCAACAACAAGGGCGAGGGTTACGAGAACCGCATCGCCAGCCAGATGGCCAGCGATTTCGGCTACAAGCTCGAGTACACCTACTTCCCGCAACGCATGGGCTTCGTGCGTCACACCCTGCGCGAGAAGGAAGAGGGCAGCGAGCGCTTCAGGTGCGACCTCATCATCGGGGTGCCGAAAGGGTACGACATGACGTCGACGACGCAGCCCTATCTGCGTTCGACCTATGCGATGGTGTTTCCGACGCGCCCCGAGTTCGCCAACATCAACACGCCTGACGACCTGCTCAAACTGCCGCCCGAACAGTTGCACAAACTGCGCTTCGGCATCTTTTCGCAGACCCCGGCGGTTGACTGGCTGCTCAGCCACAATCTGATCGAGCAGGCAGTCTCGTATCGGGTGCAAAGCGGCGACCCGCAGGAGTATCCCGGCCAGATGATCGAGCAGGACCTGCGCGCGGGCAACGTCGATGTGGTGTTCCTGTGGGGGCCGATCGCCGGTTACTTCGCCAAACGCGCGGGCGATACGGTCAAGCTCGTGCCGTTTCCCGCCGGGCCCGGCATCCGCTTCGACTATACGATTTCAATGGGCGTCCGGTATGGCGAGAAGGCCTGGAAAGACAAGGTGGATCAATGGATCGGCGCGAACCAGGACAAGATCGACAGCATCCTGACCAGCTACCAGGTGCCGCTGCTCAAACCGGTCGACGTGCCGGCGCCGAAGTCCGGCGACGCGTCGCCATGAGGGATGCACGAAGCGGTTGGCTTCGCGTGGCGGCGGCATGGATGATGTGGGCGATGTGCGTCGCGCCGCTCGCTTCCCGCGCGGCGGGAACGCCGGGAAGCGACAACATCACGCCCGCCGAACGCCTCATCTTCACGACGGATCACCTGCACGGCGTCGAGGCGCAGACCGAGCTCGACTACGCGGTGGTCAACTCCGAACAGCCGTCGCGCAGCGCCGACCTCGTCAAGGTGCTGGTTCTCAGCCCGGACAACGCGAAAGGCGACGCCCAGGTGTCGGACCATAGCGGCAACGTGCCGTTGCCCAATGGCGGCCTGCAGTGCAATCCGGTGATCATCTATTTTCTCGAACGCGACATCTCCGAGATGCAGAGCCTGACAGGCGGGCAGCGCCGTTATTTTCAGCAGCGCCTGCGCCTCGCGCTCGCTGCCGGGCCGCGCATCGAAACGGTGACGAGCGAGGCCGGCGGCAAGTCCGTCAGCGCGCGGCGCATCGTCGTGCAGCCCTACCTGAACGATCCGAACGCGGAGCGCTTCGCGCAATTCACGGCCAAGCGCTACACCTTTCTGCTCGCCGATGACGTGCCGGGCCAGGTCGTGCTGATTCGCACCGACGTGCCCGGCCCGAACAACGACTTCGCGCATCCGGCGCACACGCAGACGCTGAGCTTCCAGGCCGCCCTGCGCAAATTGCCGGCGCCGGGCAAAGCGCCGCAGAAGCCGTCCAACGCGCCACGGGCGAGCCGTTAGTGCACGCTGCCGCACCGGCACCCTCAGACAACGGCGCGGCTGCGCATCCAGCACCGTCGCGCGACTGTCCGACTTCATGATGGAGCTCATGCATGCTGCTCGACACACCAGACTACGCACCGAAACTGCTGGAAGCCATCGGCGAACTCGGCGCTGCCGCGCCGGCCACGCTGGCGGGTTTCCAGGCGCTCGACGGCGCCGCTGCCCGTTCCGGCAAACTGGACGCGAGGACTCGCGAGCCGATCGCACTCGCGGTCGACGTCACCACCCGTTGCGACGGCTGCATCGCGCTGCATAGCGCTGCCGCCGCGCGGGCAGTGGCGAGCCGGGAGGAGGTGGCGCAGGCGTTGCCGGTGGCGATCGCATTGAACGCTGGTGCGGCGCTGGTCTATTCCGCGCGTGCGCTCGATGCATTCGGTCAGCAAAGCGGCTAGTTCACATGCAGACCGCGCGCTTGGCGACGAATCGGCTCAACCTGAATTTCATCCGCACGTTGACCCTGCGGCAGTTGCAGATCTTCGTCGTGGCGAGCCGCTATACGAGCTTCGCGCGCGCGGCGGAGGAGCTGCATCTGACCCAGCCGGCGGTCTCGATGCAGATCCATCAACTGGAAGATGCGGTCGGCCTGCGCCTGTTCGAGCGCGCCGCGCGCAAGCTCGCGCTGACTGAAGCGGGCGAGATGCTGACGCATCACGCGAGCCGCATCCTCGGCGAGATCAAGGATGCCGAAGATGCGATGATGTCGCTCAAGCAGGCCGACAGCGGCTCCATCAACGTGGGCATCGTCAGTTCCGCGACCTACTTCGCACCGAAGCTGCTGGCGCTCTATTCGCACCTGTACCCGAAGGTGGACGTGCACTTTTCGGTCGGCAATCGCGATGCGCTGCTGCGGCTGCTGCAGGACAACGCCATCGATCTCGCCATCATGGGACGCCCGCCGCCGGAACTCGACACGACGACCGAGGCGTTAGCCAGCCATCCTCAGGTGGTGATCGCACCGTTGGATCATCCGCTATGCGGCGCGCGCCGCTTCGATCTGCAGGAGCTGCGCGGCGATACCTTCCTGTTGCGCGAACCCGGCTCGGGCACGCGTATGGCCGCCGAAGTGATGTTCCGGCAGCATCTGTTCACCCCCGCCAGGATCGTCACGCTCGGCAGCAACGAGACCATCAAGCAGGCGGTGATGGCGGGCATCGGCGTGAGTCTGATCTCGCTGCATACGCTGCTGCTGGAGTTGCGCACGGGTGAGATCGCGTTGCTCGACGTGAACGGCACGCCGATCGAGCGCACATGGCAAATCGTCCATCTTCGTTCCAAGCAGCTATCGCCCACGAGCGTGGTATTCCGGCAGTTTCTGCTCGACCATGCGGCGACGCATCTGGAGCGCGACTACGCGGCGTTTGCGAGCTTTTCAGTCGGTACGGGAGCGTGACGATGAAGCAGCCGTTTGCGTGGCGCGCGGCATTCGTGCGGGGTGCGGGCGTGCTGTGCGCCGCCGCCGTCAGCGTCGCCGGGGTCGGGTTTGCCGCAGAGCCGGTGCGCGCCGGGGCGGCCTCGATTGCGGTGATGAACTGCGGTCTGATCGACGATAACGCTGCCTACAACGATGCGGAGACCAATCGCATCCAGCAGGCGCGCATCGACATGATCAGCAACGCGCTGCGTGCGCAGCTGGATGCCAGCCAGCGCTACCGTGTCGCAGACAACGGCCGCGCTGCCGATCTGATCGGCCGGCTCGGGGCGACGCAAGACCTGAGCACATGCGACAACTGCGCCCGGCAGGTCGGGCGCGAGCTGGGCGTCGAGCTAGTGGGGATCTGCTGGGTGCAGAAGGTCAGCAACCTGATCCTCAATCTGAACTTGCGAGTGAAAGAAGTAGCCAGCGGCAAGACATTGTTCCAGCGTTCGGTCGACATTCGCGGCAATACGGATCTCTCGTGGCGCCGCGGCGCGTCGGCGCTCGTCGGACTATTGATTGAGCAGGCCCCGGCGGGCTCGCCCGTGGATCACGCAGCGCCCCGACGATAAGCCGGATTTGCCACGGCGCGGCGCGCGCGAATGGGCCGATGCGCGTCGCGACCGATGGCACAGTGTGTACCCGGAAGTCGTGACAGGATGACAACCCTCCGCATGCGGTGCTACGCGATCCGGTCGTCCGCGTGATCGGCATAAACCGTGCTTGAACAGATGCTGGCGAGTGCAAGACCCGTCGACGCCGAAATCCGCACGGGCACAACCAGAAAAAGCCTGTGTGTGTCGCCGGCTCGGGACAAAGCGTCCGCGGCACAACAGGCAGGCCGGCATAGGAAGGGGATCGCATCGATGAGTTCTGGCGAACAGCTTCAGGACTGGCGTTTTCACGCACAGCAAATCGAAAACGAAGTCGCCAAGGTCGTCATAGGCCAGCAGCAGATCCTGCGGCTCGTCAACGTCGCATTGTTCGCGAGAGGCCATGTGCTGCTCGAAGGCGGCGTCGGCGTTGGCAAGACCACCGTGTTGCGCGCGTTCGCGCGTGTGGTCGGCGGAGAGTTCGAGCGCGTCGAAGGCACCATCGATCTGATGCCGGGCGACCTCGTCTATCACACGTACGTCGATGCCGACGGCAAGCCGCGTATCGAGCCGGGGCCGTTGCTGCGCCACGGCGAACAGCTGACCACCTTCTTCTTCAACGAAATCAATCGGGCTCGTCCGCAGGTCCAGTCGTTGTTGCTGCGCGCGATGGCCGAGCGTTCTGTCTGGGCTTTCGACCGCGAACACCGTTTCCCGCATATGACCGTGTTCGCCGACCGCAACAAGGTCGAGAAAGAGGAAACCTTCGAGCTGGCATCGGCTGCGCGTGACCGCTTCCTGTTCGAGTTGAACATGCCCACACCCGCCGTGCCGGACGTACGGCGCGCGCTGGTGTTCGACACGGTGTTTCATGACGTCGACCTGCTGCTCGCCCAGCTCACACCCGCGATCGTGCCCTGGCAAGAGTTGAACAGGGTGGGTGCGGCGATTCAGCAAGGTGTGCAGGCGAGTGGAACGATCGAGCGCTACGCGCTGGATATCTGGCAGGCGACGGAAACGCCACTGCGTTTCGGCATCACGCTCGACGGGGTCGACATGCAGCAACTGATTCTTGCCGGCGCGAGCCCACGCGGCATGAGCGCGCTGTTGCGGGCGGCCCGCGTGGTCGCGTGGCTCGCGGGGCGCTCGCATCTGATTCCGGAGGACATCCATGAAGTGCTGATGCCGGCGCTCGGTCATCGTGTGTTCTTCACGCCGATCTATGAATTGCGCCGCCAGGAACTGGCCGAAGCCCTGATCGCGCAGATCATGGCCAGGGTGGCCGTGCCTTGAGGCGCGCTCGACGATGAACGGCATAGCAGAATTTCACTATCGTTTGCCGACGCGCGCCGGCGGGGCTCGGCCGGGTTCGCATCCCGGTTCGAGTTACGGCGCCGGCCAGCAATTCGCCATGCACGGCCGCCTGTTCGACTACCCGGACCCACGCCGTCTGGATCTGCGTGCGAGCGTGCGCGCGGCGCGCTCGGAATGGCTCGTGCGGGTTCACCTGCAGCGCGTGGCGGTGCCGGTGGTGGTGATCGTCGACGTGTCGGCGTCGATGCAATTCGGCACGCGTCAAACGAAGCTGCAGGTTGCCGCCGACTTCGTCGAGGCGCTGGGCTACAGCGCGTTCCGTGTCGGCGACCGGCTCGGCCTGCTGGCATTCGATGCCGGCGAACGCGACGATCTCTTCATGCCGGCGCGATATGGCCGGGGCACCGGCAGTCTGCTGGCGACCATGTTGCGCGAGTGCCCGGGCAGCGCCGCCGCGAGCGGCGGTGTCGAAGGGCTGCGGCGCTGCGCGACGCGCCTCGCCGGGCGGCAGGCGCTCGTTTTCGTCGTGTCCGACTTCCACTGGCCGCTCATCCAGATGCCGCGCGTGCTCGACATGCTGGTGCATGCGTGCGTCGTGCCGATCGTCGTTTGGGACGAGGCCGAAATTTCGCCGCCTCGCCGCGGTCCGTTGCTGGCGGTTCACGACACCGAGTCGGGCGAAGCGCGCACGGTGTGGCTACGCGACGGTATTCGCAAGCGCTGGCGCGAAGGCGTCGAGCGCCGTCGCGCGGAGCTCGGCGGGATCTTCGGCGCGCGCGGCATGCGGCCGTTTTATGTCGAAGGCGCCTTCGATCCGGAAGCCATGTCGCGCTATTTTCTGGAGACGACGGTATGAAGCCGCGCGTGGCCCGGGTCGGCGGCGCGCGTGGTGTGTCCCGGCTCGTGCTGGTCGCGGCGCTGATTGCCGCCGCGCATGCGGCCAGCAGCGACGCTGCCACAGCTGTGGCAGCGATCGTCCAACAGCCGCGCGCATTCGGCTACGTGCTCGGCGATGTCCTCACGCAACGCGTGCTTCTGCAAGCCGGCGGCAACGACATGGGTGCGCTCACGCCACCATCGGTCGGCCGCACCGGCGTGTGGCTCGAACGCCGGCCCGTGTCGTTCGAAACCGATGCGGACGGCCGCCGCTGGATGGTGATCGGCTATCAGATAGTCAACGCGCCGCAGACGCTCACGACAATCGCGTTGCCCGCGCTGACGTTGACATCGGCCAGCGGAGCGCAATTGCAGGTGGCCGAATGGCCGGCGAGCGTCGGACCGCTGACCCCGCCTGCCACGTTCGCTACCGGTGACCTGCAGCCGCTGCGGCCCGATCGCCAGGCGCCGCTGCTGGCCACCGCCGGGTTACGTCGCCAGATCGCATGGGCGCTCGGTCTGTTGCTCGCGACCTTGCTCGCGTGGGCGGCCTGGTGGGGATGGCGTAACCGGCGCGAGTCGGCCCGCTTACCCTTTGCGCGTGCATGGCGCCAGATGCAACGGCTTCAGGGGGCGCAAGCTGCTTCGTCCAAAGACGCGTGGTTTTGCATGCACGAGGCGCTGAACGAAACCGCGGGGCAGGTCGTGCACGGAGGATCGCTGTCCGCACTGTTGACTCGCGCACCGTATCTGCAACCGCTGCGCGCGCAACTCGAACACTTCTATGAGGTGTCGGCCGAGCGCTTCTTCAAACCTGCGCCGGGCGCTGCCGAGTTTCCATTGCAGGCGCTGTGCCGCGCGCTGTATCGCGCTGAACGCCGCCAGCAGCGATGACCATGGCTCTGGACTTCGCCGCTCCGTGGATGCTGGCCTTGCTGCCGCTCGCCGCGCTGCCATTGCTGCCACGGCGCAGCGATACGCTGGTGTTTTCGAGCGTCGCCTGGCTGCCGGTCGATCGCGTCGGCCGATGGGCTGGCTTGCTCGCGCGCTGCAGCGGCGTGCTGGCGATGGCGGGTATCGTCGTCGGACTCGCCGGGCCGGGGCGCTCGCAACAGCAGGTGGTGCGCACGGGGAGTGGCGCGCAGATCCTGATTCTGATGGACCGCAGCGCGAGCATGGACGAACAGATGGCCAGCGCGGGCGTCGAATCGCCGAGTGGCGGCGATGCGAAGAACAAGGTGGCGCGCGCTTCGTTGACGAGCTTCGTGAACCAGCGCCCGAACGACCGGCTCGCGTTTATGATGTTCGGCACCAGTCCCGTGCTGGCGATGCCGTTCACGTACAACCATCGCGTGATCGAGGCTGCGATCGCCGCCACGGCCATTGGCCGCGGCATGCCGGACACGCAACTCGACCGGGGGATGCTGGCCGCGATCAAGCAGTTCGATGGCCGCCTCTCGTCGGGCCGCCGCGCGATCGTGCTCGTCTCCGATGGCGGGGCAAGGCTCGACGAGGTGGTGCGCCGACGCATTCAGGAAGGGCTGCAGCGCAACCAGATTGCGCTGTACTTTATTTACTTGCGCAGCAGTGTCTACAGCCCCGATCTGAACGCCACGGTACCCGTCGGTGGGTCTTCGGCCGAAGCCGAATTGCATCGATATTTTCTGACGCTAAAGACGCCTTACCGGCTTTTTCAGGCGGGTGACGCGAAGGCCATGATGGCGGCGGTCGCCGAGATCAATCGGCAGCAGAATGCGCTGACGTCGTTTGTCGAGCATTTGCCCCGGCAGGATCGGAGTCCGTATTGCTTTGCTATCGCCTTGTTCTTCTCCGCCGTGTTGATGGCGTTGCGCCTGTTTCAGGTCAGGAGTTGGGCATGACGCGCACGCTTGTTCACGCCGTGTTCGGGACCATCGCGATCTGCTGCGCCGGCGTGGCCGCGTATGACTGGACACGTTTTCAACACGCTCAGCGCATGAATCAGGCCGTTGAGGCGGCGAGCGCCGACCCGCGCGAGGACCACGCCGCCGACGACGCGCCCCAGGTTCGTCTGGCACGCGCGATCGCGCTGTCGAAAGTGGGTGCCTACGATCCGGCAGCCCGGCTCTACGATGGCCTGATTCACGAAGACCGTCTTGACGATCTCGGCCGCACCGCGCTGTTCGATATCGGCAACATGTACCTGCGCGAGGGAGGGGGAGAGGCCGCCACCGGCACCATCAGGTCGCTCGCGATGATCGGCGAAGCCAAAGCGCGCTACCGGATGTTGCTACGCGCGGCACCCGACGATTGGGACGCGCGCTATAACCTCGAGCGTGCGCTTTGGCTTGCGCCTGAAACACAGTCCGCGCCCGATGAGCCCGATGTGAAAGAGCAGCACAACGTGAAACTGCGCGACCCGCAAAGCAAGGATTTGCCGTGAGCGCCGGGATCCGCGAGCGCGGCTTCGTCAGGGTGCGTCATGGGTTGATGGCGGGCGCCCTCGTCGCGTTGGTCGCCGCGCTCGTCATGCCGGATGTCACCTTGCCGCGCCCTACGTTCGACTACATCGTGACGTTCGATATCACGCAAAGCATGGACGTCGAAGACGTCAGTCTGAACGGCGAGCCGGTGAGCCGCCTGAAGTTCGCGCAGGCCGCGATGCACGATGCGCTCGGGCAATTGCCTTGTGGCTCGAAAGTGGGTTGGAGCGTGTTTACCGGGCAGCGGACGTTGCTGTTGCTGCCGCCCATCGAGGTGTGCAACAACTACGACGCGTTGCTGGTGTCGCTCGACGGTATCGACGCGCGCATGCGGTGGACTAGCTGGAGCCGGATTGCCGAGGGCGGCGTTTATTCGGCTGCGCGTGTGGCGCAGGGGGTCGGCCACGGCGCGGCCGTCGTGTTCGTCACCGATGGACAGGAGGCGCCGCCTGTCCCGCCATCGCGAGCGCTGATGCGAGATATCAATCCCGCGGGCATCAAGGGCTGGCTGATCGGCGTGGGGGGGCGATCAACCCGCGGCCATTCCGAAGAGCGACGCCGACGGGAATCGGATCGGATACTGGCAGCCCGACGACGTGATACAGGTGCCGACTACGCCGGGGTCCGATGCGCCGGCTGAGACACATGAGGAGCTTTCCGAGTTGCGAGGCCAGTATCTCGGGTTCGTGGCCGGCCAAACCGGTCTTGGCTATCGACGCCTTTGGACCACGACGTCGCTAGGCGATGCGATGCTGGATGCGCGCTTCGCTCACCGCGAGCCGGTGCCGACCGATTTGCGCTGGTGTCCCGCGCTGCTTGCACTGTTGCTGTTTGTGGGGCGCTTTGCGCCCGATTCGATTTGGGAGTGGCGGGACTTTTGTCGAAGACAGGTGCGAAGGGCTGTTCGGTCGCTTGCTCAAGCAGCTTGTGTCCCGGCAAGAAAAGTGGAACGAATGAATGCCAATCCACATAGGAAAACTAGCGTGACAGGCGAATAGAATTGCTCGGCCGCAGTTTTGGCGACGCCGTCGTCCTGCATCTGCCGTGTGCGGACCATATGCGTGACTTCGATGCCTGCCAGGATAATGTCTGCGCCTTGCGGCCTTTGCCCGACGGAGCCTCTGGACTCATGTTGCGCGCTGCAGCGACGCGTGACCCGGAAAAGTGTTTCGGTCCGCCAAATAGTTCGGCGACAAAAATAACACTACCACACCGCCGCAATGGGAACGCGCACATGCTGCGCCAGACAACCCGCTGATAGTCCCTGGGGAAAACGTTAGGTACGTAGGCCGTTTCTCTCTCAAACTGCCGCCCCGCATGCCGCTGAGGCATCCGCCGAGCCACCGCTCCCGCTCCCTTCCCGACTTTGTCATTGACAGGCCAATTCCGCTCCGCTACAAATGTCGTCAACTGACATATCAGGTGACGACAGGATCGGAAAGATGAAAACTGCTGGAGTCGATGTCCGGTCCATTGACGGCCTTGAATGCGACGTTCTCGTGACAGGTGGAGGCGCCGCTGGCGTGGCCACCGCCGTAACCGCCAGTCGGCAGGGACTGAAAGTGATCCTGCTGGAGCGTTATGGTTTTTGCGGAGGCGGCGCGGTGGCGGGGCTCTCGGGGACCGTTTGCGGAATGTATCTCGCGACCGAGCGCGCAGGCGCGAAGCCCGAGGCGATTGTTTTCGGCTTTGCGCAGGAGTTCTGCGACGCACTGGAGCAGCGCGGCGGTCTCGCTGCACCGGTGCGCTATGGAAAAACCTGGACACGCGTTCACGATCCGCTGGTGTGGCGCGATGCGGCCGACAGTCTATTGGAGGCAAGCGGCGTCAAGGTCATTTATCACGCGGTTGCGACCGGCGTGCTGCTGGACGGAAACGAGCGCGTCGAGGGTGTGACCGCATGGACCAAGCAGGGGCCGCTGACGATTCGCGCGAGTGTCACCGTCGACGCCAGCGGCGATGCCGATCTCGTCGCGATGGCCGGTCTGGATAGCTTTGTGGGCGATGGTTCTCGTGTGCAGAACCCGACGATGATTTTCCGCCTGCAAGGCGTGGACGTCGAACGTTTTACCGCCGCTTACGGCGACGACACGATCATGGGCGAAGCGATTTCGTCACTGCTGCGCGAACGGCAACTCGCTGGCGACAACTTGCCGCGCTCGAAAATCTGGCTCTTCCCGACGACCCGTCCCGGTGAGTTGCTGTGCAACTGTACGCGCATTACCGGCTCCGACGGACGCGAGCTCAACCCGCTGTTCTACGACGATTTCACGGAGGGTGAACTGAACGGCAGGAAGCAGGTTCACGCGTATGCGCGGTTCCTGAAAGACTACGTAGCAGGCTGCGAAAAATCATTCGTCAACGATACCGGTGTTCAGGTGGGTGTGCGTCAGACGCGTCAGGTCGAAGGCGTGACCAAACTCATGAATGCCGATGTCGTGGGCGCGAGGAAGTTCTCGGACGGCATTGCGCGCTCGCCGTGGCCGATCGAGTTGCACGCCGGCGCGAAGCCGAAGGTGGAATGGGTGCTCGACGACTACTACGAAGTGCCTTACGGCTGCTTCGTGCCGTCGCGAGGCGAAGGGTTGCTGGTGGCGGGGCGGTGTCTGTCCGCGGAGCACGAAGCGGTCGCGTCCGCGCGCGTCACGGCTCAATGCTTTTCATACGGTCATGCGATCGGCCATGCCGCCGCCCTGGCCGTCCGCCTGGGCATCGAGCCGCGCATCGTCGATCCGCAGGCGATACGGCATGCGCTCGGGCGGGATGGTACCGCGCTGTAGCAGGGATTGCTGTTGAGAAAGCAAACATGGAGGGTAGGGAAGTGATTATTGTGAACATGGGGGATGTCCGTCAGTTGACATTGAATCGGCCTGAGCGGCGCAACGCGCTCGACGGCGGTTCGATCGCGGAACTGGAGCAGGCATTGCAGCAGGCCGACCGCGATCCGGCTGTGCGGGCAATCGTTCTCTCCGGTGTGCCGCCTGCGTTCTGTTCGGGCAGCGACCTGAAAGAGCTTGCGACGATGTCCATTCAGCAGATGTGCGATTCCGAGTCGCAGACCGCGCGCGTTGCGCGCTCGATCGCCGGGTTGTCGAAGCCGGTGATTGCCGCGGTCGAAGGTTTCGCGCTGGGCGGCGGCTTCGTTCTGGCGATTTCGTGTGACATCGTCGTGAGCGCGTCCAACGTGCGCTGGCATCTTCCCGAAGTGCCGAACGGTTGGCTGCCGCCCTGGGGGTTGCAGGCACTGCTCGCGCGCGTGGGTCCGGTGCGCGCGCGGTTGCTGACGTGGGCTGCGGATGCGATGAACGGCATCGAGGCGCACCGTCTCGGCATCGCGGACTATCTGACCGAACCGGGCTGCGCGGACCAGCAGGCGCTCTCACTCGCACAGCGGCTTGCCGCGCTACCGCCCGATGCAGTGGCGTCGACCAAACGCTTTTTCGAGCCTTTCGTTTCGCTTGACGGCGAGCAGCTCGACAATCTGGCTTCCCGGCATTTCGCGAGCAACTGCGAAGCAGGAGCCGCTCAGGCAATTCTTTCGAAATTCAAGGTGAAGTCATGACGAAAATCATGTCCCCGGCACAGGCTGTCGCATCGATTCAGGACGGGCAGACGGTGGGATCCGTTGGCGTTATCGGATGGGTGGTGCCCGATGCGACGCTCGGGGCGCTCGGCAAGCGTTTTCGCGAAACTGGCGCGCCGCGCAACCTCACGTTTTATTTTCCGTGCGGCACGGGGGATGCAGTCGACATTCGCGGGATGGATCACGTCGCGCAGGAAGGACTGATGAAGCGCATCGTCTCCGGCTCCTATATCAACCCGGTCAATCCGCGCACCGGCGAGCGTCCCGCGCTGATGCGGCTCATTCAGGAGAACCGGATCGAAGCGTATTCGTGGCCGATCGGCGCGTCGATGCACTGGTTGCGCGAGGTCGCGCGCAAGAGCCCCGGCTATATGACGCGCGTGGGCGTGGGCACGTATGCCGATCCGCAGCACGGTGGCGGCAAGTTCACCAGCCGCTGCGAGGACGATCTGATCCAGAAGATCCGCCTGAACAATGAAGATCTGCTGTTCTATCCGAGTTGGCCGATCGACGTGGCGATCATCCGTGCGAGCAGTGCGGACGAGTTCGGCAATCTTTCGTTCGAGGACGAGCCGCTGGTTTCCGCAAGCCTCGCGCTCGCGCTGGCGGCGAAGGCGAGCGGCGGGCGCGTGATCGCCCAGGTTCGCCGCATCGTGCCGCGCGGTGAGCGCGCGGCGACATCGGTGCGACTGCCGGGCATGTTCGTCGACGCGCTCGTGGTAGAGCCGCAAATGATGATGAGCACCGATACGCCGTACGACGAGGCCTATTTGCGTGCCGCCGGCGTGAACCCCCGCTTGCCGGCGATTCCGTTTGGACCCGACAAGGTGACCGCGCGGCGCGCGGCGCTGGAGGTGCGCAAGCACGAACTGTCGATTTTCGGCTTCGGTGCGGCGGCCGACGTGCCGCTCGTGATGGCGGAGCAGGGACTTATCGATCTGGATAACGCTTCGGACGACTACTGGTTTACGACGGAGCACGGTTCCTATGGCGGAATCGTGATGAACGGCTGGCAGTTTTCGGCGAATCTCCGGCCGCAGGCGTTGCTCGACGGCGTCACGCAGTTCGACGTGATAGACGGGGGCTTGTGCCGATTCGCGGCACTCGCATTCGCCGAGTACGATTCGCATGGAACGGTCAACGTCAGCAAGTTCGGCAAGGTGAATCCGGGGGCGGGCGGCTTCATCGACATCGCGATGAATGCCAGGCGGCTGGTGTTCACGGGCTCGTTCACGACCGGCGGGCTCGACATCGCGTATGAAGCGGGCCGCATGAGGATCGTGAAGGAGGGCAAGGTCAGCAAGTTCGTCGATACCGTGCAGAGCCGGACTTATCCGGTGGCGAACGGCGTTGCGGCGGGACAGAGTGCGCTGATCGTGACGGAGCGCGCCGTGTTCGAGCAGACCGCGGGCGGCCTCGTGCTGACCGAAGTTGCGCCGGGCGTCGATGTGCGCCGCGACGTGCTCGATCTGATGGCGTTCGCGCCGGCTCATATCCTCGACCCATTGCCGATGATGCACGAATCGCTGTTCGTCGAGAACGCCGATCATTGCGCGGAGGCCGCGGTAGCAAGCTAGCAGTCCACAGCAATGGCGCGGCTGCTCCCTCAACGTACGGCGATTGCCGACGACGGTGCGCCGCGCCGGTTCCAACAACACGGTTGCGCCACGCCGCGCCTCAACACGGCGTCGACGACAACTCACCATCCTGATCGCTTAGGCGAATCTGGAGGAGACGATCATGAAATACCGCTGGTTTGTCGTTTTCATGCTGTTTCTCGCTTGCGCGATCAGCTACCTCGACCGTGCCGCTCTGTCAGTTGCCGCGCCACTTATCGCCAAGGATCTGCATCTCGATGCCGCGCACCTCGGCATTGTCTTCAGTGCGTTTTTTGTCGGCTATTCGCTGTTCTGCTTTATTGGCGGCTACGCGGCGGACCGCTTCGGCGCGAAGCGGGTACTCGTGGTCGCGATCGGTCTCTGGTCCATCTTCTGCGGTCTGACTGCTACGGCAACGAGTCTCGCGGGCCTGCTGGTGATCCGCGTGGTATTCGGCGCCGGGGAGGGCCCGTTGGCCACGTGCACGAACAAGATCGTCAGCAACTGGTTCGAGCGCAAGGAACAGACCACAGCGGTAGGCTTCGCGAATTCCGGCCTGCAACTAGGTGCAGCGCTGGCCGGTCCGATTGTCGGGCTGATGGCGTTGCATTGGGGCTGGCGCATTCCGTTCATCGTAATCGGCGTGGTGGGCTTGTTGTGGGTGGTGATGTGGTCGATTTTCTCGACGGACCGGCCCGAGCACAACCGCTGGGCGCGCGGCGCAGGTTCGCCGGCAATCCATGCTCGCGCGGAGAATACCGAGTCCGATGCGAAACCGCAGAGGTCGCTGGGCTCCTATCTCAAGAGTCCGACGATCTGGGCGACTTCGCTCGCATACTTCGGTTATGCGTACATCCTGTACTTCTTCCTATCATGGTTCCCGAGCTACCTGATGATGGAGCGGCATCTGAGCCTGTCGTCGATGAGCATCGTCAACGTGATTCCGTGGGTGCTCGGATTTGCCGGGATTGCGTTGGGCGGGCTGACGTCCGATATGATCTTCCGCTGGACCGGCAATGCGCTGAAGTCGCGCAAGATCGTGATCGTCGGTGGTCTACTGGTTGCCGCAGCGTGTGTCGCGTGCGCCGGCGCCGCGACCAGCGTAGGCGCGGCGGTTGCGCTGATGGGCATTACGGTGTTCTTCATGAATCTCACGCTGAGTGTGTACTGGGCGATCATTCTGGATACGGTCGAACCTGCCCGGATGGGTGGCGTGGGTGGATTCATGCATCTGCTCGCCAACACGGCAGGGATTCTCGCGCCGATTCTCACAGGCTTTCTCGTGCAATGGACACATGTATTCACGAGCGCGTTCATGTTGAGTGGGGGCGTGGCCCTTGCAGGCGCGATCGCAGTCGCCGTGTTCGTGAACGCGCCGCGTGCGAATGTCGAGGCGCGCGGCCATGGGGCGGAGATTCCGCAGCCGCAGGCGGAGTAGCGGCGAGAAGCCGATAGTGTCGGGTGGCGGCGGCCGTGCGCTGGTGCGGCGTAGTCCCCAGGCCGCTGCCGACGCTATGCAGGCCTTCAGAAAGTATCGAGCGCGGAGCGGGTAAAGCGCTCGATGAACTGCATCAAACCATGCGCCGCTGCGGCAGCCCGGTCGCCGTCGCCCTCCGCGATAGCCGTCAGCACCTTTGCGTGCAACTGCGCGCCTTCAACGTAAGCGCGATTCTGCGCGATATGCTGATACCAGAAACGTCGCGATTGCGCGTGAATCGGCAGCATGCTGGTAATCAGCATGCTGTTGTGGGTGGCCTGAACTTCAGCGTCGTGAATCGCACCGCCGGCCTTGATCCACGCTTCCATGTCACCACGCTCGGCGGCGGCGATCATTTGCTTCGCGAGCCGGCGCAGATGGGTCCGCTCTTCCGGTGTGGCGCGTAGCGCGGCCACGCGTACGACGAGCTCCTCGAGCGGACGCCTAACCTCCAGCAGTTCCAGTTGCTGACGAATGTCCACACCGGCGACGAGCGTGCCGCGGCGCGGAAGCATTTCGACGAAGCCGATCTGCCGCAAGCGCTGAAGCGCTTCGCGCACGGGGGTGCGTCCCATTTCCATCTCGGCTGCAAGCTGGCTTTCAGAAATCATCGAACCCGGCGGCAACTTGCGCGTGATGATCATTTCCTCGATCTTTGCAAACGCGACATCGGCCAGCAACTGATCCGGCGGATTGACGGGTTCGCGTCGGGATACATACTTGGCGGTGCTGTTTTTCTTCATGTGGACGAACGCAACGATGGACTGACGGATTATGCCCCGGTGAGCCGGGAAGTGGCGTGCTGTCGTCAGATAATGCGCCGCTCGCGTACCCGCGGAAACTGGCGCTGCGCTGGCGCATGGCGTTTGTGGTTTAAGAGCGCAGTTGGAATCTGGACGAGGCAGTGTGCACCGGGTCGGCTTTAGCGCAACTGCTGGCCATTGGACATCACGCCTGCAGGGCCCATGGAAGACGCGAGTGATATATGGTGGGCAAAGAATGTCGTCGGTGCCGGTATTCTGCAACGGGTGATGTTTGGAAGCCCCGCGCGCGAAATAAACCGCCGAGGAGCGGCGGCTGGTTTTTAGATGCTTAACTTGGATTTGACATAAGATAAATTATCAACATTTTACATT
>NZ_JAQQEU010000014.1:0-153729 GCF_046026895.1 Paraburkholderia sediminicola
AAGTCTATGGCAAAGAAATCGCGGATGCCATCGAGACCGAACTGTTGAAACTGGTCGACGCAAACGGCATCGTCCGCGTGTTCAGATTCGATACCAATCCGGCGAATAATCCGCAGTCGCCCTCGCATTAGCCGTTGGGCGCGCAGATGTCTGTTGCCGCGCCTTTGCTCTGCTACGCGGTTTCATCCGGTTGTCGCAGCGTCGCGGCTAGCATCAGTGGTCGCATCCGTCATGCACACATCCGGCAGCGCACGCTTGAGCGCGGGCAGCGCGATGCGCCCGCATAAGCGCTGGCGTTCTTTCATCCCCATACAACAGCACCGCACATGTCGAACAGAAAAATCGTCAAGGCTTCGCCGCCCGATGATCAGTGCGCTTCCATCGTCTCGCGTCGTGGGTTCCTGAAGTTTGCCGGCGCGTCCAGCCTCGCCACGGCGGCCGGCACGTTGGCATCGGCGGCGCGCGGCGCCAGCGGCAATGCACCCGATGGCACGCCCGAGCAGATCCATCTGACCTGGGGCAACGACCCGACGAGCGAGGTCACGGTGTCGTGGGCTTCGGTCGCGCCGGCGGTGAATCCGCAGGTGCGCATCAGCGGCGCGGATTCGAAGCGGCATACTGCGCATGCGGTCCAAAGCACGTATACGGATGGCATCAACGGTGAGGTCGTGTTCACCTATCACGCGCGTCTGCGTGATCTGAAGCCCGGTACGAACTATCAGTACGAAGTGACGGCGGAGAATGACAGCAACGCCGCGCAGCCTTTCACCGCGAGTTTTCGCACCGCGCCGCGCGGCCGCGCGCCGTTTCGCTGGACGAGCTATGGTGATCTCGCGACGCCCAATACCGGCTGGGTGTTGTCTTCGCCGCAAAGCCGCTTCGCGGTGCAGGCGGTCGAGCGTTTTCAGCCGCTGTTCCATCTGCTCAACGGCGACCTCTGCTACGCCAATCTAAACCCGATGCAACAGCCGGACGTCTGGCGCGACTTCGGCAACAACGCGCAGACGTCGGCGTCGAACCGCCCGTGGATGCCGTGTCCCGGCAACCACGAACTCGAATTCCACAACGGCGAGCAGGGTCTTGCGTCGTATCTCTCGCGCTATACGCTGCCGGATAATCACTCGCATTTCCAGGGGCGTTGGTACAGTTTCCGCGTGAGTTCCGTGCTGTTCGTCTCGCTCGATGCGGACGACGTCGTCTATCAGGACGCGGCTGCATTCGTTGCCGGCCCGGCTCCGCTGGTGCCGGTCGCCAGCACCGGCAATCCGCCGATTCAACCGGGCACCTCGCTATACGTGCGCGGATATAGCGGCGGCGAACAGACGCGCTGGCTGGAGAAGGTCCTGCATCACGCGGCGCAGGACGACGAGGTGGACTGGATCATCGTGCAGATGCATCAGGACGCGTTGAGTTCGTCGCAGACCGGCAACGGTTCGGACAAGGGCATCCGCGAAGCGTGGCTGCCGCTATTCGACCGATACGGCGTCGACCTGGTACTGTGCGGCCACGATCACGACTATGAGCGCAGCTATCCCGTGCGCGGCTGCAATCATCACAAGGGTACCGACATCGCGACGGGCCGACCGGTCGATACGTTGCAGCCGAAGCCGACCATGTCGGCGGTATCGTCGGGTGCGTCGACATTCGACACGAGCCACGGCACGATTCACCTGATTCTCGGCGGTGGCGGCACGAGCGCGCCGCTGGATGTGTACGGCGTGGACATCGGCACGGGGCTGCCGCAGGCGCGCATTTTCACGCGGCCCAATCGTCCGGTTCCGGCCGCGACAGCGGGCACCTTCACGCGGGCCAGTGCGGATGCGGTCGAAGACGCGATCTGGTCGGCGCAGCGCGACACCGGCACGGGCTACGGCATCGCGGTGTTCGATCACGATCCGGGCCATCCGGGCGGCGACACGACCATTACGATGAACTACTATCACGCGCCAGGTGCAGATCAAACACCGACGCCGAACTATGAATTGTTCGAGACGATCGAGTTGAAGAAGAAGCGGCGCGGATAAGAGTGGAATGAGCGGCGGGTTCGCGGGCCATCGTGATGCGGCGGTTCGCGAATCCGCCTTACGCATTTGAAATGCGGATTATTTAGTGGCCCAAATGACGTAAAACGGCAAACCATGCACCTCATGGGCCAACCGCCAGACCTCGCTGCGATCCGACGCAATCCCTCAAAACCCGCGCGATCATTTTGTTACACGTCTTACGGAGATGACCTCAGGCAGTTACAAGAGCCTTTCGAATGACCGGTTATACTCGGCGCCGTCTCAAGAAAACAAAAGACCCTCTTATGTCGAAGAAGATCATCCAGATGGTGGCCGTTGCTGCATTGACTGCGGCGGCATCGTTGTCGGCAGTTGCTGGCGATATGAACAACGCGCTTGGCGGCGCACTCGGCGGTGTGGCCGGCGCGGCGCTTGGCGGCGCGGTGGGCGGCAGCACGGGCGCCGTGATCGGCGGCGCGGTCGGCGGCGGCGCCGGTGGCGCGGTGACGTCGAATCGCCGCGAGCGCACGGGCGCGATCATCGGCGGGGCGCTGGGCGGCGGTGCGGGCACAGCGGCCGGCAATGCGATGGGCGGCCGTGGTGGCGGCCTGGTCGGCGCGGCGTTGGGCGGCGGCGCGGGTTCTGCACTCGGCGGCAACGTCTCGCGTTCCAACTCCTACGCGAACGATTATTCGCGTGGCTACCGTTCGGGCAAGCACCACAAGCATCGCCACTACGACTAAAAAAGCGCAATTCGCGCATGATCTCGGCAATGCTCGCGTTCGAGTTTCAAGGAAGCGTGAGCAATGCATCGAGCGCATCCGTCGCGAGCCGGTTGGTCGACCGCGGTGCACGCTGAATGGCGCCGCGACGCGTTCTCAGCGCTTGTCCGCTAACGGAAACGCAGCAGCGTCGCGCCCCGCTCGCACCGAAGGCGCAGCAGCGGGCTTCAGCTTGTCGGCGAACGGCGTATCCGGCTTCATCATGAAGGTCAGCAGCACGCCACACGCCATCACGCCAATGGACAACAGGAAGGTCACGTTCCAGTTGCCGAGGCGGTCGATCAGATAACCCGCCAACACCGGACTGACGATCGCCGCGGTGAAACCCGTCCCACTCATGATGCCGCTCGCCGTACCCGAGCGGTCATAGGCGATGTCCATAGGCACGGCCCACATTGGCCCGATATTCATTTCATTGAAGAACATCGCGGCGGCGAGAAAAACCAGCGAGTACATCGGGTCGTGAATCAGCACGACTGGGATCAGCGAGAGACCGGTCATCGTCATGCAGAACGCGACGAGGTAGCTGCGCGCGAGTTTCAGATTGCCGGTGCGGCGCAGCAGCCGATCGCTGATCAGCCCGCCGACCAGATCGCCGAACACGCCGGCAATGAATACGCCTGACGTGAAGATGACCGCCTTCTTGATGTTCAGATGGAAGCTGTGCATGAAGTAGAGCGGCATCCAGTCGAGCATCAGCCAGAGAATCCAGTTGTAGCAGAAGTACACGGCGGACACGGGCAACAACCGGCGGTAAAGCCGCGCCCACGTGCCCGGCGCTTCCATCGGACGAACCCGGGGCGGGGGCAGGCTGTCGATTTCCGCGGCGGTGATGCGCGGATGATCCGCGGGTTTTTCGGTGTACGTCACGCACCACAGCACCAGCCAGCCGAAACTCAGCGCGCCGAGCAGGTAGAACGCAAAGCGCCAGTCGAACGCGGTCATCAGCGCCAGCACCAGCATCGGCGCCACCGCGTTGCCAAGCCGCGCCGACGAGTGCGTGATGCCTTGCGCCATGCCGCGCCGGTCCTTTCTCACCCATGACGCCATCGCGCTGGTGGACGCGGGAAAGGTCGCGCCTTCGCCGAGGCCGAGCAGGAGGCGCGCGGCGATGAGCGTCGTGAAGCCGCCCGCGAAACCGGTCAAGGTGGTCGCCACCGCCCAGATGAACGCGCAGGCGATCAGCGTGCGCTTCGCACCGAAACGGTCGCTCACCCAGCCGCCGATGAACTGGAACACCACATACGGATACGCGAACGCCGAGAAAATGAAGCCGAGCTGCGTGTTGCTCAGTCCAAGCTCGGACTTGAATTGCCCGGCTGCGGTGCTGATATTGACGCGATCGACGTAGGTGATGAAGTACATCAGGCACAGCATCAGCAGCACGGTGGCCGTCGCCTTCGGTTGTAATCGTTTCATGTCTCACTCCACGTTGTTTATTTATTGTTATTTCGACGAACCCGAGGTGAACGCGAGCACGGCGTCCCTGAAACGGGCGCTGCCGTACACCTCTTCGATCAGATCGTCGTCGTCCAGACGTTGCTCGACGACGATGCGGCGCAGGCTCTCCTTCACCGCTTTCTGCGTGACCGGCGACAGTGCGATGAGCCGTTGCGCGAGCGCATGCGCCGCATCCTGCAACGCATCCTGCGCGAAAACGCCGTACATGTACCCGCATTCCAGCACTTCGGCGGCGCTCAGGTACTCGGCGAGCAGCAGCATCTTCTTGACGCGCGGCACTCCGAGCGCCGCCTGGAGCCGCGCGAGGTTGCGCGACGACAGCGTGTTGGACAGCGTCTTCGCGATCGGCGCGCCGAAGCGCGACGTGTCGCTGCACAGCCTGAAGTCGCAAGCCGTCGCAAGCGCGAGGCCGCCGCCCACCGCCCAGCCGTCGATCACGGCGAGGGTGGGCTTCGCAATCCGCTCCACCGTGTCGATCACGCGTTCGACGAAAGCCTCGTAGGCGATGCCATCGCGGCCGTCGCGGAAGCCCTTGAAGTACGCGATGTCGGTGCCGGCAATGAACGACTTGCCGCCCGCGCCGCGAAACAGGATGCAGCGCACGCCGCTGTTCTGTTCACACTGTGCGATCAGCGTCAGCAGCGATTCGTACATGTCGAGCGTCATCGCGTTGTGCCGCTCGGGGCGGTCGATCACGATTTCCGCCGCGCCCGAGGAATGAAGGGTCAGTGTGACGGGCTCGCTCATGATGCGCTCCCGTTGATCTCGGCAAAGAGCTCGTCGTTGTGCTCGCCGAGCAGCGGCGGATGACGGCGCACCGTTTGCGGCGTGCCGAGCATCTTGACCGGGAAGCCGATGTTCTTCACCTTGCCTTCATTCGGATGGTCGATCTCCATGCACATGCGGCGGTGCGTGGCATGCTCGCTTTCGAACGCTTCGGGATAGGAGAGGATCGGGCCCGCGGGAATGCCGGTCGCGAGCATTGCTTCGACCCAGTCGGCGCTGTCGCGCTTCGCGAATTCCTGCTCCAGTACTTCGATCATCGCCTCGCGATTCTTCAGACGCAGCGATACGGTTGCGTAATCGGCGTGTTGCACGAGGTCCGGGCGTTGCAGCAGTTCGCACAGCTTTGTCCACAGCTTCTGGTTGGTCGCGCCCATCACGAAGTAGCCGTCGCGCGCCTTCACCGCCTGATACGGCGCGCTCATCTTGTTGCTGGTGCCGAGCGGCGTCGGCGGCACGCCCGTGCCCCAGTACTCCGACATGTCCCAGATCGAGAAGGCCATCACCGAGTCGAACAGCGATGCGTCGATATGCTGACCTTCGCCGGTTTTCTGCGCGCCGATGTACGCCGACAGCAAGCCGTACACCGCGAACAACGCGCAGCCGATATCGGCCACGGGCACGCCTGCCTTGACGGGCTTGCCACCCTTGTAGCCGGTCACGCTCATCACGCCGGACATGGCCTGCGCCATCAGGTCGAAGCCCGGCCGCGAGGCCCAAGGCCCGCTTTGTCCGAAGCCGGAAATGCTGACGTAGACGATCTTCGGATTGATCTGCCTGATCGATTCATAGTCGATGCGCAAGCGCTGCACCACGCCGGGCCGATAGTTTTCGACGATCACATCAGCTGTTTTGGCGAGCTCGTAAAAGAACTCGCGTCCTTCGTCGCTCTTCAGGTCGAGCGTCAGCGAGCGCTTGTTGCGGTTCATGTTCAGAAAGCCCATGCTGTCAGGGCCCTTCATCTTGAAGCCCATCGCGCCGCGGGTCTGATCGCCTTCCGGCGGCTCGACCTTGATGACGTCCGCTCCCATGTCGGCGAGCAGCATGCAGGCGAACGGGCCCGCCATCACCTGGCTCACGTCGAGCACGCGGATGCCTTGCAGCGGCAGATGTTTCGATTCGGTCATATCGAGGTTCTCTGGTTGAAGTGGTGGGGCGACCATGCGCTCATGTGGTCACGTGACGAACGGTTCGGCGATGTCGGGACGGGCGTGGCTGCGGGACTCGTGGTCAGCACGCGAGCGCTGACCCGTTCTCGCAATCGCGGATGAGGAAGTCGGGATAGTTGAAGGCGCAGCGCGTGGGAATCGGCGCGCGGGGCGTGCACGACGGCGCAGCGGCGCTTGCGCCGAGGCTAGGGTGCATCATCTCGTCTCCTGCATGATCGTTGTGCCCCACACTGTCGCCGACTGAAAAAGCTGGCGCAAGAATGGTCCGGTCATGTCTGGTTTCGCGCATCGCGAAACCGGAGAGCGCGTGTCGAACGTGTCGACTAGGCTGTATTGCCGAGCACGCCGTTCACCACGTTGCGCAGGGTCTGCTCCTGCGCATGTCCTTCGACGTATGAGAGCACGTAGCTGCGCTGATGCCAGTCTCCCAGCAGCTCGGCGGACGCGAGCGATTGTTCGGGATGAAAACTGCGCAGCACATCGGGCGGCATCAGGCCGACGCCGAGCCCATGGCGCACCATCGCGAGCATGGTGTCGAACCCGCTGGCGGTGAAGTTGTTGGCAAATAGCCGTCCACGGCTGCGATACGCGCGCAGCACGGCCGACAACACCGCCGACCCTTTGCCGAGACTCACGATGGGCAGGTCCAGAATATCGTCGATCCCGATCGGCTCTTCGTGAAACTGGAAATGCGGGCGGCTGTAGACCAGCACGAGGCGGTCGTTCCTGTACGGCACCTGGGCGAGGTTCAGAAAGCCGCTCTTCTTCTCGTAGATACCCACGTCGATCACTTTGTCGCGCAGCAGTTGCTGCACGATCTTGCTGTTCTCTTCGACGATCTTCAGTGTGATGCCGGGATACTTGCGCTGGATGTCGGAGATCTCGCGCGCGAGGAACTGGATGACGACCGCCTTCGGCGCGCCGATGATGATGCGGCCGTCGAGGCCATGATTGAGCGCTTGCGCGTCACCTTCGAGCCGGTCGATCAGGTTGTCGATCTGCCGCACGTATTGCAGCAGCTTGCCGCCCGATTCGGTGATCTCGACGCCGTGCGGCACGCGCCTGAACAGCCGGGCGCCGAGTTGCTCTTCCAGGTCCGATACGCGCCGCGACGCGGCGGCCACGGCCAGATTGAGCTTGTCGGCGGCGCGCGAGATGCTGCCTTCCTCGACGATCGCGAGGACCAGCCGGACGGTTGTCGTATCGAATTTCAATGGAACTCTAGGACCTTATCGAATGGATCGCGATTGCTACTGTTCCTTTTTGCGGCGTGCACCAGCAATTCGATCCGATCGCGGCTCAAGCATGCGGAATCAGCTTCTGCACACGCCAGTTCATCAATTCGACGGACGACATGTTCTCCGCCGGGCATGCCATCTGATGAATCCAGCCGAATTGCTTCAGCTGCTTGCCCGATTTGCCGAGCACACCGAGCGCCTCGCCTGAGAGCGTCATCTTGTAGATGCGACCAGGAAACGCGTCCGCACCCGCACTATAGAGCACTGGTTGGGCCCCGGCGAGTTCTGCTTCTCGCTACACACGGACACTCGCACCCTGTCATTGAACCAGCGCTCCAAGCACCCGGATGAGTCGATGCTCACGGAACCAGACCGTTCACGGGGATGTCCGGTGTACGCCCCGCGATCAGATTTCTTCGGCAGGAGCTTTGGTACCCGTGCAGCAACTCACATTTTCGGCAATGGATGTCGATGCGATAGGCTCGCTTAGAGATGTCGTGCACCGCTTCTCGTTCATTCATTCGCCAGATTAACTGGCGTGGAAGCGGGGCAGCAGGCACGACCTGTGGCATGAGCGCTACCACGCGAGGTCAAGCCTTTAGAACACTTATGGCACTAGCCGAACTGACGACCTGCTTTGTATGTCAAGATTCACGCGCTGCATTGCCGCTTTCGGTCCACGGAACGAACGCATCGTCCACGGCGTAGTATCACATCTCAACGGTGGAAAGTTCCGTCGCAACCAATCCGACTCAGGACCCGATGCGCCCGATTTTGACCAAATGGCTGTTTATCGTCTACCTCCTCGGTAGCGGGACACTGTATTCGATGGCCATACTGCTTCTGTTTCCTTTCGTCGGCAGGGCCGGACGATACTGGCTGGCAAAACAATGGTGTCGAGCATTGGTGGTTGTGATGCGCTGGCTGCCGGGAGTATCAGTTTCGATAGCGGGGCTTGAAAACATCCCTGAAGGACCAGCGATACTGCTGTGCCGTCACGAATCGACTTGGGAGACACTAGCGTTTCTCGCACTTTTTCCACGGCGTATCAGTTTCGTTTTCAAGGAAGAGCTCCTTCGCATTCCCTTTTTTGGATGGGTGCTGCGTGGGCTCGATATGGTGAGTCTGAACCGCGGCTCCGCTCGACAGGCTCATCAGGCTGTGACGCAGGAAAGCGCCGAGAGATTGGCGAAGGGGGACGTCGTTGTCATTTTCCCGGAGGGGACCCGGGTGTCACATGATGCCCCGTTGAGGATGACGTCGGGAGGCGTTCGACTGGCTTGTGCGACTGGCGTGCCCGCTCTTCCTGTGGTTCTCAACGCGGGCCGGGTCTGGCCGGCGAAAGGCTGGCCCAGTGCTCGGGGACAAATTCGTGTGGTTGTCGGCCCGGCATTCTCCCCTCGAGACTTGTCTCAGCAGGAACTGAGCCGAGCCGTCCATGAATGGATGAAAGATGAACTGCAGCGGCTTTGATGCGCTTATACGCTTTGCGTTGCGCTATGGGGCTGTGGCTGGAGTCGCCGTGAGGCAAGCTATTGGCTTGAGCGGACGATTGAAGCTGCTGTTCACAAGAGGAAACAGCGGTGCAGGTTGGGCAATCAGAACGGGGACATACGAGGATGGCTTCGTTCGGTACACGTACGTCCAGAGTCCTACCCGGCTGGGTGGAACAGGCTCGCGATTCCGACGTAAGTCGTCAAGTCTGGTTGGGCGTTTCCAAGCTCTTAAGGGCGTTGTGATGCCGGTCCGTCAGCCAACGCTCTTGACTCGTTTCACGCAGAACAAGCCGAAAGGCTCGCACGTCCGTGTCTTTAGGTAACGAACGGGTTCGGCAATCGAGTCGTAAGGAATCGCCGGTCCCGCTTGCGTGTCCGCGACGCCGCCGGTATTGCGAGCCCCGCGGCGGTGCCGGCGGTCAGGCTCATGAAAGAAGCGCGACACACGCGCTTACAAACACGAATGCCCGCAAGCAAACGCGATCCTCTTTGCTAATATGTAAGGCCGCGACCGCTTTTGAACCATTGAACAAAGGAGATTCGAATGAGCAAGGGTTATTGGGTAACTTCCTATCGCAAGACGAACGACGCTGCGAAGCTGGCCGCGTATGCGCAACTCGCCGCGCCTGCCGTGGCCGCTGCGGGCGGCAAGTTCATCGTGCGCGGTGTGGCGGACGAGGTGCGCGAGCAGGGCCTGAAGGAGCGCACCGTGGTCATCGAGTTTGCGACCTACGAAGCGGCGGTTGCCGCATATTCGAGCGACGCCTACAAGAAAGCGCTCGAAGCTCTGGGCGACGGCGTCGAGCGCGATCTGCGCATTGTGCGCGGCACCGAATAATGCGCCGGATGCGGTCGGCAAAGTGCCTGGCCGCATCCCATGTGACGACCGTCCGGCGCCGTCAATGCCGACTTGCAGTGACGGCCCGCCGCACAGGCGAATCGAAGTAACTATCGAAACAGCGCGAGCGTCACTTCACTGCCCCCAACGCCAGCCCCTTCACCAGATACCTCTGCAACCAGGCGAACACGATCGAAACCGGCAACGTCGCGCACAGCGTAGCGGCCATCACCAGATGCCACTCGACGACATACTTGCCCGCGACCATGTCCGTCACCTGCACGGTGAGCGTCTTGTTCTCCGGCGAGCGGATCAGCGTATAGACCACCGCAAACTCGTTCCACGCGTTGATGAACGTGAAGATCGCGGTCACGACGATTGCCGGCACGGCCAGCGGCAGGAACACCTTGAACACGGCCTTGGTGCGCCCGCATCCTTCCAGCCACGCCGACTCTTCCAGATCCCTCGGCACCGTCTGAAAGTACGACGACAGCATCCACACCGCGAACGCGATATTGAAGGCCGCATACGAAACGATCACGCCGATCTTCTTGTCGACCAGGTTGCCGTCGCCGAACGGGATCATCGCGGCTAGCCGGAACAAACCGACCACGAGCAGGATAGGCGACAGCATCTGCGTGACGAGCAGAAACTGCCGATACAAGCCGCGCCCGCGAAACGGAAAGCGGGCGAGCGCATACGCGGCCGGCAAGCTCACCGCGAGCGCGAGCATCGTCGACAGCAGGCTGATCACCGTGCTGTTGCGCAACGCGACGCCGAAGTTCGCCGCTTCCCACATGTCGACGAAATTGCGCCATTGCCAGTGCACGGGCAGCCAGCGCGCCGGATAGACGAAAATCTCCGAAGCCGGCTTCAACGCGGTGAACAGCATGACCGCGAACGGAAACAGCACGACCACCACCAGCGGCGACAGCGCGAGCCAGCACCACAGCGAGCGCTTCATCTTGGCGTCGAGCCTCATGACGGATCTCCTTCTTTCGCGGGCTGCAGGCGCAGATAGGCGATCGAGAAAACGAACAGCATGACGAGCATGATCAGCGAGACCGCCGCAGCTTCGCCGGGACGCCCGAGCCGGAAGCCCAGTTCGTAGAGATACGTGACGAGAATGTGCGTGCTGTTGTCTGGGCCGCCCTGCGTCATCACCCAGATGATCGGGAACGAGTTGAACACGTAGATCACGTTCAACAGAATCGTCATGTTGATGAACGGGCGCAAGAGCGGCATGGTCAGCTTGCGAAACTGCTGCCATGCACTCGCGCCGTCGATACGCGCCGCCTCGTAGATGTCGCCCGGCACGGACGAGAGGCCGCCCAGCAGTATCGTCACGGTAAACGGAATCGACACCAGAATGCCGACGCCGATTTCCACCGGAAACGCCAGTTCCGGCGTCGCGAGCCAATGGATCGGACCGCCGATCAGGCCGAGCCTTTGCAACGTGACGTTGACCATCCCGTAGTCGTCGTTGAAGGCCCAGCGCCAGACCACGGCGGTCATCGTCAGGGAAACGGACCACGGCAGCATCACGATCGTGCGCGCCACGCCACGTCCATGGAAATCCTGATTGAGCACCAGCGCGACCGGCACCGAGATCAGCACGGTGCCGCCGACCACGCACACGGTCCAGATGAGCGTGCGCCGCGTGGACGCGAGAAACACGGGGTCGTTGAATACGTTGTAGAAGTTCTGCAGACCGGTGAAGTCGCGAATCGCGCCGAAACGCGACACCTCGTGCAGCGATTGCCACACGATGTTGAAAATCGGGTAGCTGATGATGAACAGCGCGAGTACCAGGCTCGGCGCAATCAGCAACCAGGGCGCTTGCAAGCGCGAAGAAGCGGAACGGCTCATGCGTGCTCGATCGTAAGACGCGTCCGCACTAAAGCGCGGGCGCGTCGGGATGGGCCGGATAGTGCAGCAGGTGCATCACGGCCGAAACGCGCGCCGCCTTTGGCAACGGTGGCGCTCGTTCCGGGTTCAGCACATCACTTCGGTGTCACGGCTGAGTCGCTGCGGATCAGTGACCGAGCGACTTGTTCGCTTGCGCGGCCGCCGCGTTCAACGCGTCGGCCGGCTGCGCCTTGCCGAGGTAGACCGATTGCATCGCGTCGGTCACGGCCTTCGCGGTGTCTTCCCAGCCGGTCACGGTCGGCGCGAAGTGAGCCGTCGGCAGCAGCGCGACGAACGCCTTGGTGTCCGGGTCATTGAACGCCGGGTCGGTTGCCTCAGCCTTGGTGGTCGGCAGGAAGCCTTCGGTCGTCGTGAACTCGACGCGCGGTTCCTTCGTGAACAGATAGTCGAGGAACTTCCACGCCGACTTCTTCACCTTCGAGTTCTTGAACATCACGATCGAATCCGTGACCGCATACGTGGCGTGCGTCGTGCCCATCGGAATCGGGTCGATGCCGTACTTCAGGTTCGGTGCTTCCTTCTTGATCTGCTTGGCGAGGAACGGCGCCGAAATCACCATCGCGACGCGGCCCTGCTTGAACAGGTTCTGCACGTCTTCGCGGCTGTAGCCCGTCACGCCCGGTTGCGTCAGACCCTGGTCGATCATCGTCTTGTACAGCGTGGCCGCCTTGATGCCCGCCGGCGAATTGAACGCCGCCTTGCCGTCCTTGCCGATCACGTCGCCGCCATGGGTCCACAGCGCGTAGTAATAGTAGACGTCGGTTTCGATTTCCTTGCCTTGCAGACCGAAGCCGGCAATGCCCTGTGCCTTCAGTTTCTTCGACGCGTCGATCACGTCGTTCCAGGTCTTCGGGCCGTCGGGATAGCCGACCTTCGCGAGCAGGTCCTTGTTGTAGTAGAGGGCGCGTGCGGAAGCGGCGATCGGCAGGCCGTAGGTCTTGCCGTTGATCTGGCCTGGAGCCAGGAACGGACCGATGAAGCGGCCCTTGAAATTGGCGTCCATGTAGCCGTCGAGCGGTTCGGCCACGTCGTCCTTCACGAAGTCGAGCAGCCAGCGCGTGCCGACGATCGCGAGGTCGGCGTTGGCGTTGCCGGAGATGTCCGTTTGCAGTTTCTGTTGCAGCGTGTCCCAGTTCACGTCTTCGATCTTGATGGTCGTGCCGGGATTGGCCTTCTCGAAGTTGCGGGCCATTTTTTCGAAGTACGGCGCGGTCGCGTCGCTGTAATGAGCGACAGTGACGCGCACCGTGTCGGCGTGAGCCGCGACGGCGATACCTGCAAAAGCGAGCGCCACGGCAACTTTGCCGAGCGCGAGGGAAGCACGGGCATGCAACGACATTTCTCTCTCCTGTGTCGAACGGAGTGAGCGCTTTAGCGCTTACTCCGGTCCCATCCTACGATGGTGGGGTGGTCTGCTGCCGTCGCCGGCCGCTTTGGGTTAAATTGTTTGAAAAAATCCTACATGACGCAAAATAGCTTGTCACGTAGGGTCTGCGATATTTTTTCTCAGCCGGTTTTGTGCATAAGATGCTGTAAAGCGGGGGTATTCTGCATATCGCGATGCCACGGATACTCAATCTTCGGGATGACGGGGCACCGTGGCGTTGTCAGATTTGTAGGAAATTTACAGGGCGGTACAGGCGGGATCGAGCGTCGGCGGCGAGACTCGGGAGCGAGGCGGATATGAATCGTGTGGTGTTGGTGACGGGCGCGTGCGGCGGGATCGGCAGCGTGTTGTGCAGGCGCTTCGTGGAGCAGGGCGACACGGTGCTGGCGCTCGACCTCGACGCGCCCGCGCTGCAGGCACTCACCGCGCAATTGGGCGACGCGCATGTCACGCCGGTCGCCGTCGATCTCGGCGATGCTGCCGCGGTGCAGCAAGCGGTGGCCGAGGCGGTCAGCAAGCGCGGTCCGGTGGACGTGATGGTCGCGAACGCGGGTGCGGCGTTGGGCACGACGCTCGCCACGACCGACGCCGCGAGCTGGCAGCGCGACGTCCATCTGAATCTGAACGGTACGTACCACACGGTGGAAGCGGTGCGGGCGTCCATGATCGAACGCCAGCGCGGCGCGCTGGTGTTGATCGGCTCGGTGAACGGTCTGGCCGCGCTCGGCCATCCGGCGTATAGCGCGGCCAAGGCCGGCCTGATCAGCTACACGAAGGCGCTCGCGATCGAGCTGGGGCGGTACGGCATTCGCGCGAACATCGTTTGTCCGGGCACCGTGAAGACGCAGGCGTGGCAGGCGCGCGTCGACAAGAACCCGCAGGTCTTCGAGGATCTGAAAAAGTGGTATCCGTTGCGCGACTTCGCGACGCCCGACGACATCGCCGACGCGGTGCTGTTTCTCGCGTCGCCGATGGCGCGTGTGATCACCGGCGTCGCGCTGCCGGTAGACGGCGGCTTGATGGCAGGCAATCGATTGATGGCGGAAGAACTCACGCTCGAATCGCTCTGAGCCGCTTCACGCCACGTTCGGGCGCACGGCACGAAGAAGGTGGCCGGGTCAACGCAGCAAGACAATGAGGACAGCATGGCAGCAGTGCAACTGAGCGGCATCTTCAAACGCTATGGCGACACCCAGGTGGTGCACGGCATCGATCTCGACATCGACGACGGCGAGTTCGTCGTGCTGGTCGGGCCGTCGGGCTGCGGCAAGAGCACGCTGATGCGGATGGTGGCGGGACTCGAAGAGATCAGCGGCGGCGACCTGATGATCGGCGGCACGCGGGCGAACAGTCTCGCGCCGCAGCAGCGCAATATCTCGATGGTGTTCCAGAGCTACGCGCTTTATCCGCATCTGTCGGTCTATGAAAACATCGCGTTTGGGCCGCGAATTCGTAAGGAATCCTCGGCGAGTTTCAAGCCGCGCATCGAAGCCGCCGCTAAGATGCTGAACCTCGGCGGCTATCTGGACCGCTTGCCGCGCGCGCTCTCGGGCGGTCAGCGGCAACGCGTGGCGATGGGCCGCGCGGTGGTGCGCGAGCCGTCGCTGTTCCTGTTCGACGAGCCGCTGTCGAATCTCGACGCCAAGCTGCGCGTGCAGATGCGCACGGAAATCAAGGCGCTGCATCAGCGGCTGAAGAACACGGTGATCTACGTCACGCACGATCAGATCGAAGCGATGACGATGGCCGACCGCATCGTGGTGATGAACGCGGGGCGTATCGAGCAGATTGGCCGGCCGCTGGAGCTTTACGATCATCCGGCGAATCTGTTCGTCGCGAGCTTCCTCGGCTCGCCGTCGATGAACTTCGCCGAAGGGGTGATCGTGAATCGCTCGCAAGGGGCGGGCCTTGCGCTGAAGCTCGCGGACGGCGCCGAGATCGTGCTGGAGAGCGTGCCGGCGAGCGCCAAAGTCGGCGCGAAGGTCACGCTTGGCGTGCGGCCGGAGCACATCGAGACCATGGCACAGATGCCGGACGCCTCAATGGAAGTCGAAGTGGTCGAGCCGACCGGTGCGGAGACGCACCTGTACGGGAAAATAGGCGGCAACGCGTGGTGCGTGACGACTCGCCAGCGCTCGAAAGTCGAGCCCGGTCAGCGTGTCACGCTGCGTTTGCCGGCCGAGCATATTCATCTGTTCGATACGGAGAGTGGACGCAGGCTGGCCTGAACCGCGTGTTGCCGCTTGAAGCCGATTCAAGCCGGTCGATGCTGATCGAAGCTGCGAGCGACGCGGATTCATTTAACCCTCAAGGAACACCGGGTGTCCGCACCGAACTTGATTCCCCACATCCGCAGCGCGCTTGCCAGTTTGCGGCCCGCCGAGCGCAAGGTCGCCGACATGGTGTTGAGCGATGTCGACTTCGCGATGCGCGCGAGCATCACCGAACTGGCGCAGCGCGCGGATGTGTCCGAGCCTTCCGTCACGCGCTTTTGCCGCGCGATCGGCGCGCACGGCCTGCGCGACTTCAAGATGCAACTGGCGCAGAGTGTGGCGGGCGGCGTGCCGTATGCATCCACCGCGGTGGCGCGCGACGACGACGTGCAGACCTTGATGGACAAGGTCGCCGAGGCGGCGATCGACGGCATCACGCATGCGCGCGGCGCGCTGGACCCGGCGGTGGTCGAAAGCGCGATCGCGGCGTTGTCGAGCGCGGGGCGGGTGTTTTTCTTCGGCGTGGGTTCCGGCTCGGGGCTCGTCGCGCAAGACGCGGCGTTGCGGTTCCTGCGGATCGACATCGCGTCGAGCGCTTTTACGGATGGTCATTTACAGCGGCTTTACGCGGGCCTGATGGAGCCGGGCGACGTGGCCTTTGCGATTTCGCATTCGGGACGCAGCGTCGAAGTGAACGAAAGCATTCAGATCGCCAAGGAGCGCGGCGCGACCACGATCGCGTTGACCAATGTCGGGTCGCGGCTGGCGTGGCTCGTCGATATTCCGTTGCTGTTGCGCGTGCCGAGTCCGATCGATCCGAATACGCCGGGCGTGTCGCGGCTCGTGCATTTGTGCATCATGGACGCGCTTGCCATCGGCGTTGCACTCAAAGCGGGTCCGAAGACGCTCGAAAAGATGCGGCATGCGAAGGCCAGGTTGGCGTCGCATGAGCCGGAGGGAGCGGGGGACTGATTCGCCCGCGTTCTGACGGGTTGCCGGGTGCGCTTACGCGATGTCGCCGCCCGTCGCCGCGATCCAGCCAAATCTGCGCGACAACCTCAGCGTCGCCGCGCGCAAAGTCTGCGCCGGTTTGCCCGTGGGTTCGCTATCGAAACTGCCGCTCGGTCCCATCAATGCAAGCACGAGGCAGATGCTGCCGGTATGGTCGAACACCGGCGCGGCCAACGTATTGATGCCAGGCACGGGCCGGCTCAAAGCCGTGTCGATGCCTTCCATGCGGACTCGCGCGAGTCGCTGCGCGTAAGCGTTGCTGGCCGGCGTGAACTCGGGCGCTGCGTCCGCACCGCTTGCCAGGGCTGCCGGTTTGTCTTGCGCAACAGACCGCACCAATGCCGCCTCCCCAGTCAACGCATGCCCCGCCAGCCGCAGATGATCCTGCGTCAGCAGACCCGCTCGCACATCGTCGGCGACATGCGCCGCGAACACGCGGCCAATCGCCGTATTCACCAGCGACATCACCGAGCCGACCCGTAAGCTCACATGCAGGGGCCGCGCCGATTCCTCCAGACGCACGACGGTCGGCCCGAGCGGCCCGAGCACCGCCATCGCGACGCTCATTCCCGTCGACGCCGCCAGCTCGACCACTTCGGGTTCAGCCTCACGCGTCGGCGACAGACGCTGCAAGCCGATCAAACCCAGTTCGAGCGCGAGCGGCCCGGCTTCGAAACAGCCGGACGCATCGCGATCGAGCAAGCCGATTTTCAGCAGACTCACCAGATGCGGAAACGCCTTGGCCGGCGGCATGCCGGCCAGCGCCGCGAGGTCGCGCAAGCTCAACGGCCGCGCTGCCGCGACCAGCGCGCTGAGCAATTCGCCCGTGCTGTCGAGCGACTGGATGCCGCGCTGCGGTTTCGCATCGGCGGAGGAATGGGAGGGGTCGGCAGAGTCGGTCACGATGGGGAAGAAGCTGTCATGAAAGGCGCGGCGACGAGTTGCACGCCGATGTCGCGGGTCGCGCCGAGCAGCGCGCGAGCAACCGGGCCATCGGCGGCGACATCGATCGCGCCGGTCGGGCCGATCACTGTCAACGCGAGCGACAGGCGGCCGTCGTTATCCAGCACCGGCGCGCTCAGACTGCTGATGCCCGGGCTCGGCGCATCCACGCTGGATTCGAGGCCACGCGCGCGGATCTGGCGCAGCGCTGTCTCGAAGGCGGCGCTCTGGTCAGGCGGCGTCATCGCGCTATGCGCGGCGCCCGACTGGTTCGCCCACATCGCGGCCAGCACGTCGGCGGGCAAAAACGCGCAAAACACACGCCCCGTCGATGTCGCCGGCAGCGACATCACCGTGCCCACATGCAAGTTGACGTGCAGCGGAAATCCGCCGTGCTCATAGCGGACGATGGTCGGCCCCTGGGGCCCCGCAATGCAGATCGCGACGCTGAAGCCGATCGCCGCGGCCAGCGTGGCGACGCGCGGCACGGCGGCGCGAAACGCCGGCTGGTTTTCGAGGCGCAGCAAACCGAGCCGCAACGACAGCGGCCCCGGCTCATAACGGCCGGAGAGTTCGTCGCGCTTGATGAGACCCAGGCGGCTCAAGCTCACCAGATAGGCGTGCGCCTGGCCCGGCGCGAGCTGCGCGGCACTGGCGAGATCGGACAGCGCGAGCGGCGCGCGCGCCTGGGCGAGCGCCAGCAACACGCGGCCGCCCACTTCGACGCTCTGAATGCCGCGCTGCGTTTTGCCGCCGTCCGCCGTGTCGTCGCCGCGCGCGCCTTTGCTCGTGGCTGGTTTCGCTGCTTTGCTCACACCCGCGCTCGTCCGTAAAAAGGGTCCATGTTAGCCGAATGGCCTGCGAATGGCCGCCCCATCCTGCTTCCATCTTATGCGCCTAGAAATTTGCGTATAGCGATACATTTCGCTATTGACAAATAAACTCGCGCCGACCTAAGATGCATTCACCCCGACACACCGGCGCAGTCACAGGGTCAAAAACGGGGCGAGACAATCCTCCAATACCGTCAGCCCGCGCGGCATTCGCGCAGCCGGCCGTCTCGCCTCACGTCCAACTTTTGAGGGAGACAAGCATGGCAAAGGCATTCGCATCCCAGGCCGATCTGGAAGTCAAGAAAGTCACGTGGACCAAGCTGTCCGACAACGCCTACGCGTACACCGCCGAAGGCGATCCGAACTCGGGCGTGATCATCGGCGACGACGGCGTGCTGATCGTCGACACCACCGCCACGCCGGCCATGGCGCAGGACCTCATCGCGAAGATTCGCAGCGTCACCGACAAGCCGATCAAATACGTCGTGCTCTCGCACTATCACGCGGTGCGCGTGCTCGGCGCGTCGGCCTATTTCGAAGAGGGCGCGCAGCAGGTGATCGCTAGTCGCGGCACGTACGAGATGATCGTCGAGCGCGGTGAGGCGGATATGAAGTCGGAAATCGAGCGCTTTCCGCGTCTCTTCGCCGGCGTCGAAACGGTGCCGGGCCTGACGTGGCCGACGCTCGTGTTCGAGAAGGAAATCACGCTGTTCCTCGGCAAGCTCGAAGTGCGTATCGCGCATCTGGGCGCGGGTCACACGAAGGGCGACACGGTGGTATGGCTGCCGTCGCAGAAGGTGCTGTTCTCCGGCGACCTGGTCGAGTATGACGCGGCCTGCTATTGCGGCGACGCGCAGCTCGAACAATGGCCGGCCACGCTCGAAGCACTGCGCGCGCTGAACGCCGACAAGCTGGTGCCCGGCCGGGGCCCCGCATTGACCACGCCGGAAGAGATCAACAAGGGTCTCGACTATACGAAGGACTTCGTCACCACGCTGCTGGAACAGGGCCGTGAGGCCGTCGCGCAGAAGCTCGATCTGAAGGCCGCGATGGCGCTCACGCGCAAGGCGATGGACCCGAAGTTCGGCCACGTGTTCATCTACGAGCATTGCCTGCCGTTCGATGTCTCGCGCGCGTTCGACGAAGCGAGCGGCATCACGCATCCGCGCATCTGGACCGCGCAACGCGACAAGGACATGTGGGACGCGCTGCAAGCCTGACGAGAATAGAAACACAGCGATGCACAGCAGAGAGATGGACGGAGACACAAGATGAGCATCAACTACCAGACGCTGTCGTTCGAATACCAGCCGTGCCGCGAACAAAGCGCACAACCGGGCGCGGAGCAAGCGGTCCATCCGGTGATCGTGGTCGGCGCGGGCCCGGTGGGTCTTGCCACCGCGATCGATGTCGCGCAGCACGGCGTGCCGGTCGTGCTGGTCGACGACGATTGTTCATTGTCCACCGGATCGCGGGCGATCTGCTTTTCGAAGCGCTCGCTCGATATCTTCGACCGCCTGGGCTGCGGTCAGAAGATGGTGGACAAAGGCATCAGCTGGAATGTCGGCAAGGTGTTCCTGAAAGACGAACTTGTGTACACGTTCAATCTGCAACCGGAAGTGGGGCATCACCGGCCCGCGTTCATCAATCTGCAGCAGTACTACGTCGAAGGCTTTCTGCTCGAACGCGCGCAGGAGATGCCGAATCTGGAGATCCGCTGGAAAAGCAAAGTGGTCGGCGTGCAGCAGAACGGCGCGCCGGGCACCTGCGAAGCCGGCGTGACGTTGACGGTCGAAACGCCCAATGGGCAGTATCCGTTGCGCGGCCGTTATGTGGTCGCCGCCGACGGCTCGCGCAGTCCGCTGCGCAAGCTGATGGGACTCGACAGCAAGGGCGTGACCTTCAAGGACCGCTTCCTGATCGCCGACGTAAAAATGGAAGCGGACTTTCCGACCGAGCGCTGGTTCTGGTTCGATCCGCCGTTTCATCCGAATCAATCTGTATTGCTGCATCGTCAACCGGACAACGTGTGGCGAATCGATTTCCAGTTGGGATGGGACGCCGACCCCGTGCTGGAGAAAACGCCTGAGCGCGTGATTCCGCGGGTGCGCGCATTGCTCGGCGCGGACGCGAAGTTCGAACTGGAATGGGTCAGCGTCTATACGTTTTCGTGTTTGCGGATGGAGCGCTTCCGGCACGGCAACGTGCTGTTCGCGGGCGACTCCGCGCATGGCGTGTCGCCGTTCGGCGCGCGCGGCGCGAATAGCGGTGTGCAGGATGCAGAAAACCTCGCATGGAAGTTGGCGATGGTGCTCGAAGGCAACGCGTCCGATGCATTGCTCGACACCTATGCAAGCGAACGCGAATTCGCCGCCGACGAGAACATCCGCAATTCCACCCGCTCCACCGATTTCATTACGCCGAAGAGTCCCGTGAGCCGCGTCTTCCGCGATGCCGTGCTGAAGTTGTCGCGGCATCATCCGTTCGCGCGTCAGTTGACCAATAGCGGGCGGCTCTCCGTGCCGGCGGTATTGCGTGATTCCCCGCTGAATACAGCGGACCAGGACCGCTTCGACGGCGCGATGGTGCCGGGCGCGTCGTGCGTCGATGCGCCGGTGCAAGTGGACGGGCAAGCGGGATGGCTGTTGCCGCAGCTCGGCCAGCAATTCACCGGCGTGCTGTTCTGCGGCGAGCAAGGTATCGATCCGGTGACGCGGGCCGCATTGGACGCGTTGCGCGCGGGGCCGGTTCCATTGCAGCTCGTCGTGGTGACGCGCGGCGACGCGCAGGCCGAGTCGTTGCCGGGCCTGCGTGTGGTCCACGACGCCGAGGGTTTGGCGAGCGCACGCTACAACGCTACACATGGCACGTTCTACCTGATTCGGCCGGATCAGCATGTGTGCGCGCGTTGGCGGCAAGTCGACACGGCCGCTGTCGGGCATGCGTTCAAGCGCGCGCTGTGCGTCGAAGGCACGTCCTGAACGCGCAAGCCCGCGCCACACACGCAGGGCATGAGCGCATGAGCGCACGAGTAAAAAATAGCAGGAGACAGACATGGCACTGAACACGCAACCGAACCTCGACCGTCCCGACGATTTCTACGAGGCGCTGATCGATATGCACCGCGATCTGGACGCCGCGCAGAGCCAATCGGCGAATGCGCAACTGATCCTGCTGCTCGCCAATCATATTGGCGATTACGCGACGCTGATCGAAGCCATGCAGGCCGCGCGCGAAAGCGTAGCCGATGCTTCGGCACAACGCACGGACGAACATCCGCTGGCGGCCTGAGGCCACGTAAAAAGGCGAGCGGCAAGCAACGAATAGAACACGCGCGGCCACGGCGCGCCGTGCGCTACTCAAACCGGCAACGCGGCGCCTTGGCGCGTGCGCGTGCCGTTTCAGCAGAACCCATCCAAGCGGCGCAGCAAGACGCCGGACCTACCGGGTCCGTTGGACCCTCACGTTTGGAGAAAACCGATGAGCCAATCTGTCGCCCCCGCGCTGGAGCCGGATGCGTCCGGCATCGCCCATGACGACCTGCTGTATCGCAAGGTGTCGCTGCGGATCATTCCGTTTCTGTTTCTGTGCTACGTGGTGTCGTTTCTCGATCGCATCAATATCGGCTTCGCGCAATTGCAGATGAAGCACGACCTCGGTTTCAGCGACGCGATGTATGGGCTCGGCGCGGCGGTCTTCTACATCGGCTACGTGCTGTGCGAAGTACCGAGCAACCTTCTGCTCGCTCGTTTCGGCGCGCGCCGCACTTTCACGCGAATCATGCTGCTATGGGGCATCGCTTCGGTCGGCATGATGATGGTGTCCACTCCGACGCATTTCTACGTGATGCGCTTCATGCTCGGCGTGTTCGAAGCGGGCTTCTTTCCCGGCATCGTGTTGTATCTGACCTACTGGTATCCGGCGCGGCGGCGCGCGGCCGTGCTGTCGATCTTCTTCGCGGGTGTCGCGGTGGCGGGCGTGCTCGGCGGCCTGGTGTCCGGCTGGATCATGCGCGACATGGCCGGCGTGTTGGGACTGTTCGGCTGGCAGTGGATGTTCGTGATCGAAGGCGCGCCCGCGATCGTGCTCGGTCTGCTCGCCGCGTTCTATCTGGTGGACGGCCCGCAACACGCGCGCTGGCTCAGCGCGGCGGAGAAGGCACGGCTGATCGCACAACGCGACGAGGACCGCCGTCACGGCTCGCACGCGAACGCGCATTCGTCGCGCTCGTTGAGGCAGGCCTTGGGCAATCCGCGCGTCTATCTGTTCGCGTTCATCTACTTTGCGCTGACCTGCGCGTCGTTGACGCTGAGCTTCTGGATGCCGCTGATGATTCGCGACTTCGGCGTGCACGACGTGCTGGCGATCAGCCTGTACACGGTGATCCCGAATGCGGTTGGCGCAGTGGGGCTGATTCTGATTGCGCGTCATTCGGATCGTCGCGGCGAGCGTCGCCGTCATTTTGCCGCTTGCACGATCGGCGGCGGCGCGGCGCTCTCGCTGTTGACGCTGCATCTGAGCAGCTTTCCTGCGATGCTCGCGATTCTCTCGCTTGCCGCGGTGCTGATCTTCGCAGCGCTGCCGATCTTCTGGACGGTGCCGTCCAGCTATCTTTCCGGCACGGCTGCTGCTGCCGGCATCGCGTTGATCAGCAGCATCGGCATTACGAGCGGCATCGTTAGTCCGTGGGTGATCGGTCAGATCAAGACGCACACCGGCAGCATGGACAATGCGCTGTATCTGTTGGCCGCGTCGCTGGTCGTGAGCGGCGTGGCATTGCTGCTCGTCGTGCCGAAAGAGCGGACACCTGGCTGAGAATCGCGGCGCGTTGCGGATGTTATCCAGGGTAGTGTCGCGATCACTCGCTTGCGCCGGGCGTCCGGCGTGATCCGCGACGATGTTGGCGCAGTCAGCGCGCGGCGATGAGCGATTCGGCTCATGCGGCCATTCGCTCAACATGCGCAACGCGGCCCCGCTATGCGTCTTTTGCAGCAACGCGATGGTTTGCAGGATCAACGCGTCGTCCTTGCCCAGATTGCTGGCGCAACGGCAGCGCATATCCAGCGGGCGAGAGGACACGTGCATCAGCGAGCGCATTAGCAGATTGAAGTGTTCGATGCCGTCCTGCCGCAAACCCACGTTGCTCAGAATGTCGCGCCAGTGCACGGCTGCCGCGCGCCGTTTCGCAAGCTGGGCGCCGTTGCAGGCCGCGTCCAAAACGGCGGCGCTGGAGGCCGCTCTTGAGACCCAAACGGCGGCCCTGCACGCCAACATGCGATTGCTGATATAAAGGCAACTAACGGTCCGTCCCGCCAAGCGCTCCCAGATATGATGGCGACGTAGCCGCATTCAGCCTCCCATTCCACTTGTCTCGCAGAAGACCAGGTCTTTCCCGTTAGCCCATGCCGCCCACCTCACTCGACACCGCACCGAACTCCACGCCCACCGAAGCGGCGCAGCGCCTGCCGACCCTGACGCTCGCCGCCGCGCTGTCACTAGGCAGCGCGATCGCTCTGGGACTGGCGCGCTTCGCCTACGCGCTGCTGCTGCCGTCGATGAAACTCGACCTCGGCTGGAGCTTCGCTCAAGCCGGCGCGATGAACACGGCCAATGCGCTCGGCTATCTGCTCGGCGCGCTGGCGTTTCCGCGTCTCGCGCGCCGCTGGTCGGCCGGCGCATTGTTCGGCGGCGGTTGCGCGGCCACCGCGCTGCTGATGGCCGGCAGCGGCCTGCTCGCCGACACCGACTCGCTGCTCGCGTTGCGCGTCATCACCGGCGCGAGCAGCGCGGCGATCTTCATCGGCGGCGGCGTACTGGCGGCGCGGCTCGCGTCGGCGCGGCCGCATGAGGCGGGGCTCGTCCTCGGCTTGTACTACGGCGGCACGGGATGGGGCATCGTGGCGTCGTCGGTGCTGGTGCCGCTGACCATCCTCAACGTCCCACACGGCTGGCAGTTCGCGTGGTTCGCGCTGGCGGCCGCGTGCGCAGTGTTCGCGGCGGTGGCGATCGGCGCGGCGCGCAAAATCGAAAGCGCGCATGTGAGCGCCGCAACGGCGGCGCGCGGGCCTGGCCCGGCCACGGGGCTGCATTGGCCGCGCTTCAGCATGGCGCTGGCGGGCTACGGTTTGTTCGGCGTCGGCTATATCGGCTACATGACGTTCATCGTCGCGCTGCTGCGCAACGCGGGGATGAGCGCGCCGGTCGTGACGGGCTTTTATCTGCTGCTCGGCGTGGCGACGGTGGTGTCGGCGCGCCTGTGGTCCGGGCTGCTTGACCGGATGCGCGGCGGGCAGGCGCTCGCGGTGCTCAATGCGTTGCTCGCCGTCGCGACGCTGCTGCCCGCGTTGTTCGCGCAGCCGTGGTTGGCGTTCGTGTCCGGGCTGCTGTTCGGCGCGACGTTTCTGTCGGCGGTCGCGTCGACCACGGCATTCGTGCGCCACAATCTGCCCGCGAGTCATTGGGCCAAAGGCATCAGTGCATTCACGATCGTGTTCGCGTTTGGGCAGATCGTCGGGCCAATGGTGATCGGCTGGGTGTCGGACGGCGCTGGTCTTGCGCGAGGCCTGGTTTATTCCGCGTTGCTGCTGGCGGCCGGCGCCGTGCTGGCCGCTTGCCAGAAGCCGTTGCGTGAAGCGTGAGCCGGTTGTCCGGCTACTCGCTATTCGGCAAGCACGTGGCGTCCCGATTGATGCACAGCATTGCTCTAACCGCTGATCCGCTGATGGATCGCCTCGCAATGACGAATCAGCGCGCGGCGCGATAGCACGTAGCGCTTTAACGGCGTGTCGATGTCGTAGAAATAGATATTGGCGATGAAACCATAGATTGCCGCGTCGATGGTGGCGGGAGCGGGGCCAAAGACAAACCCGCTGTCGCCGAGCAGATCGGCGACGACGCGTAGATCGTCGATGCCCCGCGCGTACACCTGTTCCGGCTCGTAGCGGCCGATGCCCTGATAGTGATAACGCAAGCGGTTGTACTCACGCGCTGCGTCGAGATCGTGCGCGCTTACCTCGGCGTGCGTGGCGAGAATGGCGTCGCGAAACGACGGCCAGAAGCGATCGTCGCGCCAACGTGAAAAGCTCATCGACCAGTACAGATCGTCGAGCGTTCGCCGCACCATGAAGTCGAGATTCACTTGTCCGGCCGAAAGCGCGCGGTCGATCTGTAGATCGTACCGGGCTTTCAAATGCGCGATGATGCGGTCGCTGTCGCCGATCGTATCGTCGCCATCGACCAGATACGGCAGTTGGCCGCGCGGAGCGAGGCTCGTATCGAGGATATGCCGGTGCTCGAAGTTCATTTCGCACAACTTCATGAACGCGAACACCTTCAGGCCGAACGGATTGTTATCGGCTACGCCGAACAGGTCCGGATACGAATAGAGAGTGAGCATCGGATTCTCCCCGCGAGAAGTGGTAATTCACAGCGAAGTCGCTTAATGCGAAGACGGCGCGGCAGATGGCGAGCACGGCAATCGTCACGATACTCTCAAGCTTGCGCCATATAACGACATGATTTTGATGGCGCGCTGTCGGTATCAGGCCGGAACGGATGTTCTGTGCAAGAACAACACCCAATGCGCATTCAGCACATGTCAACACGTGACTATAATGACCTCGCCGCGCCATCCAGTGTCGTCCACGATTTGCGGCTGCGCCGCAATCCTCACCACCCTCCGTCGCATCCGTACAGTCTTCATGATTGAAATTTCAAATCGAAGCATTGAGCCGCGCGCTGAGGCGTCGCGACGTGCCCAGTCCAAAGAAGGCGTGCCGTGGGTGCTCCGCCTTTTTTGTATAGCAATGTATCTACGCCGTTAGCCGCTACATAACTTTGCATTGCTCATAATTGCAGACACAAGCCCGATACGTCAGCGGGGTCTAATACCTCCAGGCCAGACGAACTGGCTTTGCAGAACAGAACGCAAACAGGTGTTTGCGTCAATCAATTCTCTTGAGGTGCAAATCATGAAGCTCGTTCAATCGCTTATCGTCGCCGCTGTCGTCGCTATTCCCGCTTTGTCGTTCGCGCAGTCGAACCAGCCGCTTACGCGTGCCGATGTCCGCGCGCAACTGGTCGAGCTGCAGCGCGCCGGCTACAACCCCGCCAGCGATCAGACTCAATATCCGAAGAACATCGAAGCAGCGCAGGCGCGCCTGAATGCGCAACAGGGCCTGTCGGTGTCGTCATACGGTGGTTCGACGGCCGGCACTTCGGCATCGGGTTCGCGTGTCGCGCAGCCTGATGTTATCGGCCTCGGCCCGGTTTACGCAAAGCCGTAAGCAGCGATGCGGTTGACCGGCCGCGCCTTTCGGCGCGCCAGTCGATCGGTTCAATCCGTGCCCGCGGCAGTCGCCGCGGTACGTCACGCCGGGCTTCACGACGAAAAGCCCGCTTCCTCTAGTGCGAACTACATCATTAGGAGAATAGCCATGTCGGACCAGATCAACCTGCGGCGCCGCCGTCTGCTGGGGACCACCGTTGCCGGTATCAGTCTGCTGGAGTTGGGCCTGAGCGGACTGGCTCACGCGCAGTCCAATGCAACGGCGGGCGGTACGAAGGCGGCAGGCGCCGCGTCGTTCGGGCCCGTTCGGCAGATCAACGCCGGTACGCTGAGCATCGGCTATGTGGAAGCAGGTCCGCGCAACGGACCGGTCGTCATTCTGCTGCACGGCTGGCCCTACGACATCCACAGCTTCGCGGAAGTCACGCCGCTGCTGGTGGCCGGGGGCTACCGGGTGATCGTGCCGTATCTGCGCGGCTATGGTTCGACGCGCTTCCTGTCGGCCGATACGCCGCGCAACGGTCAGCAGGCGGTGGTCGCGGTGGACATCATCGCGCTGATGGACGCGCTGAAAATCGACAAGGCAGTGCTGGGCGGCTTCGACTGGGGCGCGCGCACGGTGAACATCATCGCGGCGCTGTGGCCGCAACGCTGCAAGGCGATGGTATCGGTGAGCGGCTACCTGATCGGCAGTCAGGAGGCGAACCGCGCGCCGCTGCCGCCGAAGGCGGAGCTGACGTGGTGGTATCAGTTCTATTTCGCCACGGAGCGCGGCTATGCGGGCTATGAAGCGAACCGGCACGATTTCAACAAGCTGATCTGGCACACGGCGTCGCCGAAATGGGATTTCGACGATGCGACGTTCGAGCGCACGGCGCAGTCGTTCAACAATCCGGATCATGTGGCGGTGGTGATTCACAACTACCGGTGGCGCCTGGGGCTGGCCCAGGGCGAGGCGCAATACGACGAACTGGAAAAGCGTCTGGCGATGGCGCCGACGATCGGGGTGCCGACCATCACGATGGAAGGCGATGCGAACGGCGCGGCGCATCCCGATCCGGCTGCGTACGCGAAGAAATTCACGGGCAGCTATCAGCACCGCAACCTCAGCGGCGGCATTGGACACAACCTGCCGCAGGAAGCGCCGAAGGCCTTTGCCGACGCGATCACCGATGTCGCGCGCCTCTAGTGCTTGGAGTCGACTATGCCTTTGCGCGGGTTGCACCGTCATCGTGCGATTGCCTGGCTGCTTGCCGGGCGGGTCGGCGTTGGCGATGCGTGGCAGGCGTCGTTGGGAAATTAGCGCGAACAGAGTCGCGATGAGCGGAGGTATGGCTCATCGCGATTTTTTTGCGCGACGCGCTAGGTCGGCGCGACAAGGCCACAATGTTTTGCGCCGACCTTGATTGGCAACCAGCCATCGACTTTCAGGCGCATCAGCACCACGCCATACAGAGACAGCGCATGTGGATGAATAAAAAATAAAGCGGCGCACTCACTGGAGTGCGCCGCCAACTCTCACGAAGAAGAGGAAAGCTTAGACAACTGTAACGACAACGTCGATATTGCCGCGCGTCGCTTTCGAGTACGGACACGTTTGGTGCGCGATATCTGCCAGCGCCCGTGCGACTTCGCGATCGACACCCGGCAGGCTGACATTCAAACGCGCCCGCAGGAAATAAGCGTCGCCGTTCATACCCAGATCGATCTCCGCATCGACGGCAGTGTCATGCGGCAGCGCGACGTTCATCTTCTTCGCAGCGAGCCCCATTGCGCCGATGAAGCAAGCCGACCAGCCCGCAGCTAGCATCTGCTCCGGATTCGTGCCGGCTGCGGCAATGCCGGGCGCCGAGAGCTTCACGTCCAGCCGGCCATCGGAGCTGCGCGACGCACCGTCGCGGCCGCCGGTGGTGTGGGTCTTGCCGGTGTACAGCACTTTATCGAGTTGGGTCATGATGAATATCCTTGCTTGAATGATTTAGTGATGCGAGTAAGCGGAGCGCGGCGCGTTGAACGCAACGCGCGCGCCCGACTGGGAAACCGTATCGCGCACGCCGCCATAGGACTGCGCGGCTGTGTCGGCATCGATGCTCGCCATCGCCATCGCCTGCGGCTGTTCGGCGCGAATCGTCTGGACGCTTTGGCCGCGTTGCGACGAGGGTGCGCCTGCGAGCGGATCGTAGTGCGGCGCAGGGCCATAGCCGCTGCTCGCGAAAGCGGGAGAGACGGCAACGGCACTGACAACGAGCGACGCCGCGATAAGAAGATGCTTGATCATGATGAGACCTCGAAACAGTATGTTGAAAAGTGACGGTGCTCTACAGGCGGCTCCGGATGTGTCGCGTCAGGTGACGTGATCGATCCGGAGCGCAGCGCCCGGCAGCGAGCAATGCTCAGCTTCCCTGGTAGAGCTGCTTAAGGGCGGCGAGCTGTCCGTCTTTCTGGGCACGCACCAGTTCCTGACGAACTTCCTGACGGGTTTTCCCCGTCGCGTTGCTGTGGTCGGGCGTCCATTGGCGCGTCTGCTGAACGTTCAATTTGTCTGCGTTTGCATCGACCGAAGTGGTGGCGTAAGCGGATGCTGTCGTGGCGAATGCGGCGAGGGCCAAAGCGATCATCGAAACTTTCATGTCGTTCTCCAGAAACTGGGTATGAGGCAAATAGGAAAAAGGCGCCGGTTTGGCTGAGAGGCGAGCCGCATTTGATTCAGGTTCGCGGCAAGGTGTTTCTCAGCGTCCGTCGTTGATGCATTAAAACCGGCTGAGGTATCTGGCTTGTGTCGCGAGGGCGGACTATTGCAATGCTGTGTATCCGCGCGATCGGCAGATACGTTGCGATACAAATCTGTGGTTCCGGCTACTGTCCGCCGCGCAGTTCTATTCATGACGCGACGCGTCCGCAGCGTGCTGGCCGAACGCAGCCGTACAAAAAAACGGGCTGAAGCAATGTCACCCATCGCTTCGACCCGTCCGGACATCACGGCAAAAAACTGGCATCAATCCTTTTGCGCGAGCAGCGCCTGAATCGCGGCTTCCGTTTGCGCGTAGTCGCCTTCACCGAAGTGCGTATAGGCAACCTTGCCTTTCTTGTCGAGCAGATAAAAGGCCGGCCAGTACTGGTTGTTGTAAGCGCTCCACGTTGCGTACTCGTTATCCTGCGCCACCGGATAGCTGATGCCGAAGCGCTTGATCGCGGTCTTGACGTTGTCGGTATTGCGCTCGAACGGATATTCGGGCGTGTGCACACCGATCACCGTCAGGCCTTGATCCTTGTACTTCTGGTTCCAGGCCTTCACGTACGGCAGCGTATCGATGCAATTAATACAGGTGTACGTCCAGAAGTCGACCAGCACCACCTTGCCTCGCAATTGCTGAAGCGTGATCGGATCGCTGTTCAGCCATTTGGAAATGCCGGTGAATTCCGGTGCGGGTGGGCCGTCCTTCAACGGCGCGGCGAGAGGGGCGGTGCCGGTAGCCGCCGTGGCGGCAAAGGTGGCGGCGATAGCGAGTGTCTTGAGTTGGGATAGCATGTCAGAGTCCTTTGAGGGCCGGAAAGAGCGCGGCGATCCGCGCGTAAATCAGAACGTCGTATTGCAGATAGATCGCGAGTGCGGTCAGCATCACGAGCACGCCGAACACCTGTTGCAGGCGCTGCGCATGGCGCGAGACCACGCGCACCCGTTGCGTCACGTAATGTCCGCCGTAGATGATCGCGAGCATTGGAATGGCCGCGCCGATCGCATACAACGTAAGCAACAGTGCCGACCATCCGAGGTCCTGCGCCTTGACCACCAGCACCAGGATCGAAGCGAGCACGGGCCCGGCGCACGGTGTCCACACCGCGCCCAGCGACATGCCCAGCACGAAGCCGCCCGCGTTGCCGCTACCGGGCTGCACGCCCGGCGCGATCGCGGCGCCGATGCGCTCCAGCGGTCCCTGCCATTGCGCAACGAGCCAGTCGTAGGGACGCGGCCACAGGCGCAACAGTCCGGACAGCGCAAGCAACGCGATGCCGGTATTGCGCAGCGCTTGCTGCGCGACGTGCACCGTGCTGGACACGGCGCCCAGCAGCATCGCAAACGAAGCGAAGGTGATAATGAATCCGGCGACGATGAACAGCGGCCGCGTGCGGCTCGGCTGCTCGACCGAGGTGCCGAGCAGGATCGGCATGACTGGCAGAATGCACGGAGAGGCAATGGTGAGCAGCCCGGCCAGCAGGGCGAGCGGCGTTTCGAAGGTGCTGTGCATGATGGACTTTCCGTTGGCTGGTATGGCCGTATCGGAACGTCCGCGCTTATCTGGCTTATGTCGGCAATGGCGTGCGCTTGCAATGTTTTGTGTCGGCGGGAGGGCGAGATACACTGCGACACAATTCGCCGTGCGAGCCAGGCTATAAAGCAGGCATGCCATAACCATGGTGCATCCGGTGCGTGATTCGCCGCTTCATACGAGCCGGATGCGGATGAAACACCACGAGAGATGACGCATAGATGGACACTACCGACCACGTACTGATCGTCGACGACGACCGCGGCATTCGCGAATTGCTCGCCGGCTACCTCGAGAAGAACGGCATCCGGGTATCGCTCGCCGCCAACGGCCGCCAGATGCGCGCCGCGCTGGACCAGGGCGCGCCCGATCTGATCGTGCTGGATCTGATGCTGCCGGACGAAGACGGACTGGTGCTGTGCCGCGAATTGCGCGCCGGCAAATTCCGCACTGTGCCCATCCTGATGCTGACGGCCCGCGACGAGGAAGCGGACCGGATTCTCGGTCTGGAAATGGGCGCCGACGATTACCTGACCAAACCGTTTGCCGCGCGCGAACTGCTCGCGCGGATTCGCTCGGTGCTGCGCCGCGTACGCATGCTGCCGCCCGGCATGCAGGTGACGGAGTCGGTGCAAATGCTGGAATTCGGCGATTGGCGGCTCGACACCACCGCGCGCCATCTGCTCGATGCCGAAGGCACGATGGTCGCGTTGAGCGGCGCCGAGTACCGTCTGCTGCGCGTGTTTCTCGATCACCCGCAGCGGGTGTTGACGCGCGATCAGCTGCTCAACCTGACCCAGGGCCGCCAGGCCGATCAGTTCGATCGCTCGATCGACCTGATGGTGAGCCGCTTGCGCCAACGCTTGCGCGACGTCGCGCGCGAACCGCGCTACATCAAGACGCTGCGCAGCGAGGGCTATGTGTTTTCCGCCGCCGTGACCGCCATCGGTGAGCCGGAATGAACACGCGCTCGTGGCTGCATTGGCCGCGCACATTGTTCGCGCGGCTCGCGGTGATTCTGTTCGTCGGCCTCGCGCTGGCGCAGACGCTGTCGTTCTGGTTCACGCTGACCGAACGCGACCAGACCATGACCAACATAATGATGGGCTACATCGAACGCGAGGTGGCGAGTTCGGTGGCGCTGCTCGATCATTTACCGCCTGACCAGCGCGCGCAGTGGCTGCCGCGTCTCGCGCGGCGCAGCTATGAGTTCGTGCTCGGGCCGGGCGTTCCCGGCGCGCCGGTCGATGCGAGTCTGTCGGCGCGCGTTGCGCGATCCATTGGCGACGGCATCGGCACAAACTATCCGTTGACGGTGAACGCGGTCCCCGGCGAGCGAGAACGCCTGCAGGTTCATCTGAAATTGAGCGACGGCACACCGCTGACGATCGATCTGCGGCCCATGCCGGGCGCGCCGCTGTCGCGCTGGCTGCCGCTCGTGCTGCTGCTGCAATTGATCGTGCTCGCCGGCTGCTGCTGGCTGGCGGTACGGCTCGCGACGCGTCCGCTGCATCAGCTCGCCGTGGCGGCCGATACGTTGGGCCCGGACCTGAAGGCGAGCCGCCTGCCGGAAGGCGGACCGTCGGAAGTCGCGCGGGCGGCGCGTGCTTTCAATGCGATGCAGGACCGCATCTCCACCTACATGACCGAGCGCATGCAGATCCTGGCGGCGATTTCGCACGACTTGCAAACGCCGATCACGCGCATGCGCTTGCGCGTCGACGTGATGGAGGACGACCCGCAAGCCGCGAAGCTCAGACAAGACCTGCACGAGATGCAGGCGCTGGTCAAAGAGGGCGTCACCTACGCGCGGACGATGCACGGCACCACCGAGACGCCGTGCCGGATCGACCCCGACGCGCTATTCGACAGCCTCGTGTGCGACTACGTGGACGCGGGCCAGCAAGTGTCGCTGCAAGGCCGCTTCGGCACGTCGCTGACGACGCGTCCCCAGGCGTTGCGCCGCATCGTGGGCAATCTCGTCGACAACGCGTTGAAGTTCGGCGGCTCAGCGGAGATCAACATCGCCGAGGTGCACGACGGCCAGACCACGGTCAGCGTGTTCGATCGCGGCCCCGGCATACCGGACGAGTCGCTGGAAGCGGTGTTCGAGCCGTTCGCGCGGCTGGAAACATCGCGCAATCGCCAGACGGGCGGAACGGGGCTCGGTCTCGCGATCGCACGGCAACTCGCGCTTGCAATGGACGCGACGCTGTCGCTGCATAACCGTGTGAGCGGCGGGCTTGAAGCGAGGTTGACGCTGAGGAATCTGAGCTAGAGAGCAGGTTGGCTCGCCGGCGATGGTGCCGAGCGGCGCCACCATATGGCGGCTAATCCCGCCCTCTCCAGCCTCAGCCCCGACTTCGTCGACGCGTCTTGCGCTTGCGCGGTTCATTCGCCTGCGGCGTCGCGAACATCGGCATGCGCTCCTGAATCCATCTGAGCAATTCCAGCGGGCCCGGCGCGAGCGGCCGGTCCGCTTTGACCAGCACTCGCGCCTGCGCGTTTTCAAAGAGCGGATGCGCGATCGGCACCGTGGTCAGCTCGCCGCTCGCGAGTTCACCGTACGCGGCGAACTTGCCGATCAGCGTCATGAAGTTATCCGCGGTCACGAACCGCTTCAAACGTGTGCGCGCCATTGACTACCGACTAGTCGCTCTGAACTCCGGAACGGCTTTTTTGTATCGCAATGTATCCGCCCCGTACTCAGACAAACAAGCTTGCATTAACGCCACCCACGAAAACATTCCCGATACGTCAGCGGGTTCAAATATCTACACGCAAGGTTGATTCGCAACAGTGCGTTTGCATCAGGCGGCAACATGACGGCAGTTCTGTTTTAAGCGCGTCGCGTTCTGCTCAATCCTTGAACTTTGCATACCCTGATATCTGGAGAAAACTCATGAAACTCGTTCAATCGCTTATCGTCGCCGCGCTGGTTTCCATCCCCGTCGTTTCGTTCGCGCAGGCACAACAGCCGCTGACCCGCTCCGAAGTGCGCGCCGAACTGGTCCAGTTGCAGAAGGCCGGCTACAACGCGGCGGCGGGCGACGAAGCCCACTACCCGAGCAACCTCCAGGCCGCGCAGGCGCGCATCAACGCCGACAACGGTTCGGCCGCCGCGGCGTATGGCGGTGTGGCGAAGGGCGGTTCGGCCTCGGGGTCGCGTGCGCCGATGCGCCACGCAAAGGCGAGCGCGCCGGACGTGATCGGCCTCGGCGATATCTACGCACATTCGTAATCGCTATCACGCGCTGCCATGCGCTGTCTTATACCGGCCGTCCGCGTGCTTTCTCCGGACGGCCGATTCAATAGCGTTTCCGTCCTGTCCGGACATAGACAATGACCACGTTTCTCAAGAAGTGCCTCGGGTCCGCATTGCTGCTTGGTGACTATTAACGTTGCAGGCTTCCATGCCGCGCCGCCTCAGGATCTGAAGGGCAAGAACGTCGTGCTGGTGCACGGCGCATTCGCCGACGGCTCCAGTTGGGACAAGGTGATTCCGCTGCTCGAAGCGCGCGGGCTGCACGTGGGGGCGGTGCGGAATCCGCTGAGGTCGCTGGCCGACGATGTATCGGCGACCAAACGCGTGATCGATCAGCAGACGGGCCCGGTCATTCTCGTGGGTCATTCATGGGGCGGTGTCGTGGTCAGCGAGGCGGGCAACGACGACAAGGTCAAGAGCCTCGTCGTGATTTCCGCTCAGGACCGCATGATCGATCCGACTCTGCAGCAGAAGATGGCCGCGAACATCGACGCGAAAGTGACGCGCGTCAATGCGAGCCATGTCGCGATGGTGAGGCAGCCGAAGGCCGTCGCCGATGCGATCCTCGCCGCGTCGCGTGCCGCGCAATAAAGCTCGGCACGAGTGGCGGACTTCGGCGCATGGGCAGGTCAGATCGCGATCGACGGAATGCTCTTCATGCAACGCAGCGCGAACATCGAGCGGCTGTGACGAATGCCGGCGATCTTGTACAGCTTTTCGCGCAGGAACCGTTCGTAGCCGGCCGTGCCGTCGACCGCCACTTTGACCAGATAGTCGTAGTCACCCGAGACCAGATACGCTTCTAGCACTTCGGATAGCGTCGCCAGTTCGGCGCCGAAGCGGGCGAGCGCGTCGTCGTCGTGACGGTCGAGCGTGACTTCGAGCAGCACCACGTCCGCGAAGCCGAGCTTCTGCTGATCGAGCAACGCGACGTAGCCGCGGATATACCCTTCGGTTTCCAGTTGACGCGTGCGATTCCAGCACGCGGTGGTCGACATGCCGACCAGTTCGGCAAGCTCGGCGTTACTCAGCCGGGCGTTCTTCTGTAGCTCGCGCATGATCTTGCGATCCTGGTTGTCGAGCGGGCGGTTTCGGGCGGTCATGGAGGGGCGCGGAAGTTTGTTCTGGGAAATTCAATTTTAAAGGAATAGCGTTCCGGTGTGGATCGGTTGGTCCCCGCCTTTAAGAAGCTTATCCAGACTGAGTCCGGGTATATTTTCAGCATGCATTCATGCCCGGGACAACCGTCCGGGCCGCGGGCTCCCAGGTTACGCGGCCTTGCGCGGCCACAAGCTGCCATCCGGTGTCTCGCCGCCTTCACAGGAAGGCGGCACGCGGGCGAATTCCGGCGCCATCAGTGCCGGAAGGCGCGCTCGGCGGGCATGGACGCATGTTCCTGACCGATGCTTGCCCTCATCAGCACGGTTTCGAATGACTGGCACTGGTCCGCGAATCAGCAATACCTGTTGCTGGCCGCCACGTTTGCATGCGTGTTCGCGTTGGGCGTCGCGTCCATCGCAATTTTCTCGCACTGCTTGCGCAGGGTTCTGCAAACGCCGAAACGCTTGCGCGTCGTGAATCGCTTGATGGGAAGCTTGCTGGTCGGTATGGGTGCGCTGATGGCGGCGGTACGCTGATTTGTGCAATCGGATACCGCCGGGCGCGCCGCGTTCCGTTACGCCGCCAATCGCTGAACGCGGCGGCTTCGGCTCGATCAGCCTCGTTTAATGGGTGCTTTGATCGGGCTCTGTACTGCGACACTGCGGTACACGTCGCGACAAAATTGCATGCCGTTGCCATGCGTGCCGTTAACGGCCGACGTGATGTGCACGGTTCCTTCGACAGGTTGCGGCGGAGTTGGATTGATGAGTGCAGCGTCGACCGCAAACGGATCGGTCGGCGCCGCGCGCATGATGCCGATGCCCTTGATCGTCACAGTGAGGCTGGGATCGGGCACACGCGGAGCGTGGCTCGCGGCGACGTTGAAATTGACGTTGAGCGTCCATAACCCCTCGTGAATATTCTGATCAATGATGATGGCCTTCACCACATCCTGATGCGAGAGTGTGTACTCGTTGTTTGCCATCGGTCCCTCCTTCCTCGTGCGCGCTCGCGCACGTGTGCAGAAATGGCATTTTGCGGACTGCTCAAATTAGTTTTACGCGCTATTTTCCGCAGTGCAAAGGGAAAAGGCCCGAGTGCTGAACGTACAGCGCGGAGCCTGCGTGGACGAGGTGCAGACATGCGAAAGGCGACGCCGCAAACACGGACGTCGCCTTTCATGCAGCCGTCGATCGAGTTGCGTCGCAACAGGTGACCGTCGGATCGACGGCATGCGCCTACGTATGGCGCACGGGTTAGTGAAAGATCAGGTACAAGATGACCAATACGATCAACGGAACGCCAAGCAGCCAGCCAAGTAGATAAGGCATGATGTGATCTCCTTTCGTGTTGAGGTTTGAATACGATGGTGATTTAGCATCCGCCGTGCCCGACCCGATTCGAGTGCCTCTGCGAACTGCGCGTAAGGCACGCAGCGCGCCGCACCAAGCATCACGTCATACAAGCGTGAATCGCCGTTGCGGCGCGATTCGCGGCCTTGCGCATTGCGGCGCCCGAGCGTGCGGGCGACTGCGTTCCATGCTTCCTCGCAGCGAGCCCGCTCATGTATCGAGCAATCGGCACGGTGCGTAAATCGCGCAGTGCGTCCACGTAGTAGTTTCGCCAGAGGACCCTCGACGCGGCGATACATCCGGCCTCGCCGTGCGAGCGACGCCGTGCAGCCGATCTGGCCATCAACCGCTGGCCGTTATCGACAAAGCACGGATACAACGTCATCCCGCCGTCGACAAACAAGGTCGTGCCGACCACGTAGTCGCTTTCATCCGAAGCGAGCCACACGGCGGCCTTCCCGATATCGTCCACGTTGCCTAAACGTCCATATGAATCAACTGCAGTAGTTTGGCGAGTGCGTCGTCTGCGTCCCACGCGTCCTTGTTGATCTGCGTGCGGATCGCGCCGGGCGCTATCGAATTGACGCGAATGCGCTGTCCTTTTGCAAGCCGGCATTCGCCACCACGATATCGACAGTGTCGAAACGCGCACGGCATGCATCGAACATCGCGTCGACCTGCGCGGGATCGGCCACGTCGGCGCGATGGGCGAACGCTGCGCCACCGGCTTTCTCGATCTCGCTGGAGAGCTGCTCCGCTCCTTCGGGATGCGAACGATAATTCAGCACCACGGCCCCATCTGCGTCCGACAGCGCTTTTGCAACACCATAGTCAATGCCGGAACTGGCGCCCGTGATCAACGCGACCTGATTGGCAAGTAACTTTTCCATCGCATGCTCCGGCGGGACAGGGTGTGAGTGGACTCTGAACGTGACGCCGCCGGCCCCCATGCGACGCATTTGCATGGGGGCCGGCGGCTGGACAGAATTGAGCCTCGTTAGGGATCGGCTCGCGTTGGCTAGATCACCCCGGCAATCAGCAGCACGATCACCACGATCAGCACAACGCCGAGCCCGCCGGTCGGACCGTAGCCCCACGAGCGGCTATGCGGCCACGACGGAAATGCGCCGATGAGCAGAAGAATCAGCACGATCAGAAGAATAGTTCCCAACATATCAATGACCTCCGCCTGGTTGACAAGGACCCGTCTTCAGCTGAACCGCTTGATGCCGCTTTTGGCGGCGGCGCGCTGAAAACGGTACCGCTGACCCTGTCGAGCAAACTGCGTGCCCAACGCGAAGCATCGAACGCACAAGCGCTGCGACCCGTCTTCAGCCGATCACGCCGATACTAGCGAGAGGAAGAGGTCCGCGATGAAAGCCACTGCAAGCGCCCCCGCGCCGCAGATGAAAATCAGCGCGTAGTCGTTATGCATATGCGAGAACAGAAACGAGTACCCATAGCCGCCGAGCGCCTGGAACAACGCGAAGGCCGTCGTCGCGCGGCTCCATGAGGCGCGCTGTTCGATGTGATCGTGCGGCACGAGTTCGTGAATACGGCCGAGCACGAGCGGCACGATGCCCGGCGTAAAGATGCCGAGAATCACGGTCGCTGTCGCCAGCGCGAGCGTGCTGCCCGAGAGCGCGAGCATCGCCACGGCCGCTGCTTGCAGAAAGAGGGCGATGCGGTACGCGTTGCCGAAGCCGATGCGATCGGCCACATTGCCGCAAATCACCGGACCGGCAATCGCGGCGAGACCGTACAGCACCCAGTAGTCGGCACCGATCGCCGGGCCGCGGCCGAGGCCGCGCGCCACGTAGTCGACCAGCAACACCATCACGGGCACGAGGCCGAGCGCGTTGGCCGCGTATTGCGCATACAGCACGCGCAGCGTCAGGCCGTGAGGACGCGCGGCATGATGGCTGCCGGCCGGGACCAGCGGGGCTGGCGGATTAGTCGACGGCCAACCGAACCAGCTTGCCGCGGTCAATACCAGCGCCACCACGCCGAGGCCGAACCACGTGGTTTGCAAACCGAAGTGCAGCAGCTTCGGAATCAGCGTGCCGGATGCCGCGATGCCCAAACCGAGTCCGAGAAAGATCATGCCGCTGACAAAGCCGCGGCGCGGCGCGGGAATGTGCGGAAGAATCGAAGTCGCCACCAGCACCATGATCGCGCCGCCGGAAATGCCCGACAGCAGGCGCCATGCGAAGAACCAGCTGATCGACAGCGGATACGCACAGGCGAAGAAGGCGGCGGTCACGACCGCCATCAGCAGACGCAACGCGCTGCGGTTCGACAAGGCCGACGCAATGGGCCGGCCGATCAGCGCGCCGATCAGATAGCCCGCGAAATTGGCCGCGCCGAGTGTCACCGCTTGCGACGACGTGAACCAGTGCGCCTGGATCAGCGACGGAATCAGCGGCGTGTACGCGAAGCGCGCGAGGCCGATCGCGACGAGACTGCCGCACAAGCCGGCGAACGTTGCGAAGATCGCGCGGGCGTCGAGTGAAACGGGCTGGGCAGTGCTTAACGAAGACGGTGTTGCGGACATGACGATTCCTTTACCGGTGCGCGCGCCAATGGCCGCGCTGCCGGATGCCGGTGGAACACGAAGGGATGCGCCGGTTCAGGCGCGTGGCTCAGACGTGGCCGTCTTGCGACGCCAGAGCGGACGGCGTCGCGGGCGGCGGTAGCGCAGGCAAGCCGAGCATCTTCAACGCCGGTGATACCGCGCCGCAAAGCATTTCGTACTGCGGCGCGACCCGCGCGAGAACGCGAATGCCGATCAGCGTGGCAAGCAGATGAGACGCGGCGTCATGCGCTGGAACGGCGGCGGCGATTTCGCCGCTCTGCTGTGCGGCGACGAGGCCCCGATGGAAAAACGCGCGGATTTCCGCCATCTCGGCGGCGACGGTTTCGCGGAATGCTTCGTCATCCGATGGAATTTCCAGCGCCGAGTTGACCAGCATGCAGCCGCGCCTGTCGGGATCGGCAATGGCGCGCTCGATGACCTCGTGGAAAAACAGCGTGATGCGTTGCGCCGGCGACGCCGCTTTTTCGAGCCGGTGGATGCGCTCGCGCAGAAGGTGCTCCAGATAATGTTCGAGCGCGCGCAGATACAGCCCGCGCTTGTCGCCGAACGCGTTGTAGAGGCTCGGCTGCGTGAGGCCGGTCGACTTGACCAGGTCGCGCGTGGACGTCGCCTCGTAGCCCTTGCTCCAGAAAGCCGCGCTGGCTGCCTCCAGCACCTCGTGCTCATCGAATCCGCGGGGTCGCGCCATGCTCGGTGTCCTTCGTGCGTTTCGTGCGTGGTCGACGAAATTCTATATCGACCGATATAGAATCGGATTATATATCGATCGATATAGAAAGCAAGAAGAACCTTCGCGCCAGTCGCGGCGCGCCCTCAGAGCGCGTTGCGGTGCGGCGGGAGCGGCTTGGCGGGCGGTTGTGCGGGCGGTTGTGCGGGCGGCTGTGCGTTTGCATCGGCCTCGGCCTCGGCCTCGGCTTCCAGATAGCCGACCCGCACGGGCGGCACGAACCAGGCGAGGCACAGCCCGAGCAGCGCGGCGCCGCCCGCGACCAGAATACCGATGTGAATCGACTGCACGAGCGCCTCGCGCGCGGAGTGCATCATCGCGTCGCCGGCATGACCGGCGCTCACCAGACGACTGATCAGCGCGGCCTGTTCCGCGCGGTCCACCAGGAGTTCGGGACTCGCGAACGATTTGAACCACTGCGTCGCCTGATACGAATCGAGCGAGCGATGCACGCCGCGCGAGTACAGATGGCCGAGCAGCGCGCCGGTCATCACGGTGCCGAGCATGCCGCCGAAGGTGCGCAGCGACTGCAGCAGCGCCGTGGCCGCGCCCACGTTACCGTGCGCGGCGATCTGCTGAGAACACACGGTCAGACTGGTGGCGACCATACCGAGTCCGAGCCCGCTGATGCCCATGCAGGACATCCACACCAGATGCGGTTCCGTGCCCCGCAGCACCACCACGCTGAGACAGGCGAGCGCGGACAGCGCAAAGCCCGCATACATGATCGCGTTCGCGCGGCGGATTCGTGTGACGATGCGATTGTTGATGACGCTGCCGACGGTCGTGCCGAGCAGCAGCGGCGTGATCAGCATGCCCGAGTCGTGCGCGGACATCGCATAGCCACCCTGAAACAGCAGCGGCACATAGAACACCAGTGAAAACAGGGAGAAACCGCCCAGCACCGACATCGCGAACAGCGCGCACAGCTTGCGGTCCAGCAGCATGTCCACCGGCACGATCGGATCGCCGACACGCCGCTCCCATAGCCAGAGGATCGACCCGCAAGCTGACACGAGGACGGCCAGCGCGATGGTCGTACCGTCGACGCCGCGCCGCGGAAACTCTTCGATCAACACCTGCACCGCGCCGAATGTGACTGCGAGCACGATGGCGCCGAGCCAGTCGAGCCGCACGGGGCCCTTGCGCCGCAGCTCGTGCAACGGCGGCAAAAAGCGCAGCACGAACAGCAGCGACACGACGCCGATGGGCACGTTGACGAAGAACACCAGCCGCCAGCCGCCGTATTGCGTCAGCAGGCCGCCGAGCGTCGGCCCCACCATATTGGCGACGCCGAACGAGGACGTGACGAACACCAGCCAGCGCAGCCGCAGCTTCGGACTCGGGAACAGATCGGCGACGGTAGCGAACACCGTGCCGATCAGAATGCCGCCGCCGATGCCTTGCAGACCGCGCGCAATCACCAGCGCGAGCATGCTGCCTGCGAGCCCGCACAACACCGATGCACCGGTGAACAGCAGGATGGCCGCGATCAGAAACGGCTTGCGGCCGAACAGATCGCCCAGGCGCCCGAAGATCGGAATCGTGATGACGGAGGCCAGCATGTACGCCGTCGCGACCCACGCGTACAGATCGAAGCCCCGCAGATCAGCGACGATGCGCGGCAACGCGGTGCCGACGATGGTTTGATCCAGCGCCACCAGCATGGCGACGAAGGCGATGCCGAGCATCGCCAGCAGCGATTCGCGGAATGGCAAGCGTTGTCCGCCAGGTACGGGCGGAACGGGCGTGGCTAACCCGGCGGGCATGACAGGTTAAGTGGTCAGGCTGATCGGCAAGCTTGTCGGCCAGGGTCACTGGCCGGCCGCCTGATGTTTGCCGAGCGCGGCGCCCAGTTCTTCGTCGGTGAGCGCCGGCAAGACGCTCACCTCCAGCAGATCGCTCCATGCGAGCGCCATCGCCGCGAGTTTGGCCGTGTCGTCCGCCTCGACGATCGACACGCCCCGCAATCCGCCGATGGCGTGCCAACGCCCCAGCAAGTTGACGCCGTCCGGCACCTGGCCGCCGGTTTTCATGAAGCGTTCGATTACCGCATTTTCGGCGCTCGGCAGACCCTTCCATTGCACGATGAATTTCATTGCGTGTCTCCAATATGGATTGGCGATGCCGGCTCGTGGCGCGCCGCAATCGTCGCTAGCGTTGCGCGGCGTGGCGCGTTGACTGCCGGTTGCCGCGAGCACTGCTGCGCCATCGGGCTGTCCGGGTAGCGAGGGAAGAGGGTGGGCTAGGGGCGGACCGCACGCAATAAACCACGTGGCGTCCTAAGCATCATAGGTGATGCGCGATGAGGGCGGCGTCGCCGCAAGCGGACATTCGCCAGGTCGATCGAATCGGCACCCGGGTCACGTGCCTGTGAGCGGGATGCCGGATTTCCAATTGCGGACCTCTCGCGCGTCCTACAAATAGGTGCCTTTGATGCGGCCTTCGAAGATTGCGGTGTTGATCTCCCAATCGTCGACGTGGCCCGTGGCGCCGCCGTCCACGGTGACGACCACGGAACGGCCGCCGCGCAGCGTCTTCATCTGTTCGGCGGTGAGCGTCGCTTCGTCATGGGGGCTATGCGTGCTGCGAGGCAGGTCTTTGATAATGACAGTGGATTTCATGGCGATACTCCTTGAAGTGATCGGGCGAGCACGATGCAATGCTCAGCGATGTTTTTGCAAGGGATATGCCAAGACGGGTGTGGCCCGCGCGCGGACCTTGGGGATGTCGGCAAAGCGAGTGCAGGCAAGGATGTGCGCCGCGCGCCGTTTGAATATCGCGCGCGCCCGATGCGAAGCCGGGGCGCTCTGTCTGGTCTGGTCCGACGCATCGCGCACGAATGGTTGGGTCACGGCCCAGCTTCAGACGACGCAAATGCAAACGGCACGCGTGGACCACGCGTGCCGTTGCAGTGACGATCTGGATTCGGCGTTAGCCGCCCTTCTGGTTGCGCGGCATGGCCGCGTTGGCAATCGCCTGATGCGCGGCGGGAAAGCCGGGCGGATATTCGACGACGCGCGTCGCGGCCGGCACCAGCGGCGCGGCCCTGCTCGAGCGCGCACCGACGCGCGCGCCGCCGACGATCGCGGCCATCGCCTCACGGTCGAGTTGGACGCTGTCGGCCAGATCCTTGATGATGAGCTTTGCCATGGGGGCTCCAGAAAAGAAATCGGGCGGCCGGCCATTGTCATGGTCCGGTCGCCGCTCCTGTGTGTCGTTTTGCATTCGGTGGTCTCGTCGCACTATCAGTATAGGAAATCTGTTTGCGGCTTGCGTAGCCGTGATGACGTGGCGGCAGTCGGGCAACCCCCGTTCCCGCGCTACTGCCGGTGGTCACACGGCCGCGTTGTTGGAGCCCTTGAGGATCGGGCTCACGTCCAGGTGCAGCGGCGGCAGGACGTTGGCGCCGATGAAGCCGTTGTCGTTGAGCGCGGAAACGCTCACATACTGCATCTGGTTCAACTCCTGACTGACGTTGACATTGACGTTGACGTTGGCGATGCCGCTGAGGCCGGACACCGATTGAAGGCTGGGCATGTTGCTGCCCGTGCCGCCGCTCACCGCGGACATGGCGCGGTGGTCGAGTTCGCGGGTGCCGGATAGATCGCGAATCATGAGGGATGACATGGTGATTCTCCAAAGTTGCGCGAAAGACGGGCGTGATTCGCGGGAGGCGAAGCGGCCACGCAGTGTGGACGCTTCGCCTCGTCGCGCGTTACGCGTTGATGTTGTTGCTCGACACAGTCCACGGATCGAGCGTCGAGGTGATGCCGGCCGCGAGCGCAACGTTGTTGCCGTTGGCGTTCTGCTGGCTCAGCTCGTTGCTGATCAGTTGCGTGGCATTGACCTTCGTGCTGTTGTTCGGCGCAAAGACCGGGGCGAAGCTGTAGTACGAGGTCGACGGGCCGGAGCCGCCGCGCACGGCGCTCATGGCCTTGCTGTCGAGTTCTTCGGTGATGGACAGGTCTTTGATCATCAGCGTCTTCATGGTAAGTCTCCTGGAAAGAATTATCGCGATCCTGCGATTGGGGTCGAGCATTTTGTCTGCTCGGGTGTCACTAACGCATGGGCTGTGCCAGTTTTATTCAAGGTTCCTAATAAAGTTGATGAAGCCCCGCTGCACAAGGCTTGTACGACTCACGCATCGGTCGCAGACCCTGCGGCGGCATGCTTCGTCGACCGGCGAGCGGTGGCGCATGTCCGACAGCTCGCCGTTTGCTGTTGGATGCCGTGCGACACCGGCGTGGCGTGCCCGCGTGGCGCAGCGCGGGCCAATCCTGGTTTGCGAAAGCGCGGGCTGGGAGCTAGTATCGAAGCGGCACATGTAACTGGTTACGACAGGTTTTCTATCAGCCCGCGTGGTTTCGGTCGCATGCGATCCGGCCCAACGGCAGCGGCGGCGCTTCGCACAAATGGCTAGCCTTGCGCGTGTGATTCACGACTATCAGACCGGCGAGCTGTCCCGTGACGAGTTCGTGGCTCAACTCGACAGCACGTTGACGACTGGAGGACTCGCTCCTACGCAGCTGCTGGAGATGCTTGGCGCGGCGCATCGTCAGGCGCCGTTGCCCGAAGATCTGTACGTGGAAGTGCGGCGGCGTATCGAGCAGTTGCGCGTGTCGAACGTCGCGGCGGGCGGCGAGGAAACCGGCATTCAGACTTCGGTGGAGATTCCATCGGTGCGCTCTGCGAGCACGGGCGATTCAAGCGCCTCCAGCAGCGCGAGCAGCTCGGCCAGCGCCGCCAACACGCCCGGCGCGGCGGGCCACGATCAGATCAAAGGCACCGGCGACACGCTGAACAACCGTTTCGTCCTCGAAGAATGTCTCGGCGTGGGTGGCATGGGCACGGTGTACAAGGCGCTCGATCTGCGCAAGCTCGAAGCGTCGGATCGCAAGCCCTATCTCGCGATCAAGGTGCTCAACGTCCAGTTTCGCGGCAATCCGAATTCGCTCGTCGCGTTGCAGCGCGAAGCCCGCAAGGCGCAGGTGCTCGCGCATCGCAACATCATCACGGTGTACGACTTCGACCGCGACGGACCGATCGTCTATCTGACGATGGAGTATCTGAGCGGCAAGCCGCTCAGCCAGTTGCTGCGCACGCCGGGCTATCAGGGCATGCCGGTGCGCGCGGCGCTGCCGATCGTGCGAGGCATGTGCGCCGCGCTCGCTTATGCGCACGAGCGCGGCTTCGTCCATTGCGACTTCAAGCCCGCCAACGTGTTTCTGACCACCAACGCCGAAGTGAAGGTGATCGACTTCGGCATTGCGCGGGTGTTCCAGCGGCCCGAAGAGGAGAGCGACGCGACGGTGTTCGATCCGGGCAGTCTCGGCGCGCTGACGCCCGCGTATGCGAGCCCGGAGATGATCGAGCATCGCGAGCCGGACCCGCGCGACGATATCTATGCACTCGGCTGCATTACCTACGAGTTGCTGACCGGCCACCATCCGTTCGACCGGCTGTCAGCGACCCAGGCGCGCAATGCCGACTTCAAGCCGCAGCGGCCGCCCAACCTCGATTCGCGCCAATGGCGCGCGTTGCGCGCCGCGCTGTCGTTCGATCGCAACACGCGGATGCCGAGCGTGGTGCGCTTCATCGCGGAGTTCGACAACGAAGCGCGCGCGGAGAAGTCGGGTACGTTGGCGAAGGTCGGGCTCGCGAGTTTTGCCGTGGTGTGCGCGGCGGCGGTCGGTGTATTCGCGCTGCGCTCGGGACCGGGGCGTCAGGGTAACGTGCCGACGGATTCCGCGGCTTCGCAGGGGGTGGCGGATCGGGCGGAAGTCGCGCCGGATGCGAATTCGGCGGCGGCTGTTGCGCCGCCAGTTTCGCCGACCGTGGCAGCATCCGCTGCGCGAGATTCGGCGCCTGTGACATCGCCGTCGGCGCCGCTCGCCACAGCGCCCAAACCGTCACCCCCAGCGCCGCCCGCGCCCAAACCCGCACTGACTCTCGCCGCCGTCGCGCCCGCGTTGGCGCAAGTGCCTTGTTCGGCGCTATCCGCCAGCGTGCAGGACCACTCGCTGACGGTGCGCGGCTTCGTCTCGCAGCGCTACGGCGCGGGGCATCTGAAGGACACCTTGGCGGCGTTGCCCGGTGTCGATACGCTGACGCTCGAGGCACAGCCGCTAGCCGACGACAAATGCGACGTGGTCAAGACGCTCGCGCCGTACTGGATTCGCAACTGGCAAGCGGGCCGCGTCGCGGCTTTGCATGTGAGGCCGGCGGGCGGTCAGTTGCGCGAGGGCGACCCGTTGGTGGTCGACGTGACCACGCCGGGCTTCGACTCGTATGTGAATCTCGACTACTACCAGCTCGACGGCAACGTCGTGCACATGGTGCCGAGCCCGCGCGCGAAGGACAATCAGGCGCCGCCGCACTATGCGGCTACGATCGGCAGCGCGGGCGACTGGATCATTTCGAAGCCGTTCGGGGCGGAGATGGTGGTGCTGCTGATTACGCCAGCGCCGCTGTTCGACAAGCCGCGTCCGGAAAGCGAACCGCGCGCCGATTATCTGCGGGCGCTCGACACGCGGCTCACGCAAATCGGCGGCAAGTACGGCCAGGATCATATCGTCGCCGATTTCGCGCCGATCACGACGAAGCCTCACACGCCTTGAGCGCTTTGAGCGCTTCGAGCGAAGCGGACGAGACCTTGGATTGATCGCAGCCGCAGGCATCGATTGCGAAGCCGCCGCTGCGAACCGCAAGCGTCACTTGAGATCTTTGACGACCCGGAAACCATCCTGCGATTGACGCACCCCCGCGCTGTACTTGAAGCGCGTGGCGATGAGCATGTAGCCGGCGCCTTCGCGCCATGAGCCGCCGCGGATCACGCGCATTTCGCAGCCGGGGCTGTCCCATGCGTGGCCATCGACGGGCGCGCCCTGGTAGTTGTTGTGCCAGCAGTCGGCGGTCCATTCCCAGACGCTGCCGTTCATGTCGTACAGGCCGAGCGGATTCGGCGCGAACGACCCGACCGGCTCCGGCCCTTCCCTGTGCCACGGATCGCCGCAGTCCTTGCAGTTGGCGCTGCCTTTGCGCATCTGATCGCCCCACCAGTAGGCGGTCGTGGTGCCGGCCCGGTCGGCGTATTCCCATTCCGCCTCGGTGGGCAGGCGATAGGATTTTCCCGTGACTTTGCTAAGCCATTTCACGTACTGCTGAGCGTCGTCCCAACTGAGGTCGCGCGCCGGCGCGGCCTTGTTGGTATTGCTCTCCGGCGTGAGCTTCTGACACGCATTGGCTGCCACACACGCGTTCCATTGCTCGACCGTCACCTCGTATTTGCCGATCGCGAACGGCGCGCCGATGCTCACGTGATGGACCGGCTTTTCGGATGGATCGTCGGTGTTGTTGCCCATCGCGAACGAACCTGCGGGCACGGGGACCATGATCGGGCAGGTGGCGCAGTCGCGGCTCTCGCCGGCGCTGGGTGGATGCGTGGGAGCGGGCTTTTGCGCGACTGCGGCAGCGGGCGGCGGGGCGGGTGTCGGGGCGGGCGCCGTGTGCGCGTGCTCGGGCGTCGAAGCGCTGCTAGGTGCAATGGCCGGCGCCGCGGGCCGTGCCGTTTGCTGCGCCGGTGCAGCCGCAGGCGCGGCAGGCGGCGCGGCCGCTGGCGCGGCGCTCGCCGCCGCCCGCAGACGGTCGATGCGCGCATGAGCGAGCGTTGCAAAGCGGCCGTTCGGATAGGCCTTCAGATAGGCTTCGTAATCGGCCGGGTAGTTGCTGTCCTTGATCGAATTCCAGAACGTGATTTCGTATTGCTCGCTACTGTCTTTCGGCAAAATGCCTCTGCTGTGCAGCGTGACGACGGGGTCATCGTGATCGGCTCGCGCGAGCAGCGCGCTGGCGTCGCGCTGAGCGGCATCGCTGAGATGAAGCGATAGAGGAAGCGCCGCGGCAATCCACGGTCTCTGCTCGCCGCCGGTCGCAACCTGAACTTGCGCGGCGACACGTTGAAACAGGCCACCCAGCGTTTGCGGCGACCCGCTATTCAGCGCACGCAGCAATGCGTTCGTATAGACGCCGTGCCGTGCGCCATCCGCCGCGAAGCCGCCGGGCGCGGTTGCATAGGCGATCAGCGTGTCGGCGGGAGGCGCTTGCGGGTCGCCGGTTGCGTCGCGGGCGAACGGGTTGTTCAGGCAGGTATCGAGAATCACGAGATTGAGCCGGCCGGCGCGCGGCGGCTGCATCGCCTGCAATACACTTTGCAGCTCGATGCCCTGGCTCGCTAGCGAAGCCGGCACGCGCGCCTCGACTCCGGCGGACATGAGCAGAGTCCGCCGGCCAATTTGCATGCCGTGTCCGCCGAAATAGAAGAGACCCACACCGCCTGCCCGCAAGCGCTCACGGAATTCGCCGATCGCTTGTCGCATTGCTTGCGGTGTGGCATTCGTGAGCGTGACGACGTCGAAGCCGAGCGCGCGCAGCGTGTCGCGCAGGGCTTCGGCGTCGCGCGGCGCATTGCGCGGGAGCGGGTCCGCGAAATCGCCATACGCGCCGTTGCCGATTACCAGCGCGACACGTGGAGACTGCGCATTGCCGCGCGATGGCGTGAACGGCGTGACCGTATCCGTCACAGCCGCAGCGCCCCCGGTCGCTGCATCTGTCGCAGCCCACTGCGCATGGTCGCGTTGCGGCGCGGCGGCGCAAGCATTGCCCCATTGCGCCTGCATTGCTCCAGCCATGCACACCAGCAGGAATATTCGCCACATCTTCACATCCTGTTTGTACCGGACAGAACTTAGGCATTCGCTGACCGCGCTGCTCGCAGCATTCGCTGGAGTACTTGGGGCGAAGCATCCACGCCACCGACCGTCCATCTGCGACCTGTTAATAACGATAGCACGCGCTTCGCGCGTCACAACCGTCGCGTGCCTCGACGCGTCATACGGTTAACGAGTGTGGCGTATCTTTTTGGCAAGTTACGTCCTAAGCTAATTCACAAAGTAACGCCGCACACTCGTTTTAACTACGCGGCCGTTCAGTCACTCGCGCCCGCGGCATCCAGCCGGAATGCGTGCCCCGCCTTTTGCGCAGCCGAGGCGGCCACGACCCCTCTTCGGGAGAGTGCGCTATGCGAAGAAGAATCCTCACCCCCGTTACTTTCGACATGCGCCGTCCAGTGCAGGCGCGCCGGGATGCGTTGCGTGCCGCCGTGTGCGCGACGTTCCTCGCGGCGCTCGGCAGCGTGGCGCCATGGCGCGCCGCGCAGGCGGAGCAGACCGCGTCGCCGCCCGGCGCGGAGGAATACATCATCTGGCCGTCGGATGGCGCGGTGATTCATGGCGGCAAGCTGTGGGTGCGCATGGGCTTGCGCAACATGGGCGTGTGCCCGAAGGGCGTCGCGTTTCCGAACACCGGCCATCACCATCTACTGATCGACACCGACCTGCCGCCGCTCGACCAGGAGATTCCATCGGATCGCAATCATCTGCACTTCGGCGCGGGTGAGACGGACGCGCGCATCGAGTTGCCGCCGGGCAAGCACACGTTGCAACTGATTCTCGGCGATCACAACCACGTGCCGCACATGCCGCCCGTGTATTCGAAGAAGATCACCATCACCGTGCAAAAAGACTAGCGCGATCCGTTTCTTCAAAACGGCTTCGCCAACACGGAGAGACCTCATGTACAAGATCATTGCGGTCGCGGCGCTTGTGGCATCGGTGGCAGGGGCCGCGCCGGAATTCGCGGCGGCCGGCACGACGCCGGCCCCACCCGGCGCACACGAATATATCGGCTATCCCAACGACGGCCAGGTGGTGCCCGCCAACAAGCCCTTCAAGGTGTGGTTCGGCTTGCGCTTCATGGGTGTGGCGCCGAAAGGCGTCAAGTATCCGAACACCGGCCACCATCATCTACTGATCGACACCGACCTGCCGCCAATGGATCAGGAAATACCGTCGGACCGCAACCATCTGCATTTCGGCGCGGGTGAAACGGAAACCATGATTCAGCTTCCACCGGGCAAGCACACGTTGCAGCTGCTGATGGGCGACGACATGCATGTGCCGCACAATCCGCCGGTGTATTCGAAGAAGATCACGGTGATCGCGCGCTGAGCCGAAGCGCAGTGCTTCGTTCGCCTACCGTCGCGCAGCGGCCAACAGCTTCTCAGGAGTTGTTGGCCATGATCCACCATCCCATCCTGGCCGTCCTTGCGCTACTGCCGTGAATGATAGGGCGGCACACCGGAAAACCCCTTTATTTACAGCCCTCCTGCAGATTTCTCCGGACCGGAAAGCCATGCTGGCACAGCCCATGCATTAATGCCATCCGAGCAGACAAGTTGCTCGAACCCGAACCCAGCACTGCGCTTTTTCCCTTCCCAGGAGATTTACCATGAACACGCTGATGATCAAAGACCTGTCCCTCACCGAAGAACTCAACAGCAAAGCGATGAGCGCCGTGCGCGGTGGCACCGGCTATCCGTCGTCGTCGTACTTCAACTTCATGCCGGTGTATGCGCCGAACAACAGCAAGACCGTCAACGCCACCCAAATGATCAGCACCGCGACGTATATCGAGAACGCGAACGGCAACAACGCGGCGCTCGTCTCGGGCATCACGACCAACATCAATCCGACTGTTGAATCGAGCAACAACATCAACGTGTACTGAGCGGCGCGGACCACGCGCGGGCCCGCCAGCCTGCGCGCGGTTCCTTCCGCATCGGCGCTCACTAAAAAATACAGATCGTTCAATCGTCTTTTCCACGCACCCCCTCGCGTCACCGCCCGCTCCCCCGCCGACCTGCCAGCCCGCTTCGATGAAGAAGCCGCGCAGGAGAGGCTTTGTCCGAAAGCGGCGTTCTTTTCGTGCAGCGCGGCGGGCGTCATCGGAGACTATCGTGTCAGCGTTGCTTGATTCATTGGTCTGTCAGCGCTTCTGCTTCGTTACGACATCGGCGCACCATGCCTGCGCAGTTCGGTCACCGCGTGCGAGCGGGCGGCCTCGTTTCGGCGCTGCGCTGCGCGGCGTCTGCACGGCAACGGCATGCGCGCTGTCGCTGAGTGCGTGCGTGGATGTCAGCATGCCCGACTACAAGCGCCCGGACACGCCCGCCAAAGCGTCGTGGTCGGATCAGAAGGGCGGACCTGTGTCGGCCGCCGCGACCATCGTGCCCGATTGGTGGAAGGGCTTTCACGATCCGTATCTGGATACGCTGATCGCCAAAGCGATTGGGGGCAACTTCGACATCAAGGTGCTGGCCGCGCGTATCGGCGTCGCCGGCACGCAGATCACCGAAGCCAAAGCGGGTGCGCTGCCGACCATGGATCTCGGCGCCGGCGCCGATTTCGAAAAGACCACGGGCCGGCCCCTGACCAGGCAGTACAACATCGCGGCGCAGGTGAACTGGGACATTGATATCTGGGGCAAAGTCGAAAAAGGCGTGCAGGCGCAAAAGGCCGAATTCCACGCCAGCGAGGCGGATTGGCGCGCAGGTTATCTGGAACTGGTGGCGAACGTCGCGAGCACCTACTTCCAGATTCTGCAGTTCGATGACCAGATCGATCAGCAGCAGAAAACGCTCGTGACGAACAGGCAGATTCTGACGATCTACGAAGGCCAGCGCCGCAACGGCCTCGTGCCGCAAACCCAGGTATTGCGCCAGCAGGCGGAGATCAACCGGCTGACCAATGAGCTGCTCGAACTGCGCCGTTCGCGCGCGATTGCCAATAACGCGCTGTGCACGCTGATCGGCGTGCCGGCGGGCGAGTTTCAATTGCCGCAAGGCCATTTGCAGGAACGCGTGCAACTGCCGGCGGTGCCGGAAGGCTTGCCCGCGCAGCTGCTTGCGCGGCGCCCCGACGTGGTGGCGGCGGAGTTCAGGGTGCTGGAGGCCTACGACCTCGTCGGCCAGGCCAAGCTCGCTCAATTGCCGACCATTGGTCTCACGGCGCATGGCGGTACGGCGAGTTTCGCGCTGAACGACCTGCTGAAATCGTTCACGTTCGGTTTGATGCCGAGCATCAACATCCCCATACTCGATCCCGGCGTGCGGGCTCACGTGAAGGTGACCCAGGCGCAATCGACGGTGGCCGAGCAGCAGTATCGCGTGGCCGTGATGGGCGCGTTCGAGGAAGTGGAGAACGCACTGGTCAATCTGAGTTCGCACAAGGCGCAGCGCGTGGAACTGGAACAGCAGGTGTCGCGCCTGCAAATCGTCGCCGATCAGATTCAGTCGCAATTGCGCCTTGGCGTGGTGTCGCAACTGGAAGTTTTCGAAACTGAACGGACTTTGCTGGAAGCGCAGCAGAACCTGCTCGCCAACCATCAACTGATTCTGTCTGACACGGTGCTGCTTTATAAAGCGCTCGGCGGCGGCTGGCCGAGCGTGGATGTGCAGGCGCAAGTCAAGGCAAATTAACGGTCAAGTAAAGGAGCACTGAGCTAATCCGCCAGGCCGCGCGCAATGCAGAAAGTCCGGCCCCGGAGCACGCGTTGTTTGCCTTCCCCATCAACGATCTGAAAATTGAACACTCGCCATGCGTGACTTACAATTGTTGAGCCGCTTTATTTCAGGCGGCTCATTACAAAAAAACTATTCCGCTGTTGTCCTTCGTCTCGTTTCCGCTGCGCTCTCGTCGCAGCGGGTAAACGCTTAGTGATCCAGATAAAATGGCCGCCGGCGAAGCTCCGATTGCTGAGATGCGCGCGACAGTGGACGCTGCCTTCGACGTGGTGCTGTCACCAGTTGCGTCTTCGCAACGTCCGGCGCTCGACGCGATCCGGATCGTCGACAACCTGTTCGCGGTCGGCCGCAGCGAGGCCCCCTTCACCGACTACCCGGCAGAGCGCATCGCACGGCTCTCGCGCCGTCATGCGCGGATTTTCATCGAGCACGGCGCGCTGTATGTCGCCGACCTCGGCAGCAAGAACGGCACCATGTTGAACGGCGCCGCGGTGCGCCAGACGCCGGCGCACGTGCGGGCGGGCGACGAACTGTGCTTCGGCGGCGAGCTGTGCTACCGGGTGAGCATCGAGCCGCGCGCACGCATTGTGGCAGGCGCGAGTGCCGCGCCCGCTCCGGGCCTGATGCTGGTGCCGCAGCGCAACGACCTCGGCTTGCAGCCGATCGAGGTGCAGGCGTTCCCGTTTCTCGTCAGCAAGGCGGACGACGTTTTTGCGCGCTACAAGGACCGCTATCCGCATCAGGTCAATTACATCTCCCGGCGCCACGCCCACATCTTTCTGAAGGGCGGCGAACTGTACGTCGAGGATCTCGGCAGCACCAACGGCACCTTCGTTGGCGGAAAACGCCTGGACGAATGCGCGCTGCCGCTGGTGGACGGCGACCTCGTTGCATTTGGGGGGGACCACTTCGTCTACAGGGTGTTGCTGCAGAAGCCCCATGAAGTCGAGCCCACCGTGACCCAACTATCACTGAACCCGGCCGTCGAGGAGGCGGTCGATACCGACAAGACCACGTTCGTAGGCGCCGCGCATTCGTTCCTCGATATCTTTTGTGTCGACCCGGCGCTACAACGCGAAGACGAAGTCAACGAAGCGGGAGCGTCCGTCTCCGCACAGGCTAAACGTGACGCACTGGGCGGCTCCGCGCGGGCGCCGGCCGCCGGCCATGGCGCGAAGGGTGCAAGCGCCGCGAATGCGCCGAACCGGGCGAACGGCGCGCAGGGGGTGAACCAACCCGGCGCCGCGGCCGCCGTGAAGGGCAAGCCGCGGCGGCGCTGGCGTCTGCTTGCGGGCGAACTCGGCAAGGCGTTCGCGGACGGCGAGCGCACCAGCGTCAAACGTATCGCGGGCTGGGGCGGCGCGGGCGTCGTCGTGGTGGCGGCGGTGGCCGTCGCGCTTTACCTGCACGGTTCGTCGGAGCGCGAGTTGAAGAACCTGCTCGCGAGCGGCGATTACACCAGCGCGGTCACGGCGGCAAAGAGCTATCTGGCGAGTCATCCGGCGGACACGAAGGTGAGCGCGCTCGCCAGCGAAGCGCTGCTGAAGGCGAAACTGCCGGGCTGGCTGAACGCGTTGCAGAAGGCGCAGTTCGAGCAGGCCGACGCGCTGCTCAAGGAAATGCAATCGTTGACTGCGAATAACGCGGACGCTGCGTCGCTGGTCGGCGAATTGCAGTGGGTGGGCGACCTGGAGCGCTTCGTGGCGGCGCGCGGCGGCGTGGATGCGCCGATCCGCATGTATACGGACGAGTCCACGATCAACTCGCTGCTGCAACGCTGGGACGACGATGCGAAGACCCATCAGCGCGCGCTCGACCGGATCGCTTCATACGTTCCGGTGTTCGCCGAGCCGTACGCGCAGGCGCTCAGTCACCTGCGCAAGCTGGAAAGCGACGACTCGGTGTATGTCGCGGCGATCGACCGGCTGAACGGCGTGATCCGCACCGAGCTCGCGCGCGACAAACCCGACGCGCTGCCACCCGTGCTCGACGATTACGCGCAGCGCTATCCGCGTCTCGCGGGCCTCGACCGGGTGCGTGAGGATTTGCGTCAGTACACCGCTTTGCTGAATGCCGCGCTGAGCCGTCAATTGACGCCGTTGCTCGCGATGCTGAAGTCGGTGCGTTTTAGCACGCCGCCTTTTCAGGCGCAGTTCCAGCAACTCGCGGCGAGCCGTTTGCCGTCCACGGACGTGATCGAGCGTCATGACGCGGTGAACGCTGCGTGGCAGCGCGGCGACGCGCAGCAGGCATTGGCCGGTTTGCAGGCGATGCCTGCGGGCCCATGGTCCGACGTGCTGGCGGCGGAAGCGGCGCACAAGAAAGCGTTGCTCGACCAGTACGGCGATTTGCAGAAGACGCGCGGCGGCAAGGATTACGATCAGCGCCTGCTGTCGTTCTACGCGAGTCTCGATCCGCAGACCGATGCGTGGTTCGTGCAGTCGATCCAGAAGGATGTCGCCGCGCTGCACGACAAAGCGCTGGCGCGCGCGCAAGATCTCATGCTGCGCGCCCAGAGCCTGTGGAAGGAATATCGTTCGAGCGGTTCGATCGGCGGCACGCAACGGCTCGAAGCGGGCATCTCGCCCGGTTTTCGCAGCGAGGCGCGTTTGCTGACGGATGCGCAAACGGCCGCGCAACAGGGCATGCGCATCTACACGCAACTGCAGGCCGATCATCCCGCCGACTTCGACCGCCTGCTCGCGGACATCCAGGCCGAAGCCGATTTGCAGCGCCGGTCGCTGACGGAATTGCGCATGGTGCTGGACCCGGGACTGTTGAAGGCGAAGCTGGCATTGATCGGAGGCGAGCAGAGTGAAGCGCGACAATCACCCTAAGCCTTTGTCGGAGGCGCTGGGGGACCACAGCGTCGAAGGCATCGCGATTCTCGCCGCCGAGCCGGTGCGGATCGCGCGCGCGCTGATCTGGGCAATGGTCGCGCTGGTGGTGACCGGCCTGCTGTGGTCGTTCATCGGCCGCGCGGATGTGATCGTCAGCGCGCAAGGGACGCTGTCGCCGGAATCGGAAGTGCGCCGCATTTATGCGCCAATCGACGGCGAACTGGCCGACCTCTACATTGCCGAGGGGCAGCCGGTGTCGAAAGGCGACGTGCTGGCGCGGCTGAATGCGCGCGGCGCGATCGAGGCGGCCAGCAATGCGCTGCAAGCGCAACTCAAACTCGAGGACGCCGAGCGTGACTGGAAGCAGTTCCCGGACAAGAAGGCGCTGATGGAGCGCAAGGCCGCTGCATTGAAGTCGCAGATGGAAGTCGAGGCGCGTCTGCACGAAAACCGCGTGTCGGAAGGCACGACCAAGCTCGCCGAAGGGCAGAAGGCCGAACTCGACGAAGCGCGCAGCGCGCTCGACAACGCGCGCCGCACCCGCGAGGCCGCGCGTCAGGAACTGGACCGCTACTCGAAGCTGTTCGCGCAGCCGGGCGGCGGCGGGATCGCCGAATTGCAGGTCGAGCAGAAGCGGACCGCCTCGATGGAAGCGGACAACGCCTACCGTGTCGCACAATCGAAGCTGGCGGAGCTGGACTTCCGCCTGAGTCACGAATACGCACAGGCGAATGCGCAACTCGAAACCAGCGGCCAGCAGACTATGGATCTCCAACTGCAATACGATTCCGCGGTGCGCGATATCACCGACGCGGAAGACAAGGTCCGCCTGCAATTGCAGAGCGCGCGACTCGTGTCCGAAGCCGCCGCGCGAATTCGCTTCGAGAACATCGACAAAGACAATTTCCTGCTGATTCTCGCGCCGGTCTCGGGCGTCATCACGGATGTCACGTCCACCCAGCGCGGCGACAAGATTCAGGCGAACGCGCCGCTCGGCGGCATCGCGCCGAAAGACGCGCGGCCCGTGCTGAAGATCGAAATCGCCGAACACGACCGCGCTTTTCTGCACGAGGGCCTGCCGGTCAAGCTGAAGTTCAACGCGTTTCCGTATCAGCGCTATGGACTGATCAGCGGCACGCTCGCCTATATTTCGCCGGCCACCAAGCCGTCGGCGCAGGACAAGCAGCCGGTCTACGAGGGCCGCGTCACGCTCGACAAGAACTACTACCAGATAGCGGACACCCGTTACCCATTGCGCTACGGCATGACTGCGAGCGCCGAGATCGTCGTGCGCGAGCGGCGTCTGATCGATCTGGGTCTCGATCCGTTCAGACAGGTGGCCGGTTGAACACGCTGACTACACTTCAATTAAAGGAGCGAATGAAATGACCGCGATAGTGCGTATCGATGATGAAGTCGTGGACGTGTCCGAGTTCATTCGTCTTCTGAAACTGACCGGCCAGTTCGAAAGCCTGATCGAGCAGATCGTGCGCGACAAGCTCACGGAGCACGCGGCGAAGAAGCAGGGCATTACCGTGAGCGCCGACGAGATCCAGCAGCGCGCCGATCAGTTCCGCCGCGTGCGCGGCCTGCATCGCGCGACCGATATGAACCAGTACCTCGACGTGCTGCACGTGAGTCTCGACGAGTTCGAGGCGTTCATTACCGACGGTTTGTATCAGGAGAAGATGCTCGACCAGGTCGGCAACGAGGCCGCGATCCGCGATTATTTCGCGCTGAATTCGCCGAAGTTCGACTCGATCGAGGTGAGCCATATCGTGCTCGACAGCGAGGGTAAGGCCAAGGAAATGATTTCGTATCTGCGCGACGATCCCGACAGTTTCGCGGACATGGCGCGCGAGCACTCGATCGCGGATACGCGCGAAGCGGGTGGCGTGATCGGCAAGGTGCTGCGCGGTTCGTTGAAGCCGGACATCGAAGCGAAGATCTTCAATGCGGCGGTGGGTGATCTGCTCGGGCCGTTTCCATCGGCGGACCGCTCGTGCTTCGAGATTTTCGCGGTGACGGCCAAATATCCGGCGACGCTCGACGCGGACGTGGCCTCCGAAGTCAGACGGCTCTTGCGCGAGAGCTGGCTGATCGCGCGCGCGCAGGAGCATGTGATCGAAGCGCGATAACCGGCATGCGCTGTTCGCCCGAGAGCGAAACCGCGCCGCCAGACCCAACGCAACGAATTCAGCCGAACCGAGGTCCGCAAGCACATGGACGCCCCCCAGACCGCGCCTTCCGCCGCCGAGTTTCTCGCCTCGGTCGAAATTCTCTCGCCGTTCTCGCGCGATGAGATCGAGCGTCTTGCCGACTACGCGCAAGCCCGCTTCTATTCGTTCGGCGAAACGGTCTGCTCCGCGGGCGAGGTGGCCGATGGTCTTTACGTGGTGCGCGCGGGCTCGGTGCGCATCTTCACCGAGGAGCACGGCAAGGAAACCAGCATGGGCGTGCGCAAGTCGGGCGAGATCTTCGCCGACATCGCGATGTTGCGCACGTATGTTCACGAAGCGTCGGTGCGGGCCTCGGCGAAAACCGAGTTGCTGTTCATCCCGCGCGCCGCGATCGAGCCGGTGATGGCCGCCAACCAGGCCGCGTTGGCGTTCGTCGCGAGCTATGTGGCGATCAGTTCGGCGGGCGGCTTCGTCGCGCAGCTGTTCGATTTGCGCGGCAAGCTGAACAAGGCGGAGCTGGAAGAGTATGTGCGCAGCGTCGGCGTGAAGCGGGTCGCCGCGGGCAAGGAGATCCTCAAGCAGGACGGACGCGACGACCGGCGGCTCTACGTGGTGCGGCAAGGCGAAGTGCGCATCGTCCGGCATGAGGACGGCCACGACTACACGCTTGCGACGCTCGGTGAAGGCGAAATCTTCGGCGAGAAGGCGTGCTTGATGCGTCAGGAGCAGATGGCGTCAGTGGTGGCGACGACCGATACGCGGCTGCTGGTGATTCCGGAGCGCACGGTTCATTTCATTCTCGAACGCAATCCGAAACTGCGCGAAGTCCTCGACGAGCGCATCCGTTACGGCGACCGCGAATTGCAGCGGCAAAAGCGGCTCGAACAGCGCCGCAAGCTGCCGCTGATGCTCGACTTGCAGAGCAAGCCCGAGTTCGGCGAGAAGATCATCAAGCGCTTCGCGCTGGTCGAACAGGCCGAGGAAATGGATTGCGGCGCCGCCTGTCTTGCGATGATATGCCGCCACTACAGCATCCCGATGACGCTCGGCAAATTGCGCGAACTCGCCAACGTCACGACCCAGGGCGCGACGCTCGACAGCCTCGCGCGAGCGGGCGAATCGCTCGGCTTCACGGCGCGCGGCGTGCAATGCACGTTCGATTCGCTGCGCGGCTTCGACCTGCCGTTCATCGTGCATTGGGAGGGCTACCACTACGTCGTGGTGTACGGGCTCTCGAAGGACTATGTGTGGGTCGCGGACCCGGCGCTCGGCTTCAGAAAACTGGCGGTCGAGGACTTCGAGCGCGGCTGGAGCGGCACGTGTCTGCTGTTCACCGGCGGCCCGCATCTGTTGCAGATGTCGGCGGCGCGCTCGCCTTGGATCCGCTTTGTCGGCTATCTGAAGCCGTACAAGAAGATACTCGGCCATCTGTTTCTCGCGACCTTCGTGATTCAGGTGTTGGGGGTGATTCCGCCGCTGATCATCCAGAACATTCTCGACGGCGTGATCGTGCATCAGAACGTCAGCCTGCTGCATCTGCTGATAGGCGGCCTGATCATAGCCAACGTGTTTTCGCAATTGATGTCGACGATCCGCGCGTATCTCGCCAACTTCATGGTGCGCAACATGGACTTCGCGATGATGTCGCAGTTCTTCAAGCACACCATGTCGCTACCGTTCTCGTTCTTCGCAAAGCGCAAGACCGGCGACATCTTCGCGCGCTTCCAGGAGAACCAGACGATCCGTGCGTTCCTCACCGAGTCCACCGTCACCACCACGTTGAACCTGCTGATGGTGTTCATCTACTTCACGATCATGTTCATCTACAACGTGAAGATGACCCTGGTGTTGATCGCGTTCGTCATTCCGATCATGGCGCTGACCGTCGTGGCCACGCCGAAGATCAAGGCCTACGCGCGCGAAGTCTTCACCTCGTCGACCGAATCGAAGTCGTTTCTGATGGAGGCGCTCGCGGGCGTCGAGACCGTCAAGGGGATGGGCATCGAGCGGCCGGTGCGCCTGCGCTGGGAGAAGAAGTACGCGAAGGCGCTCGAAGTGCAGTATCGCGCGCATGCGTTCAACATTCTCGTCGGCTTCGGCAGTCAACTGCTGAATGCCGCGACGACGATTGCGATTCTATGGGTCGGCGCGAATCTGGTGCTGGCGCGCGAAATGACGATCGGCCAGTTGATCGCGTTCAATGCGTTCATGGGCAGCGTGCTGGGCCCGCTGATGGGGCTCGTCGGCTTGTGGAGCATGCTGAACGACGCGGGTGTCGCGATGGAGCGCCTGGGCGACGTGCTCGACATCGAGCCCGAACAGAGGCCGCAGGATTTGCCGTCGCGCGTGATGCTGCCGGAGCTGCAAGGCGAAATCAGCCTCAGCGGCGTCTATTTCCGTTACGGCGAGAACGACTCGGCCTATGTGCTCGAAAACATCAGCTTCGACATCAAGCCCGGCGAACTGGTGGCGATCGTGGGACGCAGCGGCTCGGGCAAGACCACGCTCGCGAAGCTGCTGGTCGGCTTTTACACGCCGACCGAAGGGAAAATGAGCATCGACGGCTACGACCTCGGCGTGGTCGATAAAGCGTATTACCGCGCGCAGATCGGCTATGTGATGCAGAGCAATCTGCTGTTCTCCGGCACGATCGCGGAGAACATCGCCAGCGGTGACGACTCGCCCGACCGGCGCCGGATCGAAGAAGTCGCGAAGATGGCCGACGCGCACCCGTTTATCAGCAAGATGCCGCTCGGCTATGAGCAGATTGTCGGCGAACGCGGAATCGGTTTGTCGGGGGGCCAAATCCAGCGGTTGTGCATTGCGCGCGCGCTTTATCACGACCCGCGCCTGCTCGTCTTCGACGAAGCAACCTCCGCGCTCGATTCGCAATCGGAAAGCAATATTCTCGGCAACATGCATGACATTCTGAAAGGCCGCACGGCGGTGATCATCGCGCATCGGCTCAGCACGATCATGCGGGCGGACAAGATTCTCGTGCTGTACGAAGGGGCGATTGTCGAACAGGGCCGTCACGATGAACTGATTCAGCGTGGCGGGATGTATTACCAACTGGTCCAGAAACAGTTGAGTGCATGACGATGAAGATACTCGACCAGATTGAAGAGGCCAGCCCCGCGATTTCCTATGCGGGTTTGATCGAGCGCATCGAGATCTTGCGCTCGACATTGCGCTGGTCGTCGCGGCTGGAGCGCGCGGATATCGACAAGCTGCTCAGGCAAGCCACCTCGTTGCGAGACGAGGTGATGCAGCTTTCGCACAAGGAGCGCTTCGTGCAGGCGGCGGTGGCCGCCGAGGCGCAGCCGCCATCCGACCAGTCGCGCGGCGCGCGCAGAAAAGCGTTGCTCGAGCGCAGCTTCATTTTCGAGGGGACGTTCGGCGACAATCCGCGGTTGCTGGAGTCGCTCGAAATCGCCGAGAAGGCGGCCCCGACCGACTTGCCGGTGTTGATCGACGGTGAAAGCGGCACCGGCAAGGAGCTCATGGCGAAGGTGATTCACGCGAACGGCTCGCGCCCGGACAAGCCGTTCATCTCCGTGAACTGCGGCGCGATTCCGGACAATCTGCTGGAGTCGGAATTGTTCGGGCATCGCAAGGGCGCATTCACCGGGGCGTCGAATGATCGCAAGGGGAAATTCGAAAGCGCGCATACCGGGACGATCTTTCTCGACGAGATCGGCGAATTGCCGCTCGCGGGCCAGGTGAAACTGCTGCGGGTGCTGGAGGCGCACGAGATTCAACGCGTGGGCTCCGACGAAACGATCGCCGTCGACACGCGGATTGTCGCGGCGACCAATCGCAATCTGCGGCAGCTCAGCGAAGAGGGCAAGTTTCGCGAGGACCTGTTCTACCGCTTGAGCGTGATTCACGTGACGCTGCCGCCGTTGCGCGAGCGCCGCGATGAGATCCCGCTGCTGATCGCATGGTTCGGCGACGAAGCGGCCGGCACGTTAAAGCGCAGACCCGTCAGACTGACCCCGCGTTTGCGCGACTTTCTGCTGAACTACGCGTATCCGGGCAATATCCGCGAGTTGCGCAATGTGATGTATCGCATATCGTGTCTGGCGGGCGACATGGCGGACGTCGATCATCTGCCGCTGGATATGCGGCCGGCGGCGCCGGGTTCGGCGACTGTGTCGAGTGATGTGGGCGCGAGTGGCGGGGAGCCGATCAGCGTCGCGAATCTAATGTCGCTGAGCGACGCGAAGCGCGCCGCCAGCGACGACGCCGAGAAGGCCTTTCTGGAGCGCGGCCTTCGCGAAGTGAGCGGCACGGTCGCCGAACTCGCGCGGCGTATCGACATGAACCGCTCGCATCTGCAGATGCTGCTGAAGAAGCACGGTCTGCATTCGAAGGATTTCCGCAACCGCAATGCGCCGGCCGCGAGCAGTAGCGGCGGCAACGAGAACAAGAGTGACGAGGAAGAGGAGGTGTGAGGCTCGTCGAGCCCGGGCCGTAGCGAAGCAGCTTCAGCCGGCACGCGGGTTCAAGGCGACGGATTCAACAAGGTCTTGTCGGATGCATTCGGATCTTCCGCCTGCACGACCACCGCCGTGATGTTGTCGCGGCCGCCCCGCGCGAGCGCCTGCTCGACCAGTTCCTCGCACGCGTTCGCGCGCTCCGTCGAGGTCAGCACCGACACGATTTCGTCATCGGTCAGTTCGTTGCTCAGGCCGTCGCTGCATAGCAGGAAGACGTCGCCGTCGGCGACTTCGATCGCGTCGTCGTCGAGTTCGAGCTTGTCCGTTGCGCCCACCGCGCGCGTAATCATGTGCTGCGCCGGATGATGCCGCGCCTCTTCATCGGTAAGCACCCCGAGCGATTTGAGCTGCTCCAGCTGGCTGTGATCGCGGGTGAGTTGCCGCAGCTGTCCTTCGCGGTACAGATAGATGCGGCTGTCGCCCGCCCACAGATAGCCGCAGAAGCGGTCGCAAGCCAGCAGCACGACGACCGTGCTGCCGATCCGTTGCACCTGGCGGCGCGCGGCTTCGTCGCGCAGTTGACCGTTCGCGGCTTGCAGGCGCGCGCGCGCGTCGGCGATCAGCGTTTTCAGGCTAGCCGGCGACGCGAGCCGGCTCAGCGCGTCGATCACGAGACGGCTCGCGAGGTCGCCGACCGCGTGGCCGCCCATGCCGTCGGCGACGGCCCAGCGTCCCGGATCGGGCTGGTCGAGACAGGCGTCTTCGTTGATTTCGCGCACGCGTCCCGCGTCGGAACGCGCGGACGACGTCCAGCGAAATTGGCTGGCACAGGTCACAACGGTTACACCGTATCGTTTCTACTGCGGGCGTCGGGGGTGACACTAATGTTCGAGTTCGCGCCGGTGTTGCGGACATCGACCGACTGGAACTGGTTGATCATCTGGTTAGCATAGAAGTTGTTGGACACCTCGTACAGGTTGACGACGGGTCCCATGCTCGGCGTTTCGGGCACATACGGCTGAATCCAGCCGTACACCCAGGGCGCGCCGCCGCCGCCGCGAATTGCCGCCATCGCTTTGCGGTCGAGCGCGAGGTTCAGCGTGAGGTCGGTTACTGTGATGCGAGCCATGACATTCTCCGGTTGGCCGCGCAGGCACCGCGCGGTTTAAAAGGATCCGCACGGTATGGTGCAAGTGCTATGCCAACGTGCGGGCGCCCACGGCGGGGTTTGTCGTAACGCATTGATTGCTGGGCGATTCCGCGTGCTTGCCCCTGGTCGCGCCGGATCGCGCGCGCTCGTATAGGTCGGCTTGCAGCCAACAACCGCGCCCTCGGAACGGTGTGCGACCCGACACATTCGAGCGGCTTTTCGACCCTCCTGTCTGTACCGACAACCGGCGCTCGCCGTGATCCGCAACGCACCGCAATGTGTGTCATGCGCCAACATATTGGTGCGAATTCTGTCGGCTCACGGCTGACACCTGCGTCGTCCAAACTCCCCTCGTCAGACCCGAAAGCCTTGTAGATAAAGGCTTTTCCCCACATGGCCCGGATGATGCAAAAGCTCTCGCAACAGTGTTGGAATCGAAGCGAGGCGAGCCATGAACACCAACCCTCTTAAGACGAACAGCGAAGTCGGCGATTCACACGAAGCTGCAACGTCCACCATCGAGCTGCCGATCGGCGCGCATCTCGTCACGCAACGGCGCGGCTACGAACACCACGGCATCTACGTCGGCAATGGCCGCGTGGTCCACTACGCGGGCTTCGCGAGTTCCGCGCATCGCGGCCCGGTTGAGGAAGTCGAGTTGAGCCGCTTCGCCGCCGGCCATCCGCTGTCGATCCGCTCGACGCCGAGCGCGCGTTACGTCGGCGAAGAAGCCGTGCGCCGCGCCCGCTCCCGTCTCGGCGAAAACCACTACCGCCTCCTGACCAACAACTGCGAGCACTTCTGCGCATGGTGCCTGCTCGGCGAAAGCCGTAGCGAACAAGTGCACTGCTGCTTGCGTCATCCGCGCGCCGGCGTGCTTGCACTGGTGTGTCTGGTGAAGGCTTTTGTCGAAAGCGGTGCGAAGGGCGCTCACGGTGCCGCGCAATGGGCGTGAACCTCGGCGTGAGGCGAACGAGACCGGATTTCAGTGATTCAAGCAATCAAGGATTCAAGGAGAACATCATGGCTGCCACCGAAAAAAATTTGCACTGGGCCGTCGACAAATGGCTCGCGCCCACCCCGTCGATGCCCGCGCGCGTCGTCGCGTTTTGCCATCGCGCTTCGCATCAGCGTTATGTCTGCGTTGAAGCGCTGCGGCCAGGCGGCCTGCTGTCGATCTTCTTCTTCCGCCATGACGACGGTTCGTGGAACGTGTTCCCGCCGCAAGCCGAGCGGCCCGCGATGAACGGCCATCGCCGCAGCGCGCTTTGCTAGCCGGGCGCGTGCTGCGCCGCTTCCTTGATGATCCATTGACTGAACAGCAGCATGGCCGGCGTCATCGGCTTGCCCTTCAGGCAGGCCAGCCAGTAACTGCCGGCGTGAACTTCCACATTGAACGGGCGCACCAGGCGCGCCTCGTTGATCTCGCGATCGAACATCAGCGCGGGCGCAAGCGCGATACCCGCCCCCTGCATCGCAGCTTCCACCATCAAACGCGACGAATCGAACACCGGCCCGCGAACCGGACGCGGTGAAATGCCTGCGGCGCGGAACCAGTTCATCCAGTCGTCGGCGCGATAGGAGCGCAGCAGGGTTTCGCCGGCGAGGTCGTCGGGCACCGATAGACGCGCGGCGATCTCCGGCGTGCACAGCAATGCGAGCGGCGCGTCGAGCAGCCGGGTGGCGATCAAACCCGGCCACGTGCCGTCGCCGAAGCGGATCGCGAAGTCGAGACCTTCGGTGGCGAGATCGACCTGGTTGTTGTTGGTCAGGAGCCGCAGTTCGACGAACGGATGCGCGTCGCGAAACGACTTGAGACGCGGCATCAGCCAGCCCACCGCGAAGGTGCCGACCACGCCGACTGTCAGCACCTCGTGAAAGTGTCCCCCTTCGAATTGCTTGAGCACGGCTTCGATACGATCGAACGCGTCGCTCAGAACCGGGCGCAGCGCGAGACCTTCGTCGGTCATCGCGAGGCCGCGCGGCAGACGCTTGAAGAGCGCGGTGCCCAAGCGATCCTCCAACGTGCGCACCTGCTGGCTGACAGCGGCTTGGGTCACGTTCAGTTCGAGGGCGGCGCGCGTGAAGCTCAAATGTCTCGCGGACGATTCGAACGCGCGCAATGCGTTCAGCGGAAGATACGGTCTCATGGCGAAGGCATAAGATTTTCTTGTGAGTCGTCTAACTTATCATCGTTTGTCAGCGACAGGCGAAAAACCGATAGTTGCGGCTTCACAAGGAGCAGCAATGATCACGAGACGGAAATTCGCGACCGGGATGCTGGGCATTTCGATAGCTGGGGTTGCGCTTGGCAGTACCGGCGCATCAGGAAAAGCGGTGCAGGCGCGCACGCCGGCTCGCGGGCGCGAGCTGGCCCGCGCGGACGCGATCCGTGAGCGGCTCGTGCGGATCGAGGCGGAGAGCGGCGGCCGGCTGGGCGTGTCGATCGTCGATACGACGTCCAGCTTGCACGCCGGCTTGCGCTCGGACGAGCGCTTTCCGATGTGCAGCACCTTCAAGCTGCTGGCGGCGGGCGCCGTTCTGACGCGCGTGGATCGCGGCGTGGAGGACTTGCAGCGGCGCGTCGTGTTTTCCGAACGCGATCTCGTGCCGAATTCGCCGGGGACCCGCCGGCATACTCGCGAACTCACCGGCGACGCGGGCATGAGCATCGCCGAATTGTGCAAGGCGGCGCTCACGCTCAGCGACAACACGGCGGCCAATCTGCTGCTCGCGAGCCTCGGCGGTCCGGCGGCGGTGACCGCGTTCGCGCGCAGCCTCGGCGACGGCATCACGCGGCTGGACCGCATCGAGCCGATGCTCAACGACGCGACGCCCGGCGACCCGCGCGACACCACCACGCCCAACGCGATGCTCGGCAATCTGCGTGAGCTGGCGCTGGGCGAGCATCTGTCGCGGGCATCGCGAGCCCAGTTGCTGGCCTGGCTCGCGGCCAACGAGACCGGCGGCGCGCGGCTGCGCGCGAAGCTGCCGCAGGACTGGGGCGTCGGTGATAAAACCGGCACCGGCGAACACGGCACCGCCAACGACATCGCGATTCTGTGGCCGCCGGGGCGCGGGCCGGTGCTCGTGACGGTCTATCTCACCGGAACGGACGGCGACGCGGCACGCAGCAATGCGGCGATTGCGAGCGTTGGGGCGCTGGTGGTGGGGGCAACGTCAGATCTGGCATAGGCGTGGGCGTGCGCATCGGCGTGACGCGCGCGCATGACTGGAACCATGGGGCCGCAGCGATGCGTTCAGCGGCTTCCGTGCACATTTCACCAGTCGAATTGTGCGACACTAGGGCCACACCGAAAGGGGGCAACTGCGCAGGCGCTGGCGAACCGCCTCGATGGATACGGTGAGAAGTTGACTGTCCAGGTGAAATGCTCGACATGTTCTGCCGACGTTCGTCCCGGTAATCCGTCGGCTTGTCCAACCGTGCATCATTGCCCTCGATCCGGAGTCCGCTATGTCCGTGTACGTCCTCGCATTGCTAATCGGCGTCATCGCCGGCCTTCGCGCGATGACCGCTCCCGCCGCCGTCAGCTGGGCGGCGCATCTCGGATGGTTGCCGCTGCAAAGCACGCCGCTGGCGTTTCTCGGCTTTACTGCCACGCCGTACATCTTCACCGTGCCGGCGGTCATCGAACTGATCACCGACCAGCTTCCCGAAACACCCAGCCGCAAGGTGCCGATGCAATTCGGCGCGCGCATCGTGCTGGGTGCGTTGAGCGGTGCGGCGATCAGCGGTGCGCACGGCGGTTTGGCGGGGGGCTGGATTGTCGGCACGCTCGGCGCGGTGGTCGGCGCGGCGGGCGCGGTGCTCGGCACACTGGGTGGGGCGAAGGCGCGCAGCGCGATGGCGCGAACCTTCGGACGGGATGCGCCGGCGGCGCTGATCGAAGATGTGGTGGCGGTCGTGGGGGCTGCGTTGATCGTGGTGTCGCTGCACGGATTTTGATGCCCAGAAGTGCGATCGATGACTCACTGTAAAAGGCGGCGGCGCGGCGGTGAACGCTGCAAAAGCTCGATCAATGGCGCGAGCGTCTCAACGTGGGCGGGTCGTCGTTTCGTGGGGCTTGGCTGCGGAAGTGGAATTGGTCGCGCGGAGATCGGCGGAAGAAGCGCGCGGGCTCGCCGTGCGTTGAGGTTGAGGCATCGCCGGGACGCCGCAGGGGGCGCGCTTAGGCGCCGAGTGCCAGACGGGTGTCCGCAAGACCCTCCGTCCGCCGTTTCGTCAAGCCGATGACGACATGCGTTCGAGCATCGCGAGCAGCGTGTCGAATGAAAGCGGCTTGCGCGCGTAAGCGATGACGGGATTCGGCTGCACCGGAATGTCGGCGGCCGCACTGCAAAGAATGATCGGAATCGAACGCAGCGCGGGGTCGGCGTTCAGTGCGGCGCACAACTGCAATCCCGACATGACAGGCATCATGCAGTCCGACACGATGATGTCGGGCCGGCGCGTGCGGATCTGTTCGAGCGCGGCGGCCCCGTTCGACGCCGTCATCACCGCATAGCCGTGCCGCTCCAGCAGCAGCCGCCACACTGTGAGGATGTCGAACTCGTCGTCCACGACCAGAATGGTTTTCATGGGCGGCTACGTGTTTCGCCGCGGCCGCAGCGTCGCCGATAACCCCGCCGCCTGCGTGCCAGTGGCATCCGGCGCAGCGTCGATCACGTCGAGGCCTTGAGACGAAATCACCAGTTCGCGCAGCGACGTGTCGTGCGTACTCTCGCGCTGCTTGACCACGGAGATCATCCGCCGCAGACCGGTGTCCGTCTCGGCGTAGCGCAGCAGCACGAGGTTCTCGGTCAGCGCCGAAACCCGCACGCTCCTCGCGTAACCCGGGTCGGCGTAGAGCGGCAGCTCTTCGGTCACCAATGTGGTGACGCCGGCTTCGCGCAGCTGATGCAGCATCGCGTTCAGGAACAGGCCGAAGCGCCCGGTGCGCAACGCCGAATCGCGGAATCCCTCCACACCGTCGATCACGATGCGCGATGCGCCGGTCTTCCTGACCGTGGCGAGCGCGCTGGCCGCGAGTTCGTCGACCGCGAGTTCGATCGCCGGTTGCCATTGAATGACGAGGCGGCCATCCTGATGCGCGTCGGCGAGCCCGATCGACACCGCCTCGGCTTTGCCGATCAGCCGTTGCGGCCCTTCGTAAAAGCCCAGGTACAGGCAGCGTTCGCCGCGCGCCACGCCCGCTGCGAGAAACTGCAGGCAAAGCATGGTCTTGCCGACCCCGGACGGTCCCATCAGCGTGGTCGTGGAGCCTCGCGCGAAGCCGCCGCCGAGCAGGCTGTCCAGATGAGGCAAGCCGAAACCGAGGCGCGTCTTCAGATCCACCGGACCCTGCGGCGCGGCGCATTGCGCTTCGAGCCGCGGGAACATCAGCAGCCCGCTTTCGGCGATGCGGAAGAAATGCTTGCCCATCAGATGATTGCGCGCGCGCATCTTGTGGACTTCGATCTCGCGGGCGCGGCGCATGCCGTCGTGATAGCGGTTCAGTTCGATCAGACCGTCGACCAGCGTGTGCTCGGGATGCGGTTCGTTGCCCGAGAGCGGCGCGAGCAGCAAGGTGGTGCAATCCATGGCGGCGACCAGCGCGTTCAGCTCGTGAATGAACTTCGACAGCGACAACTCGGTTTCGCTGAACTCGCGCGCGCTGCGAAAGCCGTCGATGATCATCAGGCTCGGCCGGTAGTCGTAAATGCTCGACGCAATCAGCTTGAGGAAGCCATCGAGACCGTCCTGCATCAGTTCGTGATAGCCGGACACGAACAGCATTTGCTGCGCGACCGCGGTCTCGTCGAAGAAGCTCAGGCCTTTGAGGTGCCCTAGCAGCTTGTCGTGCGATTCGGCGATCAAGGTCATGTACAGCACCTTCTCGCCCTGGCTTACGCGATGAAAACCGATCTGGCTCGACAGGATCGTCTTGCCGGCGCCGGCCATGCCTTCGAGCAGATAAACGCCGCCTCGGACCAGCCCGCCGCCCAGGATCTCGTCGAAACCGGGGACGCCGGTTTCGACGTTGGGCCGGGTCGTGCTGGAGCGAGTCTCGACAGACCCGGAGGATGGTTGAGATGCGGGGGTAGTCATTGTCAATCTGTCATCCAAAGTGCGGAAAAGCGACGGCGCGTGCGTGAACCGTCTGGTGCTCAAACTTACTTAGCCAGCAATCGGCGTTCCCGCTGACGAGTGGTGACACGCATCGGGATTGAGTGTCCCGGATTCTATCCGGCCACGCGGCGCTTGGCGAACGAATGGTTGTGGGGCGGCGCTGCGGAGATATGAGGGGCAAGGCGCGGCCAGGTTGTCCGAGCGAGGCTGGCCGCGAAGTGGACCAGATTCTTTTCAACCCGATGTAACAAAGGAGCACGCTGCCCCTCGCGCATGCAGGCAAGGATATGGGATGCGCGCGGCGGATGCACGGCTGACGCGTCCAGCGGCGGCGAGACTTGCGAAGCCCCGCCGCGTTCATGCGATGAGTCGCGCCTGGCTCAGCTACACACGGAGCTGCTGGCCGCGTTCACGTCGCCACCGTGATAACGGGCCACCTTCGGATACGCGCACAGCGGCCGCGTGCGTCCGGCGCCCCAACTGGCGGGCACGTCCGCGTTCGGCGTCACGTCGCTCGCGTCGCGCGCGCTCGCGACCACGCTGTCGGGCGCCTTGCCTTGCTCGACCCACGCGATCATCGGCGTGAGCATGTCGAACTGGTCGGTGCTCGGGCCGCCACTGCAATGGTTCATGCCGGCAATCGTGTAAAGGCGCGCGAAGTTCGACGCGTCGCCGCCGTTGGCCGCACTCAGGCGCTGATACCAGTCGGTCGTGTCGTTCGATGAGAACACCGGGTCGCTCGTGCCGTGATAGACCATCAGCTTCGCGCCGCGTTGTTTCAACGCGCTCAGGTTGGTTTCGTCGGGCGGCGTCATGAACGACCATGACGACTCGCTGTACGCGCCACTGGTCGCGAAGATCTTCGGCGCGTCGGTGTCCATGTTGAAGTTCAGCGCGTAGGCGGACAACTGGCTCAACACAGCAGCGCCTTGCGGCGGCGTGGTGAACGTGAAGGCCGCCGCGGCAGGGTCGAGCATGATCGAGTTCGCCTGCTTCCACGCCGACCAGCCCTGGCCGAGACCCGCGTCGTACGGGAAGCTCGCGTACAGCGCGGTGCCCGCGCTGTTGTGCGCGCCGGAGAACACGTTGCCGATCGCGTCTTTCTGCGCGCTCGTCAAACAGCTGCCGTCACGCACGTTGCCCGTGCAGGTGGGGACGTTGTTGGCCAGGCTGAAATTTGCCTGGCATGCCTTGATATCCTGGATGAGACCGTCGCTCGCGCCGTCGAGTGCATCGCATTTGGCGAGTATCTTCGACGCGACCATCTGACGTTCGGCGGCGGTGAAACCGGTCGTGATGTCGGGCAGGCCGTTGGCCGTGGTCGCGGTGGCCACCTTCGCGAACTGTTGCGCGCCCCACATCTCGCCGATTGCCGCCTTCGGCAGATGGAAGCCGGGGTCGCCTGCAATGATGCCGTCGTATTGTGCCGACGAGCGCGCCGCCGCGACCATCGCGTGGCGGCCGCCATTCGAGCAGCCGTCGAAATAGCTGCGGTCAGGCGCCTTGCCGTAGGCGAACTTGATCACCTGCTTGGCCATCGGCGTGAGCGTGGCGACCGCGTTGTAGCCGTAGTCGATGCGCGCCTGCGGGTCGAGCCCGAACAGCGGGTTCTGCGACGAGCTGTGCCCCGCGTCCGAGCTGATGACCGCGAAGCCCATGTTGAGTGCGTCGTTGGTCGGACCGCCGCCGCCGATCTCGCCGGTGGCGGTCACGACATTGCCGTCGAGGCCGCCATTGGCCTGATAGAAGAAGCGGCCATTCCATGCCCGCGGCAAACGCATCTCGAAGCCGATCGCGTAGGTCTTGCCGTCGACGCCGCTCACGCGCTGGTTCATGCTGCCCTGGATCAGGCAGTGTTCGGCGATCGGCTTGCCGGCCACTTTCAGCGTGCCGGCGGCCACGTCCGTCACCGTGGTGAAGACGGTGTTGGCGAACGTGAGCTTCGCGGCGAGTGCCGCGCAGTTGCACGCGAGCGTGCCGGGCGTGGCCGCGCCCAGTTGCGGCAACGCGTTGGCGCTGGTCTGGCTGGTGCTGTCCACGTCATTGCCGCCGCATGCGGCGAGGGTCAGCGCGGCAGCCGCCGCGAGCGCGATAGAGGTGCACTTCAGGTTCATGCGATGTCTCCTAGAACGAATGACGGATGCCGACCATCACGCCGGTCTGGCCGGTGCCCGCCGAGGGTGTCGTGCCGCCGCCGCCGCCGCTGACCGAGTAGCGCGCCTTCGCGCTGTTGCCGAGATAAGAGCCTTGCGCATAGACGGCGGTGCGCTTGGACAGCAGATAGGTGGTGCGCAGCGTGCCCATCGTGGCGCGCGTGTCGTGATCGCTATTGGTGATGTGATAGACCTCGCCGTCGACGATGAAAGCCGGCGTCACGAAATACGACGCGGCGACGAAGAACAGATTCGAGCGCACGTCGGCGAGCGTGGGGGACGACGGGTCCACACGGCGGTTCAACCAGCCCACGCCGAGCTTCGCCTTGCCGAGGTTCGCGTAGGCGCTCACGTGCGTGCGAATGTCCTTGTCGGCAGCGTTGATGAGCGGCGTTGGCGCGACGCCGTCGAAGAAGTTCGCCGCAGCGGTGCTGCCGCCGCGCTGCTCCTCGTAGGAAGCCGCGACGCCGAACAACGGCGCGTCGTACTTCAGCATCACCGACCATTCGCGGCATTCCGTGGCATGACCCGGCACGGAGCCGGTGCAGGTGCCCTGGCCCGGCGAATTACCGGTACCCGCCGCGTCGCGGCCGAACGAGTAGTTCGCGCCGAGCGTCACGCCCGCATAGTTGCCCAGGTAGGTCACGGAGTTGTCGGCGCGCGCGTTCGGCACATACGCGTCGAGCGAGCCCAGCCCATAAATGTCCGGGCCGATCAGGTCCGCGCCCATCAGCGCGAGGTAGGTCATCGTGTACTGACGGCCGAACGTGAGCGCGCCATACGGGCTCTTGATGCCGGCGAATGCCTGGCGGCCGAACAGCCGGCCGCCCTGGCCGAGATCGCCGGCGCGCAGGTTGAAGCCGCTTTCCAGCGTAAAGACCGCGCTATAGCCGCCGCCGAGATCTTCATTGCCGCGCAGTCCCCAGCGCGACGGCAGTTCGCCGGTGACGGCCGGCATGCGGAATACGCTCTTGCCGGCCGCGTTCGCGTGCGAAACGTATTCGATCCCGGTATCGACGATGCCGTACAGCGTCACGCTCGATTGCGCTGCTGCTGCGCCGCTGACGGCGCACAAGGCGCCGCAGAGTAGAAGGCGTGCGGATGCTTGCATAAAGGGTTTCTCCAAACCGTTGATTGAATCTGTGTGTTGTTGTCGTTGCCGGTTGTCTTGCAGGGGATGCGCTTAGTCGTCGGCGCGCGGGCGGCGCAGCAACAGCAATGCGGCCGCGGCGGCGATCACCGTTACGGGGATGCTTGCGCCGATCACGGTCGACGAACTGCGGCCCATCGCCAGCAATTGACCGGCGGCCAGCGGACCCACCACCGAGCCGATGCGCCCCACCGCCACCGCCGCGCCGACGCCGGTGCCGCGCATCGCGGTCGGATAGAACGCGGCGGACAGCGCATACAGCACCGATTGGCCGCCGACCACGAACATCCCCGCGCAGAACGCGGCGGCCGCGAGCGCGCCGAAGCCGGGCGCCATCGAGAGCGCCGCGAGCGACGCGATGATGCCGACGTACATACCGGCCACCACGACGCCCGAGCGCATGCGGTCCATCAACATGCCGATGCACAACGCGCCGATCCCGCCGCCCACGTTGAAGAAGATCTGCACGTAGCCAACCTGCGCGCGCGACAGACCGCTTGCGGCCATCAGCGAAGGCAGCCAGTTGAGCAGGAAGTAGAGGACGATCAGCGTGCAGAAATAGCTGACCCAGATCTGCAATGTGGAGAGCCCGCGCGTGCCGCCGAACAGGATTTCGCCGACTGGTGCGGGCTTGGCTTTCCCGTCGTGCGAAGTCTTCGTGAACGCCTTCGAATCCGCGAGAAACACCAGCAGCAGCGGCACCAGCAGCAACGGTCCCGCGCCGCCGACGTAGAAGATATGACGCCACTCGGCGTCACCCGCGCTCATCACGCCGATCACCGACGCGATCACGCCGCCGAACGGAATGCCGCAATACATCACGCTGACGGCGGTGCTGCGCGAGCGCGGCTCGACCGCTTCCGACGACAACGCGATCAGATTCGGCAGCGCGCCGCCGAGACTGATGCCGGTCAGGATTCGCACGATCACCAGCGTATGAAAGTCGCTCGCCAGGGCGGTCATGATCGAGAGCAGGCCGAACAGGCACGCGGAAACCACCAGCACGCGCTTGCGGCCGATCCGGTCGGCGAGCCGTCCGCCGAACATCGCACCCGGCAGCAGGCCGAAGGTGCCGGCGCTGAACGCAAGGCCCATCTGTCCGACCGACAGGCCGAACTCGCGTGCCATGCGCGGCGCGGCCACCCCGACAGACTGCAGGTCGAGACCTTCGAGCAGGGCGATCGCAAAACACAATCCGAGGGTGACGGCGGCGCCCATGCTGCCGGATGGCGCCGGAGCGGCGGCGCTTTGAGGTGGGGTCAGTGTTCCGGTTCTTTTCACGTTAGTGATCCTTATTAAAATGCGTGGCTTTCCGGTTTCGATGAGGAACGGCAGGTGCCGGCGCGGCGCGAACGCACGCGCTGGCCCGGACCGTCATGGCTGGCGGACGGCCTCGGCAGAGCGGGATTCAGATCGGCATCAGGATCGTGACGCGACGTTCGGCAACACCGCAGCGCGCGGCACATCGGGTCGATGTTCGCCTGGTTGCGCGTGTGTCTCGAAGCAACGCGGCGTCTCTCCACACGCTGCATCGTGGAGTGGATTTAATATCAGGTAGGCTGATAAAACAAGCGCAAATGTTTCGGTGAAAACACCTAGTAATCGGACGGCGGCGCGGAGACGCTAGCCGCGCAGATTCCGCACGAAGGTTTCGAGGTGAGCCTGGAGCGCGCTGGCCGCATCGAGTTCGATGCCTTCCATCATCTGCTTCTCGATGGTCTTGACGGCCAGCTCGCACTCGCGCAGCACCGCACGTCCTTCGTCCGTCAATTGCAGCAGCACGATGCGGCCATGGGTCGGGTCGGGTTCGCGGCTGACCCAGTTGCGGCTCGCCATCGCGTTCATCACTTCGTTGGCCGACTGCGGCGTGATGAACGAGCGCTCGGCGACTTGCGCATTGGACGCCTGGCCCTTCGCTTCGAGCACGGACAGCGCGGTGAATTGCGCGAGCGTGAGCCCGAGCGGTGCGAGCGCTTCGCTCATGCGGCGCCGCAGGATGCGATCGAGGCTGCCGATCACATAGGTCAGGCGCAAGCTGGAACGGCGCGTGCGTGTGGCGGTCGGCTCAGCGGCTGGTTTTTGATTTTTGCTCATGATGGACAGGAGGTTCGGTCTATCCCGCATCTTAGCGCGCCGCGCCTTCAATACCGCCGATAGGGGTTTGCACCACGCCCGCGAATTTTTGCTTTACATATCAGGTGACCTGATATCAAATCACTCCATCAGGCCGCTGCCGTGGTCGACACGCATGGAGAAAGCAGATGAGGTGCGAAGGCCGTTGGAAAACCGTCAAGGTCGATCCGGGTTCGAGCCTCGGCTTGAGCACCAACAGGAACCCATAGATGAACCTCGACCAACTCGTCGCAATCGACACCCACGTGCACGCGGAAGTCTCGTGCTGCCAGCCGCCGGACCTGTTCGGCAAGGAGTTCGACGACGCCGCCGACAAGTACTTCGGCACCGTGCTGAAGCTCGGCCGGCGGCCGACGATTCCCGAAACCATCGAACATTATCGCGAGCGCAAGATCGGCTTCGTAATGTTCACCGTCGACTGCGAAGCGAACCTCGGGCGGCGGCGCATTCCGAACGAAGAGGTCGCCGAATTCGCGCAGAAGAACAGCGACATCATGATTGCCTTCGCGAGCATCGACCCGCACAAGGGCAAGATGGGCGTGCGCGAGGCGCGCAAGCTGATCGAGGAATACGGCGTGCGCGGCTTCAAGTTTCATCCGACGATGCAGGCGTTCTTCGCCAACGACCCTCTCGCTTATCCGCTTTACGAACTGATTGCCGAACATCGGCTCACGGCCGTCTTTCACAGCGGCCATTCCGGCATGGGCTCGGGTATGCGGGGCGGCGGCGGTTTGCGGTTGAAGTACTCGGAGCCGATCCATCTCGACGATGTCGCCGCGGATTTCTCCGACATGAACATCGTGATCGCGCATCCGTCGTGGCCTTGGCAGGAACAGGCGTTATCGATTGCGCTGCATAAGCCCAATGTCTATATCGACCTGTCCGGCTGGTCGCCGAAGTATTTTTCGCCCGAGTTGATCCGCCACGCCAATGCGCTGCTGAAGCGGAAAATGCTGTTCGGCTCCGAATTTCCGTTGATCCAGCCGCACCGCTGGCTGGAGGATTTCAAGCAGGTCGGTTTCAGGGAAGAGGTGCAGCCGCTGATTCTCAAGCAGAACGCAATCGGCCTGCTGGGGCTGGGCGCGGGCCGCTGAACGCTCCTGGGCGTCTCGGAGGTGCGTTGAGCCCACCAGACTGAAACACGGTCGATGCGCGGCCGGGCAAGATCGCTGATGCATGGCAAAGACACTTCGCCGTATACAATTCGGCAGCGCCTGATATTTGCCTGCTTCTTCCCTATACCGACCCGCTTCCATCCATGTCGAATCCGACCCGGGCCTTCCTTCTCGGCCCGCTCCTGAAAGGCGTCTCACGCTCCTTTTATCTCACGCTGCGCGTGCTGCCCGCCGGCATGCGCGATCCGATCGGCCTCGCCTATCTGCTCGCGCGCGCGGCCGACACGATTGCCGACACCTCGCTGATCTCTCCCGAGCAACGGCTCGCGTTGCTGCTGTCGCTGCGCGCTCAGGTGAACGGCGCAACCGGCGACGGTTCGCTGTTACGGCGCATGGCCGACGAAGTGGCGGGCCAGCAGATCCAGTCGGACGAAAAGGTGTTGCTCGAATCGTTGGGCCCCGCGCTCGACGTGCTCGCGCAACTGAGCGAAGCGGATCGCAAGGCCGTGCGCGGCATCGTATCGACGCTGACCGAGGGTATGGAGTTCGATTTGCGCACCTTCCCCGATGAACGGTCCGGCCAGATCGCGGCGCTGCCCGAATACGACGATCTCGACCGCTACACATATCTGGTGGCGGGCTGCGTCGGTGAATTCTGGACCAGCATGACCTACGCGCACATGCCGGGCACGCTGAAGGAGCGGCCCGACACGATGGCGCGCCGGGGCGTGCGGTTCGGCAAGGCGCTGCAGATGACCAATGTGCTGCGCGATTGCGGCAAGGATTTGCGGATCGGCCGCTGCTATCTGCCGCAGAGCATGCTGGGTCGGCATGGGTTGAATGCGCAAGATCTGTTGCTGCCGGCCAACTCGCTGCGCGCGCGGCCGGTGTTGGTCGAGCTGCTGCGCAAGACGCTCGATCACTTCCGCGATGCGCTGGCGTACACGCTGGCGATTCCGGCATTTTCCGTGCGCTTGCGGCTGGCCTGTTTGTGGCCGATTCTGATCGGCCTGGAGACGCTGTTATTGCTGGTGGATAACGATGCGTGGCTCGATCCGCAGAAGGTTTCCAAGGTCCGGCGCAACACGGTGTACCGGATCATCGCGTCCTCGCTGCTGCTGGCGCCGTCGAACGCGCTGGTGCGCAATGCGATCGAAAAGCGGATCGGGCAGATCGAAGCGCGCCTCTGAACATAGTGCCGCGTCGGGGTTTGCCATGCTTCACGAAGCCGAATGAGGTGTGCTTTATCGTCGCACCGGGAGTGCAACGCTCCTTGATTTAACGAGCATCATTGAATCGCGCTGAATCGGGAAAGCCCTAGGACCGTGCATCGCTTGATCGGGTTAGTCTCTTCCAAAAGGAGGCAAAGCATGAGACAAGCGTTCAATATTGCCGTGGTCCTGCTGCTCGGCTATCTGATGGCGGATAGGGCGCTGATGCGCGCGCAAGCCGGAGAGATAGGCACCATCACGTGCCACCAGGGCGCGCAACTGGTCAAATCGAACGCGTTGAAGAAAGGCTTTGGAGACGCCGGGGCCAGCAGCCAAGGGGAAAATTTCCTGTCGAGTTGCCTCGTGACCGGCCGTGGTCAAGTGGGCGATCTGATTGCACGCGATTGATCGCAATCGCCGGGCTCGATGACTGAAACACGCGTCTAGCCGAAGCTCAACGGCGCGTGGACGGCGCCGCGAAAAAGCGCCCGGACCGCGAGGGCCCGGGCGAAGTCATCGGGAGCCCGATGACGGAGGTATCGAATACAGAACTGGCCCGCGATCGCAATCATTCGGTCGCGGGCCAATCCATTTGAGTCAGAATGCGCGCCTCATGGACGCGCTGGGCGGCGGATCAGCGTAAAACATCGCGCCTGCGGATCATGCCGCCATGCAACTCGCTAGCCACTCACCACCGCTTGATGGCTGCTTACTGGCCGAAGTAGATCGACTTCGCACCGGTGACCGGGGCCGTATGGCCCGATTGCGACGAGCCGCTTACCGCACCGCCAAAGGCGCTTGCTGCCGGTTGCGCAATGCCGTTTTGCGCATCGACGCGCGCTTGCGCGGCCTGAATGTCAGCCGGGTAGTGCGGATCGGCGTGACCCGGTTGATAGCCGGCCTTTTCGAGTTGAACCAGTTCGGCGCGCACCTGGGCGCGGGTCATGGGCTGGTTGGACTGCGCAAACGAAGCGACAGGAGCGGCCAGCACAGCGGCGATAACAACAGCTTGAATGAGCGATTTCATGATGAACTACCTCCAGTTCGGTTTTTGTCTTGCTGCGAACGTCCTCGTTCGTAGTCAGTGATTACATTGTAGTTTTGCGACCTGGAGAGAGTAATGGCCGGTTCAGGTAAGGTTTGTTGCGAGTTTTGAGATAAAAGCGGGGAACTTGCCGGCGCGGCGGCGTGTGCGCTGACCCGGCGCCTAGCTGAAGATGCTGTCGCGCCGTCCGCCTGCTAGCCTCGCCGCGTCGGCGCGGCAGCGTCCTTTTGCGGCGTGCCCGCCGCGCCATCCACGGATTGCGACAACCGCGTGAACGCCTGACCCGTACGCGCATCCCGCTGATCTTTCGCTTGATAGAAGTCCCGGCTGAGCCACTGTCCGACACTCATCAACGCGGACCCCAATGCGCTCTTGAAACGAACCCAAGCGGTCTCCGCGCGGGCGAAATCGGCGGCCGCTTCGACGACTTCCGACGCCAATCGATCCAGCTCCGCATGCAGATAGTCGGCGAAATGGTGCAGCCCATGCTGATTGCCGTTCGACGATTTCTTCTCCAGCTCCACATGCTGCGCGATCAGCGATTGATTGGTCACGCGGATGAACGCCGGCGTATCTGTGCGAGCCTCGCCGGTGCAGCGAACCGCCAGACCGATGCTGGCCGCGGCCCGCGTGCGATTGCCGAGCGGCGGGAGCTGCCACTTGTCGCAGAGATACCTGAGCACGCTGCAGTGATCGAATTGCGCATGACATACGCCGGCATCGCACCATGGCGACACCAGAACGGCGGGTACGCGTGCGCCGAGCTGGGCGAAGCTGAAGCGGTCGGTGTGCTCGTCGGGTGCGACAGCGTTGGATGGCGGCACCACATGATCGTAAAAGCCGCCATGCTCGTCGTAAAGGATCACTAACAATGTTCGCTCCCACAACGCCTGGTTCGAGCGCAGCGCATTGTAGGTATCCGCTATCAGCTTCTGCGCCTTCATGATGTTGTGGGGCGGATGATCGTCGTTCTGCGCTTCGCCGAAGTACTTCGGCTCGATGAGCACGAACTGCGGGAAAGCGTCGGCGGGACCGGCTGCATCGCCGAAGAACGTGTCGAACTTGTGATAGTTGGCGAGGTTCTCCGCCCGACGCTGATTCTTCAATAGCAGCGAGGCCGGAAAATCGTAGAAGTAAATCTTCCACGTTTTACGCGCGGCGTTCAGACGGTCGAAGATCGTGTCCTGGTCCTGGCTGCTGTACCACGCAGGATTCAGAGCATCGAGTCCCGAAGGCATGTCGATCTCTCCCTTCGACGTACCCGTGAGCGCGAAATAGCGGTTCGGCCACGTGGGGCCCGGCATCGGCGCAAACCACCTGTCGCACACGGTGAATTGCGAGCCCAGCGTGTGCAGCGCGGGAAGGTAACCGAGCGGGTAATAACCCATGATGTCTTGCCGCTCGGCCTGACTGCTGTTCGGGTAGTCGTGCGTGAAGGAGCGCACGAAGCCGCTGTTGCCTCCCGCGATCTGATCCAGCACCGCGCGATGCCCGTGATTCGGATCGAGTTGCATTTGCCGCTCACGCGTCTCGCGGACGAAGAACGTATGCCCTTTGCCGTCGTCGTTGGATTTGGACGCCGCGTTGCGCACGCCGTCCAGGCCTGCGTGCACGGCGTCCAGACAGCCGAGCATTTGATCGAAGGAGTGGTTCTCCATCAACAGAAGGACCACATGGTCGATCGGATCCTTCTGCGCGCCGTCGTGCACGTCACTCATCTTCGTCGCTCCAAGGTGGACTGGATGGATTCCGTATGCGTACCGCCGTGTTGGCCACGCCTTTCGAACTGGCCGGCGTTGCCAACGTAGCGCAAAACGCGCGGCAGCGAAAGAGTCTTGCTGCTGGATTGGCTAGCCTGCAAATCTGCGAAGTAGGCGCCTGCAAGCTGCAGTCCCGCCGCCGCTGCTTCGCGTGAATGACGAACGGTGTGTCAAGTGCCCGAGAAGATCGGCCCTTGTCCGCCCGGGGCGAACGGCTGGAGCACTTCATGCGCGACCTGGGCCGGCGCGGCTTGCGCGTGCGCGGCCGGTGGCGTCGCAGGTTCACGCAGAGTCACCGCGCTATCCGCCGTGATCGGCACGCTGGGCTTGGCGAGCAGTTCGGTTTTGCGCATCGATCCGACCGAGGTGCCGAAATAGTAGCCGATGATACTGATCCACGCAGTGCCCAGCGCGCCGACGATCACGTTGACGAGATCCTTGTTGGTGCCCGGCAAAGGCTGGAACGCCATCAGCAGGAGAATGCCGAAGAACCCCGTGGTGACGGCCATCGCGAGTACCTTGGGCACCCAGTCGCGATTGGTGGTCCCCATCGCGCGCGCGTTGGCCCGATCGTCTGCCTGGATGCGCGCCATATCGGTTTCATGCGCAAGCCTCGCCTGAGCCGCGGTGACGACCAGTTGCTGCAATTGCAGCGAGTTCGCACTCTCGGCCTGGCGGATTTTTTCGAGCGCACCGGGGTCGTTCAACGCCGGCTCGACGAAGGACGGATCGCTCGGCGTGCCGAGCGCATGCGAGATGATCGCCGCGGCGGCCGTCACGCCCAGTCCGACCGGACCGCCTACGAGCCCGGCGAGAAGCGGGGCGGTGGTGCCGATGTTCGTCGCTACTTTTGACCAGTCCATCATGCTGCTCCCAGAAGAAGGTTGGCGGCCATCCGTTCGGTCCAGCCACGGCTGAAGTTAGGCCACGTATGAAGGTTGCGGAGATACCGCAGGCGATAGGCGGCGAAGCGCATCACGAATTTCATCGGGTCAGCGCTCTTGACCGCGTCCAGGGTGTCCGGGCCGAACTTGCCGTCTTCCTTCGCTCCGGACGATTTTTGCATCCACAACACGACGAGCCCGCCGTTGTAATTCGCGTCGAAGATCTGGAAGGCCACGCGCGGGTCGAGTTCGTCGAGATGCAAGGGGTCCCAGTACTTCTGCTTGGCAATCTGCTTCGCTGTCTCCAGCGGCAGATCCTTCATCGCGCCGGTGTAGCCTTGGCTGCGTGCGACGCGCGCCGTCACGCCCCACATCGTTTCGCCACCAGGATCGGCCGGATTGAACGAATAACCCCCTTCGCTTCCGATCAGAGCCTTGAATGCGTCTTCAAAGTTGTCCATCGACATTTCTCCTCTTCTGCTGTGAGTACGACAAAGACATGGGTGCTTCTGCGGTTACGCTTCGGCATCGCTGGTGCTTCAACTGACGTTTGCAACTGAAGTGCTGGGCGTGGATTCGAAACGGGTCGGGTGCGAGGGTGGGGCGTCGGCGTGTCCGGTGCGCCGCCGTCTTCTACGCTGTCGGCGAGCCGCGCCAGTTGGGTCTCGTGTGCGGACAAGCTGCCCGCGTCGCGTTGCAGCGCTTCTGCATAGTTACGCGAGGCGCGGCGCAGATCCCCTTTGTGATCGAGTGCGCGGCCCAATTCCGCATAGGACGGCGCAAGATCGGGGCGCAGCCGGACGGCGCGGGAGAGCTTGTCGATCGCATCGTCGTATCTGCCGACGCTGGTGAGCGCTTCGCCCCAGTCGTGCAGGTTGTCGACGGAGTCCGGGTTCATTTCGTCGGCCTGTTTGAACGCGTCGAGTGCTTCGTCATTGCGATGCGCATGCAATAGCACGTCGCCGAGAAGACGCAGGTTTTCAGCTGTCTTCGATTTCTCGCTCGCGCCGGCACGCAATGCGTCGATCGCGTCGTCGAGGCGGTTTTGTTGTGCCAGCGCACGGCCGAGACTCGCGTGCAGAACCGCCGAATGCTGGTAGACGGTCAGCGCGTCGCGGGTTTGCCGTTCCGCCTCTTTCGCTTTCGACTCCCCCTGATCGGTGAGCAGCCACGCTTTGCCCGCCAGCGCCCATTCCCCTTGCTCGGACGCGGGCAGCCTGAGTACTTCGTCATAGATCTCGACGATCTTGTCGTAATTGCAGTTGGCCAGCGAACACCCGGTTTTCCGGACCTCCGAATAGAGGTGACTGGCGAGGATGTTCGGCTCGGCGAGCTCCATCGCCTTGACAGCGATGTCTTCTACGAATGTTTCCAGGTCGTGCCCTTCGAATGGAACGATGCTCTCGCGAGCATTGAACGGGCCGCCTTCTATATGCACGTGGGCAATGTAAGTGTCCTTGCTGCCCTTTACTTCCGTGACGCCGACGTGAACGACCACGTCCGTGCGCTTGATGACCCCCTTGATGAAGCGGACCGTCGACGCATACGACATTTCCGGGCCCGGAATCTGAATGTCGGGTTGGGCGTCGGTGTCGGTCATCGTGTCGTGAGGAATGGACGCGGAGTCGTGAGCGATATCCCGCATCGAAGACATGATCCGTTCCGCGAGAAAGCCCGGCGTGTAGCCGCGCTCGGTGAGCGTTTGCGGCGTTTCGACGGGCGGCACGAGCAATTGCCGCGTGAGCACGCCGCGCACGACGAGACAGATGGAGCCGATGGTGAGCAGCAGCAAGAGCCACGACACGATGTACGGCCAGATGTGCTTCGGCCCGCGACCGATGAGCGCTGCGGCGCGCAACCCGAGCGGCACGAGTCCCGCGAAGCGGCGGCTGTTGTGACGCCGCGCGGCGCCGCCTGGACGGAACGGCCGGCTTCGCCAGTTCATCGGGCGACGTTGGCTCTGGGTACTCGACATGGCGCACCTCGTTGCAAGCGTTGTTGGTAACGACGCGACTTGGGTGGCCGCTATTACGCATCGACCGTGCCATCAGGCGCCGGCCCTTGTGCAAGGGGCGTTCAGGGGGTAACGGGGAGGGGAGAAGCGGGAAAAGTGTTGCGCGCCGGCCAACGCATGCCGGCCGGAAGTTGGCTGACTGGTGACACTGCGGGAGCAAGTGCCGCCAGGACAGCAAGACGCGCGATCAGGAAGAACGGCTCCCATTAGACGCCGCATTCGCTTCCTGATGTGAGAACGAAACAGGTGCCGCGTTATTCAAGCGGACGGAGCAGTCCAAAAAAAATGCCGTTCAGTCCCGGACTGAACGGCATTGAACTGCGAGGCCGAGAACTAACTACACGGCCGGAAACGGATCGCTCAAACCGCTTGAGGCCGCCACTTCAACAGACGGTGCTCGACTGCAGTCAACAGATAATCGGCGGCCAGCGCGACCACGGCCAGCACGATCATCGCCGCGAACACGCCGCTCGCATTGAACGCGCCCTGCGCGGTGGAGATCAACAGGCCGATACCCTGCTTGGAGCCGAGAAACTCGCCGACCACGGCACCGACCAGCGCAAAGCCGAAGCTCACGTGCAAGCTGGCGAGAATCCAGCTGAGCGCCGACGGAATCACCACCGACGTCGTCACCTGGCGGCGCGACGCGCCGAGAATCTGCGCGTTCGCGATCATGTACCGATCCGCTTCACGCACGCCCTGAAAAGCATTCGCGAACACGACGAAGAACACCATCACCACCGCCAGCGCCACCTTCGACGCCATGCCGAGACCGAGCGCGATCACGAACACCGAGCCGAGCACCACGCGCGGAATCGAGTTGGCGATCTTGATGTAGAGGCTGAACACATCGGACAGCAGTTTGTTGCGGCCGAGCACGATGCCGCAGAAAATGCCCGCCACCGAACCGATAATGAAGCCGAGTCCGGTTTCTTCGAGCGTGACCCACACCTGCGTAAGCAGCGGCCCCTGCGACGTGCCGTTCACGAACCAGTCGACGATCTGATCGAAGATCGCGCTAGGCATCGAGAAGAAGAACGGGTCGATCCACTTGAGGCGCGCGGACAGTTCCCATCCGCCGAGCACGACCACCAGCACGAGTACGCGCAACGTGATCACCAGCGCATGACGCTGCCGGATGCGTTTTTGCGCGACGCGTTCCACCTGGGCGAGCGACGGGGCATCGATGCCTGACGGCATCATCTGTTGAGAGGTAGTAGACATGTTTGCCGTTCCTTGGTTAACCGATCTGCACTTCTTCGCGCAGGTCGTGCCAGATGTCGCGCGAGATTTCGATGAAACGCGGGTCGTAGCGAACCTCCGACGTGACGCGCGGACGCGGCAGATCGATTTCGTACACCTTCTTCAGCGTCGCCGGGCGAGCGGTCAGCACGAACACGCGGTCGGCAAGCGCAATCGCTTCTTCGAGATCGTGCGTGACGAACACCACCGAGCCGACGCCTGCCCACAATTGCAGCAGTTCGTCCTGCATCAGCGTGCGCGTTTGCATGTCGAGCGCCGAGAAGGGCTCGTCCATCAACAGGATTTCCGGCTTGTTGATGAAGGTCTGCGCGAGCGCGACGCGCTTACGCATGCCGCCCGACAGCTGATGCGGATAGTGCTTGCCGAACTTGTCGAGCCCCACGCGGCGCAGCCATTCGTTGGCTTCGTCGTACGCGGCCGACTTCGAGCGGCCGCGATACAGCGGACCGGCGGCCACGTTGTCGAGCACCGAGCGCCACGGGAACACGGCGTCTGCCTGGAACACGAAGCCGATGCGCGGATCGATGCCGTCCACCGGCGCGCCCATCACGCGCACTTCGCCGGTGGTGGGCTTCAGCAGCCCGGTGATCATGCTGAGCGTGGTGGACTTGCCGCAACCGGTCGGGCCGACCACCGCGACGAATTCGCCGCGCGCCACCGACATGCTGAAGTCGCGCAACGCGATCGTCGCCTTGCCGTCCGGAGAAATGAAACGGCACGACACGTTGCGCATCTCGATGGCTGGCGTATCGCGTGACATGGGTTGAATCATCGGCTGGTGCCTCCCGGTTCTCTTGATGTTGAATGCGCGTTACTTCGCCGCGGTCTTGACCGGGGCCGAGAGATAGTCGTTGCTGTACGTCCTGGCAAGGTCGATGTGCTTGCCCTTCACCGAAGGATTGAAGGCCGACAGCACCTTCAGCACCGTATCGGGGCCGTCGGCGGGCATCTTGCCGTCCTTCGTGAACATCGGCAGTGACGCTTTCAGCGCGCCCACGTACAGGTCCTTGTTGTTGCCGTAGTAGTCCTTCGGCATTTTCGCGGCGATCTCTTCCGCGCTATGCGTCGCGATGAAGTTCAGCGTGCGGGCGAACGCGTGCGAGAGCTTCGCGGCGTCGTCCTTGTGCGACTCGGCCCACGCGCGCTGCACGTAGAAGCTCGAAGCCGGATAGGTGCCGCCGAGCGCGGCGCGCGTGCCTTCCAGCGTGCGCATGTCGACCAGCACCTTGGCGTCGCCGGTTTTCAGCAGTTGCGAGACGGTCGGCTCGGTCGTCATGCCGGCCTCGATGCGGTTTTGCTTGATCGCCGCGATGAAACTGTTGTCCGCGCCCACCGGCAGCAGCGTGTATTGCGTGGACGGCACGCCCGCACGCTGCGCGAGGTATTGCGTGAGGAAGCTCGTCGAGGAGCCGAGCCCGGTCACGCCGAGAGTTTTGCCCTTCGAGTCGGCCATGCTCTTGAAGGTGTCGGCGGCCTTGGTCGACACCATTTCCACTTCACCCGGCACCTGGCCGAAGACCACCAGCGCCTGAACTTCCTTGCCCTTGCTTTGCAGGTCGATCGTGTGGTCGTAGAAGCCCACCACGCCTTGCACCGCGCCCGCGAGCAGTTCGTTTTCCGCGTCGACGCCGGCCGGTTGGGAGAGGATCTCGACATCGAGGCCTTCGTCCTTGAAGTAGCCGAGCTGTTCGGTCAGCTTGGCCGGCAGATAGATGATCTTGGTGGCGCCGCCGACCATGATCGTGAGCTTTTCGGCGTGAGCGGCGGCCGAGGCGGCGGCAACGGTGAACGCAACACCTGACACAGCGGCAATCTGGCGCAAGGTACGCATGAAGCAGTCTCCTTAGGTTTGGTCGCCGCGTGGATGGTGCGCGGCGCTTTCTGGATGAATGACGGCGATTATAAAAATTGGAAACCTTCTGCCAGCTTTCGGGGGCGCGGGCAAATCATGAGTGTTAACCCGAGACTCCATGGAAACCCCGCCAAACGCGCGAGCGTAGGGCGCAAACCACACGGGAAGCGCGCAAACCCTTTGTTTTACGGCACAATCGACGGCCTGACTCTTGCCGTGCCCGCCATGAAGCTGCTGCTCATCGAAGACAACCCCACGCTGTCCCACTGGCTCGCGAAGATGCTGGAGCAGGAGGCGTTCGCACTCGACACGGTGCAGGACGGCGACGCGGCCGATCAACTGCTGCGCACCAATCACTACGACGTGATCCTGCTCGACCTGAATCTGCCGAAGCTGTCGGGCAAGAACGTGCTGCGCCGCTTGCGCCAGCGCGGCGACGCGACGCCGGTGCTGATTCTGACCGCGAGCGGCTCGATCGACGAAAAGGTGGAACTGCTCGGCGCCGGCGCGGACGACTACCTCGTCAAGCCATTCGAAGTGCGCGAGCTGGTCGCGCGAATCAAGGTGGCGATTCGCCGCCAGTCGCCGTCGAAGGCGAGTGAAGTGGTGTGCGGCGATCTCGCGTTCGACATCGACACGCGCCAGTTCACGCTGAAGGGCGCGCCGCTGAACGTCACGCCGCGCGAGCGCTCGGTGCTCGAAGCGCTGATCCTGCGGCTCGGCAAGACGGTGACGAAACCGGCGCTGGTCGACGCGATCTTCACGCTCGCTGACGAGCCGAGCGAGGACGCGGTCGAGATCTACATTTCACGTTTGCGCAAGAAGCTCGACGGCAGCTCGGCGGCGATCGTCACGCTGCGCGGGCTGGGCTATCTGCTGCGCAAAAAAGACGATGACCAATAGCTTGCGGATGCGCCTGTTGTGGTGGCTGCTGGTGCCGCTCGCGTTGTATGTGTTCGTCACCGGCAAGGCCGAATACGACAACGCGCGGCGTACGGCGGATCTGGTGCAGGACAATCAGCTGATCTCGTCGGCGCGGATGATCGCGGGCGAAGTGGAGTGGGTGGACGGCTTTTTGCGCGTCGATGTGCCGCCCGCCGCGCTCGAAGTATTCGTGTCACCTTATCGCGATCAGGTGTTCTACAGCGTGCGCATCGACGATGGGCGGCTGCTCGCGGGCACGCCGGATTTCCCGCTGCGTGCGCCGCAAGCTGCCGACACGCCCGACCACTACGACACCGAGTTGCACGGTCAACGGGTGCGCGCGGCCGGCATCGTGCGGCTGATGTACGACAATGGCGCGACGCGCCGCGTGCGGATCACGGTCGGCAAAACCATGCGTTCACGCGACGCGATGGCCCGGCAATTGTGGCAGCCGCAACTCGTGAGGCAAATCGCGATGATCGTGCTGGCGGTGGCGCTGGTGTGCATCGGACTCACGTTCGAATTGCGGCCGCTGATGAAAGTGAAAGAGGACGTCGCCGACCGCGACCCGATGCAGCTCGAGCCGATTCGCGTGGAACGTCTGCACACCGAGTTGCGGCCAATCGTCGAAGCGATCAATCAGTGCATCGCGCGGCTCGGCGTTCAGGTGGCCGCGCAACGGCGTTTCATCGCCGATGCCGCGCATCAGTTGCGCACGCCGCTCACGTTGCTCGGCACGCAGTTGCAGTTCGCGCGTCAGCAGGACGGCATCAATCCCGCGCTCGACGAAGCGCTCGCGGCGATGCATCGCAGCAATCGTTCGATGGTGGGGCTCACCAACAAGCTGCTGTTGCTCGCGCAAGCCGAGGCCGCCGACAACACGCAACTCGCGCTCGACATCGTCGACCTGGTGCCGCTCGCGATGGAAGTCGTGGAAGACTTCGCACTGCTCGCGCAGGCCCGCAATATCGACCTGGGTGCCGAATTGACCGGCGCCGCACGAGTGGCGGGGCATCGCGGCCTGCTTCAGGCGCTGATCGCCAACCTCGCGGAGAACGCGATTCGCTACACGGGCAGCGGCGGCCACGTCACGGTCGCCGTGCGGACCGGCGCCGACAGCGTCACCGTAAGCGTGCTCGACGACGGCCCGGGCATTCCGGCCGAGTCGCGCAGCCGGGTGTTCGAACCGTTCTTCCGCGCGTCGGCGGATACCGAAGGGACCGGCCTGGGTCTTGCGATCGTGCGTGAGATTGTGGACACGCATCACGGCGAGATCACGCTCAAGCCGGGTGCGGGCGGCAAGGGCGTGGATATCAGCGTGGCGTTTCCGCGCGCTTATGACGAGCGGGGCGCGGTGATGTGAGGGCCACCCGGCTCACACCCGCGGCCCGATTCACTCCCCATCGCCGCTCGCGCGGCCTTTCGTTTTTTTCCCGGCGCTACCCGAAGACGCCTCCGCCTCCAGCCCCTCGACCATTTCCCGCGCCGCGGTCTGAAGCTCCGGCACGAACCGCCGTTTGGCTTCCGCAAGCGTGACCGCGCGCGACAGAAACACCACGTTCAAACTGGCCAGCACGCGCTGCTCGTGCACGATCGCCACAGCCACCGCGCCGATCTTGCTTTGCGCGGCCCAGTCGCCGTGATTGGAGCCGAAACCGTCCGCCCGGACGCGCCGCACGATACTGCGAACGAGCGCGTCGTTCGACGCGAGCGCCTGCTGTTCTTCGCCACCCGCGCCCGAGCGTAGCAGGTCGAGAATGTCCTCGCGTTCGCCGTCGGAACACATCGCGAAGTACGCGCGTCCCGCAGCGGTGAGCAGAATCGGCAGGCGGCGGCCGACCATCGAGCGATGAAACGACAACGTGCTGAAGCGGTGCGTCGTCTCGCGGATGATCATCGCATCGCCGTCCGGCGTGGTCAGATCCGACGGCCATGCAACGCGCTGCAGCAGCCGTCCCATGATCGGCGGCGCGATCGTCGCAATTCGTTCGTCGTCCGTAAAACCTTCGCTCAACGCACGCACCTTGAGCGTCAGTCGAAAGCTGTCGTCCGACGCGCTGCGCCGCACGAAACCTTCCGCCATCAGCGTTTCGAGCAGCCGTCTTGCGGTGGTGCGGTGCAGCCCCGTCAGTTCGCTGATCTGCTGGCTCGTGGCGCGGCCGCTGTCCATCGAATTGAGCGCCTGCAACACCTGCAGTCCACGCGACAGACCTCTGACACTGGCATATTGGGTCACCAACAAATCCCTTTTAAATCAGCAATGTGCATTCTATGCACATTTTTCACAATTTGTTGAGCGAGCCGGGTGGCGGTCCTAGACTGCGAACAAATCAAACGATTGATGGAGACGCAAGCCATTGTCCGTGTGCGAGTTCTTCGCCCCGGCCGTGAGCGGTTCCCGCTTGCCGCGCTCCCTGATCATTTCGACCCAGTTCGTTATCTGCAGCGACGGCGGCTTGCGCCGCGCGCGAGAAAGGAGACAGCATGCCCCCCTCGCTTGATCCGGTGGCCGCCCAAGGTCACAGCGGGACCGTATCCGCCGACGTGGCGATTGTCGGCGCCGGCCCGGTTGGTTTGATGATCGCCAACTATCTCGGCTTGCAGGGCGTGCGCGTCGTGCTGGTGGAGAAGCTCGAACAGATTATCGACTATCCGCGCGCCATCGGTCTCGACGACGAAGCGTTGCGCGTGTTCCAGTCAGTCGGCCTCGCCGACGCGCTGTTGCCCCACACCACCCCCGATCACTGGATGCGTTTCGTCAAGCGCACCGGCCATTGCTTCGCGTCGATCGAACCGCGCACCGACGAATTCGGCTGGTCGCGCCGTAACGCGTTCATTCAGCCGCTCGCCGACCGCGTGCTGTACGAAGGTCTGCGCCGCTTCCCGCATGTCGAGGTGTTGTTCGGCAACAGCGTCAGCGCGTTCGCGCAGGACCAGACGGGCGTCACGATCGAAACGCAGGACCACAAAGGCGGCTGCCGCACGATTCGCGCGTCGTACATGGTCGGCGCCGACGGCGGCAACGGCTTCGTGCGGCGCATGCTCGACGTGCCGTTCGAAGGACGCACGAAGCCGAATCAATGGATCGTCGTCGATGTGCGCAACGATCCGATCGGCTCGCCGCACGTGTACATGCATTGCGATCCGCAGCGGCCGTATGTCTCGGCTGCGCTGCCGCACGGCATCCGCCGATTCGAGTTCATGGTGATGCCGGGCGAGACCGAAGAGGAGTTGTCGAAGCCGGAGAACCTGGCGGCGCTGATCCGCAAGGTCGTCGCCGATCCGGAGCAGGTCGACTACATCCGCAAGCGCGTCTATACGCACAATGCGCGGCTTGCCAGCAGCTTCCGCGTGGAGCGCGTGCTGCTGGCCGGCGACGCCGCGCACATCATGCCGGTGTGGCAGGGTCAGGGTTACAACAGCGGCATTCGCGACGCGAGCAACCTCGGCTGGAAGCTGGCGATGGTGGTCAAGGGTCTCGCCGGCGACGCGCTGCTCGATACGTACACCGCCGAGCGCCGCGCGCATGCCCGCTCGATGATTCACCTCTCCGAAGTGGCCGGCGACATCTTCGCGCCGACGAGCCGCTTCGGCATCAAGTTCCGTGACGCGTTCGTGCGCACGTTCAATCTGTTTCCGGCGGTCAAGCGCTACTTCGTCGAAATGCGCTTCAAGCCGATGCCGCGCTACGAAACCGGCGTGGTGCTGCTCGCGCGCAGCGAGCGCAAGCATGGCTGGCTCGCGCGCCTGCTTGAACGCTCCGGTCAATCCGCGCCGGGACGCCTGCTCGGGTTGATGAGCGAGAAGCGCGAGTCGCGCCTCGGCCGCCTCGTGTATGGCCGCGATCCGCACTGCCATTCGCCGGTGGGCCGCATGTTCATTCAGCCGCGCGTGCGCACGGTGAAGGGCGAAGTGGTGCGTCTGGACGATGTGCTCGGCAACCGCTTTGCGATTCTCGGCTGGGGCTCCGATCCGACCTTCGGCCTGTCGCCGGCGGCTCGCGAAATCTGGCAGCGGCTGGGCGGCTGTTTCGTGATCGCGAAGCCGGATACGCAGCTCTCTTTCCATGACGATGTGCCTGCCGACGTGATCGCCGTCGGCGACGTGAACGGCCGCATGAAGGACTGGTTCTCGCGAGTGCCGGAATCCGTCGTGCTGCTGCGGCCCGATCGCTTTGTCGCGGGTATGTGCACGCCTCAGCAGGTTTCTTCTCACATCGTCGAGCTTGCCGCGAAGCTGAATCTCAACACGGCCGTACGGCAGAACGTCGGCGCGAGTATCAACGAACCGGTCGCGGCGCGCGACAGCATCGCGGCCGTCGCCGCCGTTGCAACAGGAGCCTGACATGCCGATGCTACTCGAATGCCTGTCGCACACGCCGCTCGCCGGCTATTACGACCCGGCGCCGGAGGTCGTCACCGAAGTCGAGCGGTTGCACGCGGCGGCGCGTGCTCGCGTCGCCGGGTTCGATCCCGAACTGGTGGTGGTGTTCGCGCCGGACCACTACAACGGCTTCTTCTACGACGTGATGCCGCCGTTCTGCATCGGTGCGTCGGCCAGCGCGATCGGCGACTTCAAGAGCCTGGCCGGCCCGCTCGACGTGCCCGCCGACACCGCGCTCGCGCTTGCCGAAGCCGTGCTGGCGAGCGATATCGACGTGGCGGTGTCGTACCGCATGCAGGTCGATCACGGTTGTGCGCAGGCGCTGGAGCTTCTCACGGGCATTCTCGACCGTTATCCGGTCGTTCCCGTGTTCATCAACTCGGTCGCGCCGCCGATGGCCTCGTGCCGCCGTGCGCGCCTGCTCGGCGACGCGCTGGGCCGCGCGCTCGCGCGTCTGAACAAACGTGTGCTGGTGATCGGCTCGGGCGGCATCTCGCACGAGCCGCCCGTGCCGGAACTGGCCGGCGCGAGCGAAGAGGTCGCCGAGCGGCTGATTGCCGGCCGCAATCCTTCCGCCGAATCGCGGGCGGCGCGCCAGGCGCGCACGGTCGCGGCGGCGCGCGCATTCGCAGCCGGCGACAGCCCTCTGCATGCGCTCAATCCCGAGTGGGACCGGGCGTTTCTGAAGCTGCTCGAAGACGGCGAGCTGACGGCGCTCGACGGCCTGACCGACAACGCGATCACGCGCGCCGCCGGCAAGTCCGCTCACGAGATTCGCACCTGGGTCGCGGCGTTCGGCGCGTTGAACGCGTGCGGGCCGTATCAGGCGACCCTCGACTACTACCGCGCCATCCCCGAGTGGATTGCGGGCTTCGGCGCCATGCACGCGCGTCCTGTCGCCGCCAACGCCTAACCGAACAAGGAAATCGCTATGAACACGCTTAACCATGCTGAAGCGCTGGCCCTGCAGCTGCGCGAATCCGAACGCACGCGTCGGACCATCGCGCCATTGCGTGACGACGCGCGCGTCTCCGAATTGAACGACGCCACCGCTGCCGCCCAGCTCGCCTACGCGGTGCAACAGCTCAACGTGGCGGCGCGCGTCGCGGCGGGTGAGCGCATCGTCGGCCGCAAGATCGGGCTGACGTCGCCCGCGGTGCAGCGCCAGCTCGGTGTCGATCAACCGGATTTCGGCGCGCTGTTCGCGTCGATGGCTTACGGCGACAACCAGCCGATCCCGCTCGGCGAACTGATTCAGCCGAAGGTCGAAGCCGAGATCGCGCTGGTGCTCGAACACGACCTCACGCACGAGCGCCACACCTACGCCGATCTGATCCGCGCGACAGCCTACGCGGTCGCGGCGATCGAAGTGGTGGACAGCCGCATCGAAGGCTGGAATATCCGCTTCGTCGATACGGTAGCCGATAACGCATCGAGCGCGCGCTTCGTGCTCGGCAGCCGTCCGGTGTTGCTGCGCGACGCCGATCTCGCGGCCTGCGCGATGACGCTTTCCAACGACACCGAAGTGCTCTCGCGCGGCAACGGCTCCGCGTGCCTCGGCAATCCGCTGAACGCCGCCGTCTGGCTCGCGGACCGCATGGTTCAACTCGGCACGCCGTTGCGCGCCGGCGATGTCCTGATGACCGGTGCGCTCGGTCCGATGGTCACGGTGACGCAACCCGGCACCTTCAGCGCGCAGATCGACGGTCTCGGCAGCGTCCGCGCGACTTTTTCCGCATAAGCATGCACTCGATTGAGGACTGAAATGGCAAGCGAAAAACTCAAGGCCGCGATCATCGGCTCGGGCAACATCGGCACCGATCTGATGATCAAGATCCTGCGTCACGGTAAGCACCTGGAAGTGGCGGCGATGGTCGGTATCGACGCGGCCTCGGATGGCCTCGCGCGCGCCGCGCGGCTCGGCGTGGCGACCACGCATGAAGGCGTCGAAGGCCTGACGCGTCTGCCGGTGTTCGACGAGATCGACTTCGTGTTCGACGCCACTTCGGCGGGCGCGCACGTGAAGAACGATGCGTTCCTGCGCGCGCTCAAGCCGGGCATCCGCCTGATCGACCTGACGCCTGCGGCGATCGGCCCGTACTGCGTGCCGGTCGTCAACCTCGACGCGCATATCGACGCGCCGAACGTGAACATGGTCACGTGCGGCGGCCAGGCGACGATTCCGATGGTCGCGGCTGTGTCGCGCGTGGCGAAGGTGCATTACGCGGAAATCGTCGCGGCGATCAGCAGCAAATCGGCGGGACCGGGCACGCGCGCGAACATCGACGAGTTCACCGAAACCACCTCGAAGGCGATTGAAGTGGTGGGCGGCGCGGCGAAGGGCAAGGCGATCATCGTGCTCAATCCCGCCGAGCCGCCGGTGATGATGCGCGACACCGTCTACGTGCTCTCGGAAGCCGCCGACCGCGCGAAGGTGGAAGCGTCGATCGAAGCGATGGCCGCGGCCGTGCACGCGTACGTGCCGGGCTACCGTCTCAAGCAGAAGGTGCAGTTCGACGACATCGGCGCCGCCGCGCCGCTGAACATTCCGGGCCTCGGCAAGTTTAGCGGTCTGAAAACCTCGGTATTCATCGAGGTGGAAGGCGCCGCGCATTATCTGCCCGCCTACGCGGGCAATCTCGACATCATGACTTCGGCCGCGCTCGCCACTGCGGAGCGCATGGCGCAATCGCTCGTGCAGGCATAAGGAGACTCTCGCATGGACAAGAAACTGTATATCTCCGACGTGACGCTGCGCGACGGCAGCCACGCAATCCGCCATCAATACTCGATCCAGAACGTGCAGGACATCGCACGCGCGCTGGACAAGGCAAAGGTCGACAGCATCGAAGTGGCGCACGGTGACGGGCTGCAAGGTTCGAGCTTCAACTACGGCTTCGGCGCGCATAGCGACCTCGAATGGATCGAGGCGGTGGCCGACGTGGTCACGCACGCGCAGATCGCGACACTGCTGTTGCCCGGCATCGGCACGATCCACGATCTGAAGGCGGCGTACCAGGCTGGCGCGCGCATTGTGCGCGTCGCGACCCATTGCACCGAGGCGGACATTTCGAAGCAGCACATCGAATATGCGCGCGAACTCGGCATGGACACGGTCGGCTTCCTGATGATGAGCCACATGACCACGCCGGAAAACCTCGCAATCGAAGCGAAGAAGATGGAAAGCTACGGCGCGGCCTGCATCTACGTCGTGGACTCGGGCGGCGCGCTGACCATGAACGACGTGCGCGCACGCTTTCGCGCGTTGAAGTCAGTGCTCAAACCCGCGACGCAAACGGGCATGCACGCACACCACAACCTGTCGCTGGGCGTGGCGAATTCGATGATCGCGGTGGAAGAGGGCTGCGACCGCGTCGATGCGAGTCTCGCAGGCATGGGCGCCGGTGCGGGCAACGCGCCGCTCGAAGTGTTCATCGCCGCGGCGGAGCGCGTCGGGTGGAATCACGGCACCGATCTCTACACGCTGATGGACGTCGCCGACGACATCGTGCGTCCGCTGCAGGACCGTCCGGTGCACGTCGATCGCGAGACGCTGGCGCTCGGCTATGCGGGCGTGTATTCGAGCTTCCTGCGCCACGCGGAAGTGGCCGCGAAGAAATACGGCCTGAAGACGGTCGACATCCTGGTTGAGTTGGGCAAGCGCCGCATGGTCGGCGGCCAGGAGGACATGATCGTCGACGTCGCGCTGGACTTGACGCGCGCATCCGCGAAGGAAGTCGTTGCTGCATGACCTGACGTACGTTGCACGGCCGCGCCGCGTGCGCGCCGTGCAACGTTGACACCCTTCAGCCATATCGCCGCAAGAGCGATGCTGATTCGATATTGGAGACTTGTATGCGGCAATCAACGAATACGTCGGAAAGTAGCGCCCTGACCATTGGGCTGTGCCTCATCGTTGCGTTACTGGAGGGGCTGGATCTGCAATCGACCGGCATCGCCGCGCCCCGTATGGCGCGCGAATTTCATCTGGCGGTGGCGCAGATGGGCTGGGCATTCAGCATCGGCGCGCTGGGGCTGCTGCCCGGCGCGGCGATCGGCGGGCGGCTTGCCGACAAGCTGGGACGCAAGCGCGTGCTGATGCTGTCGGTTGCGCTGTTCGGCATCTTTTCGCTTGCGACCACGCAGGTGTGGGACCTCAACAGCCTGCTGGCGGCGCGCTTTCTCACCGGGCTCGGACTCGGCGCGGCGATGCCGAACCTGATCGCGTTGTGCTCGGAGGCTGCGAAGCCTGATCAGCGCAACACGGCGGTGGGCGCGATGTATTGCGGCATGCCGTTCGGTGCGGCGCTGGCGGCGGTCATCGGCATTGTCAGTCCGGGCGATGAAGGCTGGCGGCATATCTTTTATGTCGGCGGCGTCGGTCCGCTTCTGGTGCTGCCGTTGCTCGCGCTGTTCCTGCGCGAGTCGGCGCAGTTCGTGGCGGCGTGGTCCTCCGGCAGTGGGTCGCGCAAGCCGTCCACCACCGTGGCGCGCGCGTTGTGGCAGGAAGGGCGTGGCGCCACCACCATCGCGTTGTGGATCAGCTACCTCGGCACGCTGATCGTGCTGTACTTCCTCATCAACTGGCTGCCTTCGCTGGTGTTGAGCCGAGGGTTGACGCGCGTGCAGTCGGGCGTCGTGCAAATGATGTTCAACATCGGCGGCGGCTTCGGCGCGATTGCGATTGCCAGCCTGATGGACCGGATCGGCCGGCGTCGCACGGTCGGCGGCATGTATCTGGGCATCGTCGTCGCGCTGGCCGCGCTGGTGGGCGCGAGCGGCGGCGCGTCGATGGCGTGGGGCGGCTTGCTGGCGGGGCTGTTTCTCGTCGGCGGGCAGTCGGTGTTGTACGCGCTCGCCAGCAGCCTCTACCCGACGGAAGTGCGCGGCACGGGAGTGGGCGCTGCCGTTGCAGTGGGGCGCGTGGGCTCGATTCTCGGGCCTTTGATCGCGGGACAGTTGCTCGCGATTGGTCAAGGCGCGTCCGTGCTGCTGAGCGCAAGCATTCCATTGATCGCGATCGCCGCCGTTGCGGCGTGGCTCGTGGTCAGCAAATCAGAGTCCCGTTATACCGCGGCGGCCGTGCAATAGGACCGCCAACCGACCAACCATGCGGGCTCGCCGGCGACGGCGGTCCGCGCTCACTCAATGCGTGAAGGAAAGGAATTCAACATGAGCTCACAAGCACAGGCATTCACTGAAGCGTCGACCAGCCGATTCGTCCGTATCACGGAAGATGGGCGCGCTATGCAGCTCCACTACAACGACGTGGGACAGGGCGCCGAAACGGTGGTGATGCTGCACGGCTCGGGCCCGGGCGCGACCGGCTGGGCGAACTTCCATCGCAATGTCGAACCGCTCATGGCCGCGGGCTATCGGGTCGTCCTGATGGACTGCTTCGGCTGGGGCAAGAGCGATCCGATCGTATGCAAGGGCTCGCGCTCCGAACTCAACGCGCGTTCGTTGAAGAGCCTGCTCGACGCGCTCTCGATCGATCGCGCGCATATCATCGGCAACTCGATGGGCGGGCATAGCGCGGTGGCGTTCGCGCTGGCCGAGCCCAAGCGTGTCGGCAAGCTCGTGCTGATGGGCGGCGGCACCGGCGGCCCGAGCCAGTTCGTGCCGATGCCGACGGAAGGCATCAAGCTGCTGCAAGGGGTGTACAAGGAACCGACGATCGAGAACCTGCAACGCATGATGAACATCTTCGTGTTCGACACGAAAGCGCTGACCGAAGACCTGATGAAGGCGCGTCTGGACAATATCCTCGCGCGCCGTGACCACCTGGAGAATTTCGTCGCGAGCCTCGCGGCTAACCCGAAGCAGTTCAACGACTTCGGTCCGCGCCTGGGCGAAGTTTCCGCGAAGACGCTGGTGATCTGGGGACGCGACGACCGCTTCGTGCCGATGGACGTGGGTCTGCGCCTCGTGGCCGGATTGCAGAACGCGGACATGCATATCTTCAGCCGCTGCGGCCACTGGGCACAGTGGGAGCACGCTGAGAAGTTCAACCGGATGGTGGTTGAGTTTCTGGCGAACTAAATAAGTAAGCGGTTCTATGCGGCGCCCGGCAGGCCTTCGATGCGGCTTGCCGGGCGCCTGCGCGTCAGCACGAGTCGCAGCGGGCGGCGCGTTGCGCGGCAGGCGGCATGGGCCTGTCAGGCAGCCGTCTCGATGCGCTGCCCGATATCACGAAACTGAGCGCGGCGAGCACCCCTACGCCGATTGCGCCATACAGCATCGCCCAACCGAAACCTCGCAAAAATCCCGGAAATGTGTCCGGTATGGAACCAATTGGCCGAAATATGAGCGACATCCTCGATGGTGTGACGACGTTCGTGCGCGTCGTCGAAACCGGCAGCTTCGCCCTTGCGGCCGAACGCATGAACCTCACGCGCTCGGCGGTCGGCAAGGTGATCGTGCGGCTCGAAAAGCGGCTCGGCGTGCGGCTCATCGATCGCACGACGCGCAGCCAGAGTCTCACCGAAGACGGGCAAGCCTATTACGACCGCTGCGTGCGCGCCCTCGCCGGCTTCGGCCTCCCGTGGTTGCCGAGCTGGCTGCTGACCCGTTATGCGCAAAGCGGCGAACTGGTGACGGTGATGGACGATTGTTTCCGGTCTTCGGAGGAGATCCACGTGATGTGGCCGAAGAGCCGTTATCTCGCGTTGAAAACGCGCTGCGCGATCGATGCGCTGGTGGCGGAGATACCCGCGATGATCGATCAGGGCGCCCAACCGGGCGTCCCTCGTTCACGTGCTACCCGTAATACTTAGAACTGCAAAGTAGCGCGGGCTACCGCCGTGCGAGTCGGCGACGGCGACACGTAATAGCCCCACGCGGTGGTCCAGTAGCGGCGGTTGAACAGATTGTTGATGCCCGCGCGCAACGTGACGTCCTTACCGGCGATCTTCGTCTCGTACCGGCCGCTCAGATCGAACGTGGCATAGGCCGGCACGAACTGCGTGTTGCTCGCGTTGACCGCCTGGTCGCTCACGTACTTGCCGCCGAAGGCCAGCGTCAACGGACGCAGGTACGCCGGGTTGTATTCGATGCGGCCCGTCACGGTGAAGCGCGGCGCGCCGTAAATACGCTTGCCTTCGATGCTCGGATCATCGATGTCGACGGCCTTCGTGTCGAGCCACATCACGCCGCCCATCACACGCCATTCGCTGGTCAGCGCGAGCCAGCCGCTCGCGTCGATGCCGGTGTAGCGCCTGGTGCCGTCCTGCACGAAGATGTTCGCGGTGTTCGTGTAGTTGTAGCCCTGATCGACGCGGAACAGCGCGAGGTTGGCGCCCCACTTGCTGTGGTCGGACTTGAAGCCCACTTCATACTGCTTGCTGCGCAGCGGGCCGAAGGTCGCCGGGTAGTTGGCGTTGAGGTTCGATGCCGCGCCGCCCTGTTCCAGCGACTCGACGTAGCTTCCGTAAACCGTCGAATACGGATCGGTCTTGAACATCAGCGCGAAAGTCGGCGTGACCGGGTTCGCGCTGTATTGCCACGTGACCGCGCCGCTCGGGTCGTACACGTTCTGGCGGTATTGCGTATAACGCACGCCGACCAATGCGGACAGACGCGAGGTGAACTGCATCGTGTCGCTCGCATACACGGCGGCCTGCGTGGTGCGCTGCTCACGGTAGAGCTCCGAGCCGATGCTGACTTCGTCGTTGGTCAGCAGCGTGGTGCTATACAGATTGCCGTTGCCGAGGAAGTACCCTTGATTCTAGCCTACGCTATTGCTGTACTCGCTGGTTTGCGTCTGATAGCCCGCGCCGAACACCACATCGTGCTTGATGCTGCCGGTGTTGAATTGGCCCTGCACCATCGCGTCGACGTTCTGGTAGAAGTAGCGCGTCATCGCTGCATAGAGCGTGTTGGAGTAGTTGCCCGCGTCGTCGGACACGAACAGGAAGCTGTCCGAATTGGTGCGGTTCTCCTTGGCGAAGCGGTACTTCACGCTCGCGTGCCAGTTGTCAGAGATCCGGTAGTCGAGTCCCGTGCCGAACGAGGCCATCTCCGTCATGTAGTAATTCTGCGGCTGCGTGAGCGCACCGCTGATCTTGCTCGCGTCGGGAATGCCGCCCGCGAACATCAGGCCGAACAGCGTGCCCTCGGTTTTGCGCTTCTGGTAGAACGCGTCGGCGCTCAGAACGAGGTCCGGCGTAATGCGGAAGTCGAACGCGAGCGACGCGACCTGGCAGCTCACGTGCCCGTTTTCCTCGGCGGTATTGCCGTATTCGTTGGCGAGATTCAGCCGGTAGCCGAAACGGTTGTCGTTGCCGAAGCGGCCGCCCAGATCCACCGCCTGGCTGGACACGCTGGCCGACTTGTAGCCGAGCGTGAAGCTGCGGTACGGGTCGTCGGTGGGGCGCTTCAACACATAGTTGACGATGCCGCCCGGCGAGCCGAAGCCGTACATGAAGCCGGACAGGCCCTTGAGCAATTCGACCTGCTCGAACGGTTCGAGCGACAGGTCGGTGTCCCACGACGGGAAGGTCTGGCCGTCCACCTTGATGCTGTTCAACGTGTCGATCGGGATGCCGCGCACGTTGAACATCGAGTTCTCGCTGACCGAGTTTTCGCTGCTGACCGTCACGGCCGGGTCGTATTTGAACAGGTCGTTGGCGGTCGTCGCGAACAGATCCTGCGCTTCCTCGCTCGTCACGACGCGCGTCGAAAACGGCGTGTCCACCTGCTTGCGCGAACCCAGCACGCCGGCGCTGACGGTATCGGCCTGCGCGACGGTCGTATCTTTCGACGCCGACACGCTCACGGCCGGCAGCGCGGCGACGTCATCGCTGGCCGCGGCCTGCGCCCACCCCGACGATGACAGCGTGGAAAGCGACAAGCCCACATTGACCAAAAGCCCCGCGCTCAGCCGCGAAGGGGTGCGGCGTGGAGCGCGGACAACCGCCGGACCGCCGGCGACAAAGGAATTCTGCATGTTTGTTTGAGTTAGACGGGGTGGCGCCGCCCCGCACCCAAGCTGGGCGTGGCGGCACCGGTTCGAGCGAGTGGTTATTAAACGGATGATCCAAATCTGACGCGGACGAATGGTAATGCATCTAATTCGCATTTACAAATATCTAAGATGCGGCAGGTCATCTATAAGACATCTGTCTTAAGACAGTGGGGATTGACCTCAAAGCCTTATCTGGCGGGGCTTGACCCCGTTGAGTGCGGTTCCCGGACCTGTTTGTTTAGCAGCGAATCGAGTAAAACGCGCATATACTCATGGTCGGGCCGTAAAAAGTAGTGCCGTAGGTTGCGCTGCGTTTTTGCTGCTTCGTCGCAACTTCGCTGGCTCAGCGCTACCAACGCTCTGTCTATCACTTCATTTAGCAAAGCATCGAACATGTCCACACCGCCGAAGATCATCTACACCCTGACCGACGAAGCGCCTGCTCTGGCGACTTACTCGCTGCTGCCGATCGTCAAGGCGTTCACGCGCTCGTCCGACGTGATCGTTGAAACGCGCGACATCTCGCTCGCCGGCCGGATCATTGCTGCATTTCCGGACTACCTGACCGCGCAACAGAAGGGCTCCGACGACCTGGCGGAACTCGGTGGACTCACCACGCGTCCAGAAGCGAACATCATCAAGCTGCCGAACATCAGCGCTTCCGTGCCGCAGCTGAAGGCCGCGATCACGGAACTGCGCGACCAGGGCTACAAGCTGCCGGCTTACCCGGACGTCGCCACCACCGACGCCGAAAAAGACATCAAGGCGCGCTACGACAAGATCAAAGGCAGCGCGGTCAACCCGGTGCTGCGCGAAGGCAATTCGGACCGCCGCGCGCCGCTGTCGGTGAAGAACTACGCACGCAAGCACCCGCACAAGATGGGCGCGTGGAGCGCGGACTCGAAGTCGCACGTGGCGCACATGAGCGGCGGCGATTTCTACGGCAGCGAGAAGTCGGCGCTGATCGCGGCAGCCGGCGCGGTGAAGATCGAACTGACGGCCGCCGACGGCACGAAGACGGTCCTGAAGGAAAAGACGGGCGTGCAGGCAGGCGAGATCATCGACGCGTCGGTGCTGAGCAAGAACGCGCTGCGCAGCTTCATCGAAGCGGAAATCGCCGATGCGAAGAGCAAGGGCGTGCTGTTCTCGGTGCACCTGAAGGCCACGATGATGAAGGTCTCGGACCCGATCATCTTCGGTCACGTGGTATCGGTGTTCTACAAAGACGTGCTGAGCAAGCATGCTGAGGCGCTGGCGAAAGTCGGCTTCAACCCGAACAACGGTATCGGCGACCTGTACGCGCGCCTGAAAGACCTGCCGCCCGAAACGGCCGCGGCGATCGAAGCGGACATCAAGGCGCAATACGAGCAGCGCCCGCAACTGGCGATGGTCAATTCGGACAAGGGCATCACCAGCCTGCACGTGCCGAGCGACGTGATCGTCGACGCGTCGATGCCGGCGATGATTCGCGAGTCGGGCAAGATGTGGGGCGCGGACGGCGCACTGCATGACGCCAAGGCCGTGATTCCGGACCGCTGCTACGCGGACGTCTATCAGGCGGTGATCGAAGACTGCAAGAAGCACGGCGCGTTCGACCCGGTCTCGATGGGCACGGTGCCTAACGTCGGTCTGATGGCGCAAGCCGCCGAAGAATACGGCTCACACGACAAGACGTTCCAGATTCCGGCGAACGGCGTGGTCCGCGTGACCGACGCAGCCGGCGCGGTGCTGATCGAACAGCCGGTGGAAGCGGGCGACATCTGGCGCATGTGCCAGACCAAGGATGCGCCGGTGCAGGACTGGGTCAAGCTGGCGGTCAACCGCGCCCGCGCCACGAACACGCCGGCCGTTTTCTGGCTGGACGCGGCTCGTGCGCACGACGCGCAGATCATCAAGAAGGTCGAGCAGTACCTGAAGGACCACGACACCAGCGGTCTGGACATCCGCATCATGACGCCGGTCGAAGCGACGAAGTTCTCGGTCGAGCGTATCCGCGCGGGCAAGGACACGATCTCGGTCACCGGCAACGTGCTGCGCGACTACCTGACCGACCTGTTCCCGATCATGGAACTGGGCACGAGCGCGAAGATGCTGTCGATCGTCCCGCTGATGGAAGGCGGCGGTCTGTTCGAAACCGGCGCGGGCGGTTCGGCGCCGAAGCACGTTCAGCAACTGGTCGAAGAAGGTTTCCTGCGTTGGGACTCGCTGGGTGAATTCCTGGCACTGGCCGCATCGCTCGAACACCTGAGCAACGCGTATCACAATCCGAAGGCGCAGGTTCTGGCCAAGACGCTGGACCAGGCCACCGGCAAGTTCCTCGACAACGACAAGTCGCCGGCGCGCAAGGTTGGCGGTATCGACAACCGCGGCAGCCACTTCTACCTCGCGATGTACTGGGCCGAGGCACTGGCCGCGCAAACGGAAGACGCAGCGCTGCAGGCGCAGTTCGCCGGCGTCGCGAAGGCGATGGCCGACAACGAAGCGAAGATCGTTGAAGAACTGGGTGCGGCGCAGGGCAAGGCGGTGAATATCGGCGGCTACTATCGTCCGAACGTCGAACTGACGAGCCAGGCAATGCGCCCGAGCGCGACGCTGAACAAGATCGTGGACTCGGTCGCTTAAGTCGGCGTTGCTTGAAGTACCCGCGTAAGCAGCAAAGTACGCTCTAAAGTAAGCAGTGAGAACGACGATGGCGCTCAAGAGCGCCATCGTCGTTTCTACTTCCACCTGGCCAGCGGTCATGCCCGCCATCACACGTGAACGATTTCCCAATCGGCCAGTTTCTCCGGAATTTCCAGCGTCGACGTATCGTCGCTTTCGGACAGATGCGGGCAGGTCAAGCCGCGCGCGAGGTCGTCGGCCGCCTGTTGCGGGGTGGAAAATTCACCGAGCGTATCGTTGCCGTAGGTTGCCTCCCAGCCATCGTGGCCCGGCAAAATATAGAACGCTCCCTGGGTCGAACTAAAGCGAAAGCCTTTCATTCTTCGTCTCCCAATTGCCAATTAAAAACCGCGGGGCCTGACTGGCTTCGTGCGTCGATTTGACTACTGGGCAGACTGTGTCTTTTCTCACCCATCTAACTCGACCGCCTGAAGCCGCTGCTCTTGTAAAAGAGTCTACGTCAGTGAATGGCGCCGCAAGTGGCGAGGAAGCGCTTCGATTTGATAAAAAATATCGTTAAGAAACAAATATTTGCGCGTTTCATTTTGCGATGTGCAACGTAGGGCGGCATTGCGAAATGCCTCATTTGTGCCACGCACCACGATTTTTTACGAAGCAGCGCATCATTTCGTATCGCGAAATTTGGGGTGCGACAGATATGCGGCGCGTCGGGCGGGCGGCAGAGCGCTTCGCGGGCGTGTGCTTCCGCTTCAGGAAAGCACCCGGCAGAGAAATTCGAGCACGACGCGATTGAATTGCGCCGGCCTTTGCAGCGGCGCGAAATGGCTGACGCGAGGCAGCACGATCAGTTCCGCGCCGGGAATGTGGCGGGCGAGGTAGTCGGCGTAGATTCAGATGCCGGGGGTCGTGGGTGACCTGGATCTGAAAATCGAAATGACGGCGGCGGCGATCCCGCGCGCCCCGCTGATTGAATCACCGAACGCGGCTGGGGGTCAATCGCGCCTGACGCGCATACGCGGGCGTTGCCTCTATGCACCACTACGCATGATGTCGTCATCGGCCCTCGTCGTCGAAACACAGTTGACACGCGATCGGAACAATCGGCGGACCGCCGCGCAGCCCAGCGCTCGCACGGTTCCAGCGCATTGCGGACTGCGCGGTCCGAAGTATTCGAAAGCGCGGCCCATTTTTCCACCCGGACTGCGCCTATAGATTGTGATGGAGCGCCGCACAACGCATCGAGCGTTTGGCGGCAAACATCCACGGATCGCTTTCGAGAGAACATCATGAACACGCTGTTTATACCGGTCAAAGTCGGGCCCTATGAATTCGCGCACCGCGTCGTGCTCGCACCGTTGACGCGCATGCGAGCCGAAGAAGGCGCGCGGCCCGGCCGTCTGATGGCCGAGTACTACGCGCAGCGCACCTCGGCCGGCGCGTTGCTGATCGGCGAGGCGACCATTGCCGCCGCCGACGGCAACGGCTATCTCGGCGCCCCCGGTCTCTACGACGACAGCCAGATCGCCGGCTGGCGCGAAGTCACCGACGCAGTGCATGCAAAGGGCGGCAGGATCTTCCTGCAGCTCTATCACGCGGGGCGTCAGTCGAATGCCGAGTTGCAGCCCGATGGACGTCAACCGGTGGGACCGTCCGAAGTGCCGCATGGCGGCGTCGCTTATACGCGAGCCGGCTGGATTCCGAACTCGCCGAATCGCGCGCTCACGCTCCACGAGATCGCCGCGCTCGTCGAGCGCTTTCGGACGGCGGCCGAACGCGGCGTGAAGGCGGGCTTCGACGGCGTCGAGTTGCATGGCGCGAACGGCTACCTGTTCGATTAGTTCCTTCAGGACGGCAGCAACAAGCGCACGGATGCGTACGGCGGCTCGTTCGAAAATCGCGCCCGCCTGTTGATGGAAGCGACCCGCGCGGTGATTTCGGTGTGGGGCAGCGATCGGGTGGCCGTGCGCCTCGGACCGAGCGGTTCGTGGGGCGATATGTCGGATAGCGATCCGGTCGGCCTGTTCACTTACGTCGCGGCGCAACTCGCGAAACTCGATCTCGCTTATCTGCATCTGATCGAGCCGCGTATCGCGGGCAACATCGAAGATGAAAGCCGCGATCCGAACCCGGTCGCGGCGCGCACGATCCGCAAACACTATCCTGGGACGATCATCGCGGCGGGCGGCTTCAAGGGCGAGTCGGCGCAAGCCATTCTGGCCGATGGCGATGCGGACCTCGTTGCCTTCGGCCGCGACTTCATCGCGAACCCGAATCTGCCGGAACGCTTGCGCCGCAACTTGCCGCTCAACGCGTATGACCGGCCGACGTTCTTCGGTGGCACGCATCGATCACATCCACCATCCGGTCGGAGAAATGGATATCGAGCGTGATGTCCGGGTACGCCAGACTGACCGCCGCAAGCGCCAGAATCAGCCGTGCGCTCGACTCAACTCGTGCGCGCGCCGCAGCCTTTCACGGCTGTTGCTCAGATGCATCCGCATCGCTGCACGCGCATCATCGGGGTCCTGCCGTTCGATCGCGCGATAGATCATCTGGTGCTCGCCGAGCACGTTGCGCAGGAGTTCGATATGGTCGAGTTCCGCGATCTCGGCGGAGCCGAGCCGCGTGCGCGGGCTCACCGCGCGGCCGAGTTGGCTCAGCACGTCGAAGAAGTAGCGGTTGCCGCTGGCGCGCGCGATCTGCAGATGGAACTCGATGTCGTGCGCCAGCGTATCCGTGCTGCCGCGTTCGAGTTCCGACTCGAAGCTATCGAGCGCGGCGCGAATCTGCTTCAGGTTCTGCTCGGTGCGCCGCGCCGCGGCGAGCGCGGCCGCAGCCGCTTCGACGTCGATACGGAATTCGATGATCGCCATCACGTCCAGCATGCTGGACAGGTCGGCGGCGGCCAGTTGCACCGGTTTTTCGGCGGCGGGCGCCAACACGAAAGTGCCGATGCCGTGGCGCGTCTCGACCACCCTGGCCGCCTGCAGGCGCGAAATCGCCTCGCGAACCACGGAGCGGCTCACCGACAGTTGCTTCATCATCGCGACTTCGGTGGGAATGCGGTCGCCGGGGCGCAGGATGCCACGGCGAATTTCGTCGGAAAGGGTGGCCACCACCTTCTCAGTTAGGCTGGACATTTTTGTGGCTAGTTGACTAATCGGCTGGATGCGGACACTTGAGCGTGCGGGTGACGGCGGCGGGGGGATGCCGTGACCGGGTTTTTTCCGCAAAGTATCGCACAGGACTTTACTCGATTCCCGGTTTGTCGACGGCGCTTGCTGTTTGCTCGGCTTCGCGAGGGATCGACCGACGCGTTTCCTGTCGTAGGCAAGGGCGGCGGCGAATGCCGGGGCGGTCGGTCTGGTGCCCAGCGTGGAGAAGGTTTAGTCATCAGACGTCCTAGTTCAACTTCCAAGGGCCTTGCGAGCCGGTTTTGAACCCTGCAATCACGATGGTGACCAAAGGTTGCACAGGGTAAACACTCGATTGGACTTGATGCCGGGCTCGCGATAAGATGTCATCAGACAACATATAACACGACTGCGGGCGGCGAGCCCCAAGCCCGCCGCCCCGCATTGTGTTCGAACAGTCCGTCCGCGCGACCGACACTGGAGACAAACCTTGACATCTGCTCTCACCGCCGCAAGCGACCCGCTGGAGTCCGCGGTTTCGAAGGTCAAGCGGCACGTACTGCCGCTTTTCCTGATCATGTTCATCGCGAACTACATCGACCGCGTGAACATCGGCTTCGTCAATTCGCACATGCAGACGGACCTGGGCATCGGCGCGGCGGCCTATGGGCTGGGCAGCGGTTTGTTCTTCATCGGCTACGCGCTGTTCGAAGTGCCGTCGAACGTGCTGATGCAGAAGTACGGCGCGCGCGCCTGGCTCACCCGCATCATGGGCACTTGGGGGCTGGTCGCGGCGGCCATGGCGTTCGTGTGGAACGACACTTCGTTCTACGTGCTGCGCTTCCTGCTGGGCGTGGCCGAAGCCGGCTTCTTCCCCGGCGTCGTGTATTACTTCACGCAGTGGCTCCCGCAGAAAGAGCGCGGCAAGGCCGTCGCGGTTTTTCTCTCCGGCTCGGCGCTCGCGTCCGTGCTGTCCGGTCCGATCACCGGCACGCTGCTGTCCATTCGCGGCTTCGGGCTGCAAGGCTGGCAGTGGATGTTCCTCATCGAAGGCGGTTTTTCGATCGTGCTGTGCGGCGTCAGCTGGATGCTGCTGAAGTCGCACATTCGCGACGCGTCATGGCTCACCGCTGAAGAGCAGACGGTGCTCGCGCGCTCGATCGCGGCGGAGCAGGCCGAGCGCGAAGCGCACGGCGGCGCGCATCTGCCCACGCTGAAGCTGCTGAAGGACCCGCAGATCGTGCTGTTCTGCCTGCTGTACTTCGCGATCCAGTTGACCATTTACGCGGCCACCTTCTGGTTGCCGACCATCATCCGCAAGATGGGTGGTCTGTCCGACTTCGAAGTCGGCATGCTCAACGCCATTCCGTGGCTGATCGCGATGGTCGCGATGTACTGCTTCGCGGTGCTGTCGGCGAAGTGGCGCTTCCAGCAGGCATGGCTCGCGGTGGCGCTCGTCATCGCGGCATGCGGGCTGTTCGCGTCGACCTCGGGCAATCCGGTCACGTCGTTCGTGGCGATCTGCTTTTCCGCGATCGGCTTCAAGGCGGCCTCGTCGCTGTTCTGGCCGATTCCGCAGGGCTACCTCGATGCCCGCGTGGCCGCCGGCGTGATCGCGCTGATCAACTCGCTGGGCAACCTCGGCGGATTCTTCGCACCGGCCACCTTCGGCTATCTGCAGCAGCACACCGGTTCGATTACCGGCGGTTTATATGGGCTGGGCGTAGCCTCGCTGATCGCGGCGGCGGCCGGTTTCCTCACGCGCAGCCGACGGGGCGATCGCGGCGTGCTGCCGGATTCGTTGCACAGCAAAGCACATTGACTACACTGACGCTCACTACGACCCATCAGGCGTCATGTCATTCTCCATCCGGCCTCGGTGTCGAACGCACGCAAGCTTCGCGATGATGTCCACCGGCCGGCTTACTCACTCAACAGAGCTCATTCTCATGTCCACGAAACCCTCTGAATCGAACGCCACGCCGATCGTCACCGAACTACGAGTGGTGCCGGTCGCCGGCCGCGACAGCATGTTGATGAACCTGAGCGGCGCACATGGTCCGTTCTTCACGCGCAACATCGTCATTCTGCGCGACAGCGCGGGCCACACCGGCGTCGGCGAGGTGCCGGGCGGCGAGAATATCCGCAAAACGATCGACGACGCGCGTCCGTTCGTGGTCGGTCAGTCGATCGGTAATTTGCAAGCTATCCTGAACAAGGCGCGCACGCAGTTCGCCGACCGCGACGCGGGCGGCCGTGGCTTGCAGACCTTCGATCTGCGCACCGCCATTCACGCGGTGACCGCGCTCGAAGCGGCGCTGCTCGATCTGCTCGGCCAGCATTTGGGCGTGCCGGTCGCGGCTTTGCTCGGCGAAGGCCAGCAGCGCGACGAAGTGGAAATGCTCGGCTACCTGTTCTATATCGGCGACCGCAACAAGACCGACCTGCCGTATGCGAGCGGCGCCGATGGACGCGACGACTGGGAGCGCGTGCGCACCGAACAGGCGCTGACCCCCGAAGCGGTCGTGCGCCTCGCCGAGGCTGCGCAGGCGCGGTATGGCTTCAACGACTTCAAGCTCAAGGGCGGCGTGCTGCCCGGCGACGCCGAAATCGAAGCGGTCACCGCGCTGGCCGAACGCTTCCCGCACGCGCGCGTGACGCTCGACCCGAACGGCGCGTGGTCGCTCGCCGACGCGGTGCGCCTGTGCCGCGACCAGCACGACGTGCTCGCTTACGCGGAAGATCCGTGCGGCGCGGAAAACGGCTATTCGGGCCGCGAGGTGATGGCGGAATTCCGCCGTGCGACCGGCCTGCCGACGGCAACCAACATGATCGCCACCGACTGGCGTCAGATGGGCCATGCGATCCAGTTGCAGTCGGTGGATATCCCGCTGGCCGATCCGCATTTCTGGACCATGCAGGGCTCGGTGCGCGTCGCGCAGATGTGCAACGACTGGGGGCTCACGTGGGGCTCGCATTCGAACAACCACTTCGACATTTCGCTGGCGATGTTCACGCACGTGGCGGCCGCCGCGCCCGGCAGGATCACGGCGATCGACACACACTGGATCTGGCAGGACGGTCAGCGGTTGACGCGCGAGCCGTTGCAGATCGTCGGCGGCAAGGTGAAGGTGCCGCAAGCGCCGGGGCTCGGCGTCGAACTGGATATGGACGAGATCGAGAAGGCGCACGCGCTGTATCAGCAGCATGGCCTGGGCGCGCGCGACGATGGCGTCGCGATGCAATACCTGATTCCTAACTGGAAGTTCGATAACAAGCGGCCGTCTCTGGTGCGCTAGAGCCAGGGTGCGCCGCGCATGCGCGCCCGCACGTTGCGAGCGTGGTTCAGGCCAGATGATCGCGCGGCGCTCCGCGAGCGGGGCCGCGCGCTATGCGTGGTGCGAACGCCATCACGCCGGTGCAGCGCCCACCACCTTAACCGGCACCGCGCGCAGAGGCGATACCAACCCCGCATCAACTCCGCCGGAACACCACGTGCGAAATCCGCTGCACCAGCAGCGCCGCCGCCAGCGACGCAACCGCCGTCAGCCACACGCCGATATGAATCGATTGCACCAGCGCATCGCGCGCCGTGTCGATCAATGCGAGCGTGTCGAGCCCTGACGATTTCATATCCGCGATCAGCTTCAGCCGCGACGCCTCGTCGATCAGAATGCGCAGATCGACGAAGCGCGGCCGCCATTGCGACGCGGCCGGCTCGCCGAGCACGCTCATGGTGCGCGTGACGACGTTGCGGTAGTGATGCGACACAATGGTCGTGACGATGCTCGTGCCGAGCATGCCGCCCACCATCCGCGTGGACTGCAGCAGCGCGGTCGCGATGCCGAAGCGTTCACGCCCGGCAATCTCCTGGCCGAACACATTCAGATTGTTGAGGATGAACCCGAGGCCGATGCCGACCGCCGCCATCGGGATTTCGATTCGCAGGTGCGGCGTGTCCGGATTCGCGAACGCCAGCGCGATCGACGCGAACATCAGGAGCACGAAGCCGATCGACAGAATCCGCGTAGGCTTGTTCATGTGAATCACGATGCGCGTGTTCAGCAGGCTGCCGAGCGCGATGCACGCGGCGATCGGCGTCGCGATCAGGCCGGCTTGTTGCGGCGACAGTCCGAAGCCGCCTTGCAGCAACAGCGGCGCGAAGAAGATCAGCGAAAACATCACGAAGCCGGAGAGCATGCCGAGCGTGAACAGCGTCACGAGTTGCGCGTCCTTGAACAGGTCGAGCGGAATGATCGGATGCGTGGCGCGCTTCTCGCACACGAACAACGCGATCGCGCCAGCGACCACGCAGACCGCCAGAATGAAGTTGCCGGTGGTCAGCCCGCTTTTCGGCACCGCTTCGATCAAGGTCTGCAAACCGACGAGCACCGCCGCGACCAGCGCCGCGCCGAGCCAGTCGATCTTGACCTCGCCTTCCTGCGCGCGGCGGAAGCTCGGCAGATGCGCCCAGATGAAATAGAGCGCGGCGGCGCCGACCGGCAAGTTGATCAGGAAGGTGGAGCGCCAGCCCCAGTGTTCGCTCATCCAGCCGCCCAGCGACGGGCCGGCGGCGGTGCCGATGCCGTAGGCGGCGGCCAGCACCACCTGCCAGCGCACTCGCGTGCGGGCATCGGGAAACAGATCCGGTATCGACGCGAACGCCGTGCCGACCATCATCCCGCCGCCGACGCCTTGCAAGCCGCGCGCGATCACGAGGAACAGCATGTCGTTGGCGACGCCGCACAGCACCGAGGCCACCGTGAACGTGATCACCGCGGCGATCACGAAACGCTTGCGGCCGAAGTAGTCGCCGAGCCGCCCGAAGACCGGCACCGTCACCACCGACGCCAGCAGGTACGCGCTCGCAATCCACGCGAAGTATTCGAAGCCGTGCAGTTCGGCGACGATCGACGGCAGCGCGGTGCTGACGACCGTCTGGTCGAGCGCGACCAGCATGTTGACGAGGCCGATGCCGAGCATCGCGAAGAGGGCGTTTCGAAAGGGCAGTGCAGTGGCAGTCGGGTTCACGGAGCTGGCAAAGGGCGGTTCAGGGTGGGCGCCGCGCAGCGGATCACGGGCCAGGGTCTCGACGGCAACCTGCTCAAGTTGTCTGACCTCTAGGGGGCGATTATACGGGTTTTCCCTAGGATAAAACTATCTACTCGCCGTTTGTACGCGAAAACTGGACAAAAAAATGCCGGGCCACGCGGGCACGGCGTGCTGCGGCGGGGCGACATACGATCTCTGCCGCCCGCGACCCAGGAGCGTCAGCCGAAATTCGCGCTCCTGCCGAGCGCCATCGCCATGGCCTGCAGCGCGACGAGATAGCCGTTCGCGCCGAGTCCGCAGATCACGCCGGTCGCCGCGCGCGAGATCAGCGAATGGCGGTAGGTTTCGTCGCGCTTGTGGATGTTGGTGATGTGCAGCTCGATCAGCGGACGCTCGATCAGCTTGACCGCATCGAACACCGGCACCGACGCGAACGAAAAGCCCGCCGGGTTGATGATCACCGCGGCGTCCCGTTCGAACGCTTCCTGCAGCCAGTCGACCATGGTCGCCTCGCTGTTGGTCTGGCGGAATTCGCAGCGGAGTTCGAGCTTCGCCGCGAGCGCTTCCACCTGTTGCTGAATCTGCGCCAGCGTGGTCGTGCCGTACAGATGCGGCTCGCGCTTGCCGAGCATGTTCAGATTCGAGCCATTCAATACATAAACGAGATCAGTCATTGTTCAGTCGCCTGTTTTTGCAAAGTTCAATCTGTCGCCGGAGCGCCGCGCCCCTTACGTGTGACGGCTGTTGCCCACGCTGGCCGTTGCGAAGTCCGCTTCGCCGGTCAAGGCCGCGGCCGAATCGGTGCGATTCATGTCGATGCCGCGCGTTTCGCGTGCCGTCAGGATCATCACGAGCGAGATCACGTTGAAGATCACGCACACGGCGACGACTCCCCACGGCGACCCGTTGCACACCGAGAAGAGCCACACGGCCAGCACCGGCATTGGACCGCCCGCCACCAGGTTCGCACCCGTATAGGCAAGCGCCGAGCCGGAGTAGCGGACGTTGGTCGGAAACGCTTCCGCGAATGCGACCGGCTGGATGCCGCTTTGAAACTGCGTGAAGCCGAGGAAGAAGCCCATCGCGGCCAGCATCGGTACAAAGCTTTTGGTATCGAGAATCTGGAAGTAGACGAACAGCATCAGCAAGGTCGCGGTCGAGCCGATCGCGAGCGCCTTCTTGCGGCCGATCTTGTCGCTCAACATGCCGCCGGCGAGTGCGCCGATAATCGCGCAGACGTTGGCGCCCATCAGCAGCAGAAACCCGGTTTGCTTCGGAATGGCGAGCGTCTTCGTGATATAGCTGAGCGAGAACACCACGATCAGATAGAAGATCGCGGCCGGTCCGCAGAAGAACAGCATCCAGCGCAGCACGGTGCGCCAGTGCAGACGGAGCGCATCGCGCAGCGGGCTGCCCACGTGCACGACTTCCGTTTTACGCAGCGCCACGAATGCCGGGGTTTCGCTGACTCGCAGCCGGATGTAGAGGCCCACGATCACGAGGATGAAGCTCAGCACGAACGGGATGCGCCAGCCATACGAATCGAATGCCTGCGCCGGCATTGTGGACGACAGCAGAAGCAGCACGCCGTTAGCCATGATCTGACTCAGCGGCGAGCACAGGCCGAGCAGCCCCGAGTACTTGCCGCGCCGGTCGGGGCTCGCGTGCTCGATCGCCATCAGTTGCGCGCCGGTCGATTCGCCGCCCAGCGCGAAGCCTTGCAGAATGCGCAGCAGCACCAGCAACACCGGCGCCCACACGCCGATGCTCGCGTAGGTCGGCAACAGACCCATCGCCATCGACGCGAGGCCCATCACGGTGACGGTCCCCAGCATCAGATTGCGGCGTCCGAGCTTGTCGCCCAGATGCCCGCAGATGATCGCGCCGAGCGGTCGCGCGGCGAGTCCCACGCCGAAGGTCGCCAGTGACGCGAGCAATGCGGAGGTCGGGTCCATCGCCGGGAAAAACAGCCTTGGCAAAATCGTGGCGGCGAGCGCGCCATATAGCGTGAAGTCGAACCACTCGAGCGCCGTGCCGATCGCGGCGGCGGTGACCGCTCGCGTGCGCATCGCGGCGTGCGCGGTGTTCGCGGCGTTTGTGCCGCCCTGTGCATCCTGAATCATGTTGTCTCCTTGTCCGTCTGCCGTGCGGGGGTCGGGCGGTGAGCGAAGGTCGTCAACGCTCCGCCGCGGTCCGCTCCTGCTTGTTGTCTGGTCGATTGACTCGGCGCGTTGTGCTGTCATCGTGCGACGTCGCGGCCTTGAAAACAGATTAGCATCGTTGGGTGGTATGCCATTCCAGGGTGGAATTCGATCTCATAATGTGCAAAACTGCGTGTGCAAACTTGCGCCGACAAACCGCTGCCGCCCGCTTGCGGCGGCCCAGGCAAAGCACGGAGACCCTATGCCCGGCGTCACGGAACGCACTCTCGCGGTGCTCGAATATCTCGCCACGCAGATGGAAGGCACACCGCTCGCGATGATCGCCGACGAACTCGATATTCCGCGCAGCGCGTGTCATCGGCTGCTCGTCGATCTGAAGCAATGCGGTTACGTGCGGCAGTTGCGCGAGCACGGCGACTACGTGCTCACCACCAAACTCGTGGGTCTCGGCCTCGGCTTTCTTGCGACCTCGGGCATCGTCGATATCGCGCAGACCATGCTCGACCGGCTCGCCGAGAAGTCGGGCGAGCTGGTGCGGCTCGCGATCGTGGACGGCGACCGGCTCACATGGGTCGCGAAGTCCCAAGGCGCGCTGAAGGGGCTGCGCTACGACCCGGACATGGGCATGGACACGATCCTGTCGTGCAGCGCGACGGGTCATGCATGGATGATGACCATGACGGACGAACGCGCGCTCGAACTCGTCTCGCGTCAGGGGTTTGGGCAGCCGAAACAATACGGGCCGAACGCGCCGACCACCATCAATGGATTGCTGAAATTCGTGCATGCGGCGCGTGAACGCGGCTACGCGACGATCAACGAGGTGTTCGCGCCCGGCATGACCGCGATGGCCGCGCCCGTGCAGCGGCGCGGTTATGCCGCCATGGGCGTGATCAGCATTGCCGGGCCGCTCGTGCGGCTCGACGGAAAGCGTATGGAGAGTCTCGGCCCGACGCTGCTCGCGGCAGCCGCGGAACTCGCCGCCGCGAGTCACGCGTCGCCGCTGTTCAACCGGGCGCGTTAGGCGGACATCGGTCGAAGCATGAAGCTGAGCGCTTGCCGGCCCGCTTCAGCTCACTGCGGAATGACCCGCTCCGTCTTCAGGCGGTCGAACAGCGCGAAGAACGCGTCGGGCGTGCTTTGATAATCGAGGAAGCCTGCCTTGCGGCTCTTCGTCATATCCGTCAGCACCTCCATCGGACGGCCGAGATCGGCGTCCGTATGCCACCACGATGCGAGCTTGCCGATGTCCGGCTCCTTCAGCCCGAAGCGCGCCGCGATCCCGGACCACGGTTTGGCGGCGTCCTGCATCCGGCCTTCCAGCGGACGCACCTCGCCGTCGAACGGCGCTGCTTCGATGCCGAAATAGTCGGCGATGCGCGACCACATCCACTTCCAGCGGAACACATCGCCATTGACCACGTTGAAGTCCTCGTTGCGCGCGTTCGCCGATGTGGCCGCCCATTCTAGGTGTCGCGCGAGCAGCCTGGCGTCGGTCATGTCGGTGAGGCTGTTCCATTGCGCCTCCGATCCCGGAAAGATGAACGGCTGGCCGGTCTGCTTGCACAGCGTTGCATAGACCGCGAGCGTCACGCCCATGTTCATCGCGTTGCCGAGCGCATAGCCGATGATCGTGTGCGGACGATGCACGCTCCAGCTGAACCCATAGCGCCGCGCGGCTTCGAACAGGCGGTCTTCCTGCTCGTAGTAAAAGTTGTCCACCGGTTGCCGCCCCTGTTCCTCGCGGAACGGCGTGATCGGCACCGCGCCGGTCGCATACGCCTCGAAGGGGCCGAGATAGTGCTTCAGGCCCGTCACGAGCGCCGCATGCACGAGCGTGCCTGCCGGACCCACGGCGTCCATCACATGACGAACCATCGCGCCGTTCACGCGAATGTTTTCTTTCTCGGTGGCCTGGCGCGACCACGCGGTGAAGAACACATGACTGAAGGGTTTGCCGGTTAGCGCGCCGTTGATGGAGTCGGGTGAACCGAGGTCGGCGGTGATGGCTTCGATCGCCGGTGAGACCTGCGTGCGGCCGCGCGAAACGCCTGCCACATGCCAGCCGCTCGATAGCAGGCGGTCCGCGAGATTGCCGCCGACGATGCCGCTTGCGCCAATGATGAGTGCACGTTTATCCATGGGAGTGAATTCGTAAAATGAAGGTGGGTGGACACGGCGTGGTCATGCGGGCGCCGTGCGGCGCGAGGCCTGGATCGTGACCAGGCCGTGGGGTATTCTTCGTGCGGGACTTGCGATTATCGGCCTGTTTGAAGACGGACGTTGGAGAGCGCTCATGGCGCGATTCGCGGCGGCGCGCAAGCTCTGTCAGGGGCATCGCACCGCGAAGCCCGGCATGCGTTGGTTAACTTTGGTGTGCCGCGCCGGCAAGACGAACGTGGTAATTTTCATCCCCGGTATGCACGATTGATGTGTCTGTGGAGGATCTCATCTGCACCGCACACCGCCGCTTCAACTCAAAGCCACGCGACCAAGCCGCGCTGTGTTGACACGGGCCGCCGTTAACCGGCGGGCGCTCGCGCGTGGTGCTGCGCACGGGCGTCGGCGGCGCGGCGCTGCTGTTTTGCACGCATGGCATCGCCGCATCCGATGCGGGTGCCGGTTTCGTTTCGCTGTATGGCGTGCTCGACACCAGTCTCGAAGTCACCAATCCCGGCTCTGGCTGGACGCCGCGCCTCGACTCGGGCGCCTATCGCGGCTCGCGATTCGGACTGCTCGGCTCGGAGCCGATCGGCGCGGACCTCGCGATCGTGTTCACGCTGGAAAACGGCTTCAGCTCGGTCGACGGCACGTTGCAGACCCCGGGTGTGCTGTTCAACAGACAGGCGTGGATCGGCGCACACGGCACGTGGGGCGAATTGCGATTCGGCCGCCAGTACTCGCCCATCTATATCCCGTTCAAGGGCGACCTCGATGCATTCGGCGCCGGCACGATCGCGTCCGGGCTCAACAACCTGTCGAAGATCACGCCGTACACGAACAACGCGTTCACCTATCTGTCGCCGCTGATCGGCGGCTTCAGCGCGACCGTCATGATGGCGACGCGCGATCCGTCGGAAAACGATGGCAACGGGATCGACGGTTACTATCTGAGCGCCGCGTATCAGATCGACGGACTCAAGCTCTCATACGCGCGGCAGCAGACGCACGGCGCCGGCGCGTTGCGGGCGAATCTCGGCGGCGCGAGTTACGGGTTCGAGAACGTGCGCGTGTGGCTCTCTTTTTTCAACGGCGACGGCGGGACGCCGTTCTATCAAGGCGCGGGCGGGTCGCTGTCGGCGCAATACAGCTTGTCGCCGCATGCGCGGGCATCGGTGGGTTATGCGCACGTGCGCGACTATTCCACTGCCGGCGCGAGTGCCGACCAGTTCAGCGCGGCATTCGAATATGACTTCTCGCGCACGCTGCTGTTCTATTTCAGCGCGGCCTATCTCTGGAATCACGACGACGCCAGCTTCACGCTGCGCGGCGTCAATGTGGTCGGACTGCCGGTCGCTTATCCGGGCGCGCCGGTCGCGGGCGTGCAGCTTGGGGTGATCGAGCGGTTTTGATGGATGCGACTTTGCGCGCCGATATCCGTAGTCCAGGCGCGGAATATTTCCTTGATTCGCAATCAATCTCCGTTGCAAAGAAAGAGGGCTGATCGCATTGAGCGCACAGCGCGTTTAGCGACGTGGATTGCCGCCGGCGATCGACGCGCAAGGGGCCTGAGTGCGAAAACCGCGCTGGCGCTATGCTAGCGGCTGCATCCACGAGAGGAGTAACCCATGAAACAGCCAGCAGGATCAATGATCACCTTCGCCCGCCCCGACGGTCAGCAGGTTCAGGGCTACCTGGCCAGGCCGCAGAAGCCGGAAGGCGCGCCCGCCATCGTCGTGATTCAGGAATGGTGGGGCTTGAACGAGCAGATTCGCGGCGTCGCGGACCGGCTCGCGCAGGCCGGCTATCTGGCACTCGTGCCCGATCTCTACCGTGGCAAATCGACGGTCGAAGAGGAAGAAGCGCACCACCTGATGAGCGGGCTCGATTTCGGCGACGCCGCCACCCAGGACGTGCGCGGCGCCGTCGAGTATCTGAAGCAGCACGCCGCAAAGGTTGCCGTGACCGGCTATTGCATGGGCGGCGCGCTCACCTGGCTTTCGCTGTGCAACATTCCCGACGTGGCGGCCGGGGTGGTGTGGTACGGCTTCCCGCCGCTGGAATACATCGACGCGTCGAAAATCACGGTGCCGGTGCTCGGGCACTGGGGTTTGCAGGATGAGTTCTTCCCCGCTGAAACAGTCGATGCGTTGGAGAAAAAGTTGACCGAAGCCAGTGTCGATTTCCAGTTCCATCGCTATCTGGCGCATCACGCGTTCGCGAATGAAACCGCGGTTGGGCCCGGCCGCATCGCGAAGACCCAGTTCGATCCGGTCTGGTCGCAGCTCGCATGGGACCGCACGCTGACGTTCTTCGGGCGCACGTTGTGGAAGTGAGTGGCGCGACGTAAGCACATCGCGCGCTTGCCGGTCATGGCCCTCGAGGCGAGGCGGCGATGCAGTCAAGCGCGCGCGCAAAAGCTTGCAATGTGCCTACGGCACGTTTGCGCGGCCCACCGCAAAGCCTTCGCGTCGGGATCGAACTGCAAAGACATGCGTCAAGCTCAGAGCTTCGAGCCGCCGTCCACATGCAGCGTCTCGCCGGTGATCCAGCGTGCGGCGTCCGACGCGAGAAACGCCACGGCGCCGCCGATATCGTCGGGTTGCGCCACGCGCTTCAACGCTTGCATGCTCAACGTAAGGTCGCGACCCGCATCGGTCCTCGCGAAGTTCGACATGTCCGTTTCGACCACGCCCGGCGCGACCGCATTCACGCGAATGCCCCGTTCGCCGAGCGCCGCCGCGAAATGCCTGACGAGCGTATCCACCGCGCCCTTGGTGGCTGCATAGGCCGACAGCGTCCCAACCGCCGCGCGTGCGGCAAGCGACGACAGCAGAATCACCGAGCTGCCCTCGCACATCGCCGGCAGCAACTGCTGCACGAGGAAGTAAGGGGCGCGCACGTTCACCGCGAACAGGTCGTCGAAATCCTCGACGGTCGTTTCCTCGATATTGGCCGCTTTCGAAATGCCTGCGTTCGCGACCAGAATGTCCAGACGCTGGCCGACCACGGCTCGAACCTGTTTCGCCAGCGCATGCGGACCTTGAGCGCCACGCAGATTGGCGGCGATTTTTTCCGCGTTGCCGCCGGCTGCGCGAATTTCGGCGACCACGGCGTCCGCTTCTTTTTCCGCGCTGCTGTAGTGAACGAGAACCTGCGCGCCGGCTTTGGCGAGTGCGAGGGCGGTGGCGCGGCCGATGCCGCGTGAAGCGCCCGTGACGAGCGCGGTCTTTCCGGTGAGGTTGCTCATGGCGATCTCCGTTCGTTGAGTGGAAGGGCAGGCCCGCGCGATAGCGGGCGTTGATTCGCGCGCGTGCTTTGCGCGGTTCATAGATGAAAAGCATGGAGCAAGCGATGGGGTCGGCTGTAGCGGGTTCGGTTTGACTTTCGCGTCACTGCCTGATGGGAAATGTAGCGACGGCTTGCACAAAGGAAAAAGACTTTGTAGGCTGGCGGGCATGCCGGCAAGGCATGGCCCGTTGCAGGTCTGAGCGAGGGTGTATGGAGCTTCGGCATCTGCGGTACTTCATGGCGGTCGCGGAGACGGGTAGCCTGACCGTGGCGGCGCAACAGCGTCTGCATACGTCGCAGCCGTCGCTCAGCCGTCAGATCCGCGATCTCGAAGACGAAATCGGCGCGGAACTGTTCAGCCGCAGCGCGCGCGGGGTCGAGCTGACGGCAGCGGGCAGGGCTTTTCTCGATCACGCGCGGCTCGCGTTGACGCAAGTCGACGCCGCCATCGAGGCCGCGCGCCGTGCCGCGCGGCCGGCCAGGCGGCTGTTCGCACTGGGCTTTCTGACCGGCCAGGAGATGACGTGGCTGCCGCGCGCGATGCAGTTGCTGCGCGACGAACTGCCGGATATCGACGTCACGGTGTCGAGCCACTATTCACCGGATCTCGCCGACGCGCTCGCTCGCGGCAAGCTAGACCTCGCGTTTCTGCGCGCCGAACGGGGCTTCGATCTCGACTATCGCGTGGTCAGCAGCGAAAAGCTCGTCGTGCTGATGCAGAGCGACCATCGCCTGACCTCGCGCTCGGCGATCCGTCCAGCGGATTTCGCCGGCGAGCCGTTCATCATGGCGTCGAATAAGGCGACGGTGTTGCACGACGTGATCGAGCGCTATCTGCGGGACAGCGACGTGACCGTCACGCCTGCGCACGGCGTCGACAACCTCGCCATGGCGATGTCGCTCGTGGCGTCCACGCGCGGACTCGCGCTGATGCCCGAGTACGCGAACAATCTGTTGCCGTGGTCGGTCGTCAGCCGGCCGCTCGAAGGCAATGCGCCGACTATCGATCTGGTCATCGGCTATAGCCGATCGAATACATCGCCGGTGCTGAAGCTGTTTCTCTCCAGGGCCCATCAACTGGGCGCCCAGGTCAGATCTGAATCGCGCTGAGTCGACCAGGCCCGCGCACGCGCGTCTTCACATACGGCTGTGGCGCCGCCGCATCGCTCAGATCGTGATGTTTTCCCCGCCTGCGGCTATGATTCGCAGTTGACGAAACTGGCGGGGGACACCTTGACGACCGACTCCGTAGCGAAGCATGCCGCGGCCCCCGCCTGCGTCTATAGCCACTTCGATACGTATCACGAAGCGCCGCGCGCGCAGGCGATCGCCTGGCGGGACCGTCTGGGTCATTTCCTCGACGTGCCGATCTCGCGCTGGCAACTGGCCGACGGTTTCAACGGCAGGATCGACAGCTACCGCGTCGGCGATCTGACCTTCATGGATTGCCAGACCGATGCCATTTCGCAGTCGCGCTCGGTCGCGCGCATTTCCACCGACTCGGTTCGCCAGTTCGTGTTTCATGTGGCCGTCGAAGGCACGATCGAAACCGGCGCGGGTCTGCACCCGAAACGCAAGGCGTTGCAGTCCGCGCCGGGCATCCTCGCGCTCGACATGAATCAGCCGATGCAGATGGCGCGCAGCGCCTGTCGCGTGCTGGCGTTTTTTCTGCCGCGTGAGCTGGTGGAATCCGTGTTGCCGGGAGCGGAATCGCTGCATGGCCGCGTGATCGAATATCACTCGCCGCTCGCGCGGATGATTCCGGCGCATCTCGCCGACCTGTGCGAGCGATTGCCGACGATGAGCGCGCCCGAAGCCTACGAAGCCATGCATACCTGCGCGATGCTGATCGCGGCGGCCTTCGGCAAGGAGGCGGGCTTGACCGGCAATGCGCGCGCGGCGGCTCGCACGGCGATGTTCGCGACGGCGCGGCGCTTCATCGACGCGAATCTCGGGCAGATGGATCTCACGATTGAAAGCGTGCTTGCGGTGTCGCAACTTTCGCGGCCCACGCTGTATCGGCTGTTCGAACCCGAGGGCGGGCTGGCCGCTTATATCCGCAACCGGCGGCTGCGCGAAGCAGCCGATGAACTGCACCGCTACCCGCATAAGGCGATTGTCGAGGTCGCGTATGGGTTGGGGTTCAATAGCGCATCGGATTTCACCCGCGCGTTTCGCCGCGCGTATGACATGTCGCCCAGCGACTTTCGCGCGCTGACACGACAGGCACAGGCTGCCGTCAACGGCGGCCATGTGCGCAACGCGGCGCTATAGCGACAGCCAGCCGCGTTCGATGGGCCAGGCCAGCAGCTTGCGGTACACCGCGATCAGCGCGCGCGTCAGTCTCGCGCCGAGCCACTGCCATAGCGGCGCGATCAGCAGGAAGGCCGCGCCTGCCACGGCGACCGCGCCCGCCATGTCGAATGGAAAATGCACGCCGACAAAGATGCGCGCCCAGGCCACGGCGAGACCGGACAACAGGATGACGACGCCATAGGGGCGCACGCCGTCCAACAGCAAGGTCAATGCGATCGACGCGAAGATCGTTGCGTGGTCGCTGGGAAACGACGAGTCCGGCGCGTGGTCGAGAAACGTATGGCCGATGCCCAGCACGAACGGCCGAGGATGCGGCCACACCAGAGCGATGAGCTGATTGATGCCGAGTGCGAGCCACGCCACGCAGCACGCGCGCAGCGCGGTTTCGCGGCGGCGTTCGTCGCCGGACAGCCAGATTGCGACCAACGACAGCGGCACGAGATAGATGACGTAGTCGGCGATGAAACGCGCGAGGTCGATTTGCGCAGCCGGGGTGGAAGGCGTCGCATTGAGCTTTAGAAAGAGCGCCTGATTGAACGCTTCGAGTGTATGCATGCCGTGGTTTTTCTATCGGACGTGGGTCAGTGAGTTGAGGTGGCGCGTGCTGCCGGATTTGCGCCGACCCATGTTAGTGGACCAAGCTTATGGCATGCTTAGCCGCCGCGCTGCAAGACGGCCACGCAGTGCGAGCCATCAATCAAAGGAGATGAAAACGTGGTGACGATCAATCCGGACCGCTTGCTGACCGACCTCAAGCGGCTGCGCAGTTTCGGCGCTACCGGGCCGGGCGTGGTCCGGCTCGCGCTCTCGCCGGTGGATCTGGCCTCGCGCCAATGGCTCGTCGGGCGGATGACGGAGGCGGGGCTCGACGCGGGCATCGACGGAGTGGGGACCGTGTTCGGGCGTTCGCGCAACAGCGGCCCGGCGCTCGTAATCGGCTCTCATACCGACACGCAGCCGACCGGCGGCTGGCTGGACGGCGCGATGGGCGTGATCTACGGACTGGAGATCGCCCGCGCGCTGGCGGAAGACGATGCGACGAAGCATCTGGCGGTGGACGTCGCATCGTGGATCGACGAAGAGGGCACCTTTTCCGGCTTGCTGGGCAGCCGCAGTTTCGTGGGCGATCCGATCGACGAATCGATTCGGGGCGCCACGAATCGCGACGGTCAGCGTCTCGAAGATGCGCTCGAAGCCGCCGGTCTGGCTGGACGGCCGCGCGTGCGCTTCGAGGCCGGGCGGCACGTGGCCTACCTGGAGCCGCACATCGAGCAGGGCGGCCGGCTCGAAGCGGCCGGCAAAGCGATTGGCGTCGTCACGACGATCGTCGGGCTGCGCGAGTTGCGCTTGCGTTTCACGGGGCAGCGCAATCACGCCGGCACCACGCCGATGGCGATCCGGCGTGACGCGGGCGCGGCGCTGGTCGCCTTTATCGCCACGATGAACGACGCGTTCGCGCAACTCGCGGATGCCGACACCGTGTGGACCGTGGGGCGCATCGATCTCGATCCGGGTTCGCTGAGTGTCGTGCCCGGCGCGGCCGATATGTATCTGCAATTCCGCGACGCGAATGCCGCGCGCTTGCAGGCGATGGAGAGCAGGCTTGCGGAGCTGCTGCGTGACTTCAATGGGCGCCATCGCGTGAGCGTGGAACTGACGACCTTCGACGCGCCGATGGAACCGGTGAGCATGCACGCGGCGCTCGCGGACCATCTCGCCAGAGCCGCCGAGTCCATCGCGCCGGGGCAATGGCTGCGTATGCCGAGCGGAGCCGCGCACGACGCGCAGGTCATATCGCGCTGCATGCCGGCGTGCATGATGTTCGTGCCGAGCATCGGCGGCGTGAGTCACGACTTCATCGAGGATACGGCCGAGGAGCATATCGTCCTCGGCTGCCGGGTCGCGGCCACGGCGGCGGCTGCCATTCTTCAGGAGCAATGCGCGGCGCGGTCGTGATGAATTGCGGTGGCGTTGGCGGTGACGGCGCGTCCGCTGAATCGCCGACGCGCCTCGCTGCCTGCTCGCTATTTCCATTTCGAGCCGAGCTTGTCCAGCCCGGCTTTCATCAAATCTTCCGGCAACATCGCAATGCGCAGTTCGCAGTCCGCGTTGAACTTCAGAAACCATGGCTCCGCGAGCGACGGAATAGCCGATGCGTCGTCGATGTTCACTGCGAGCACCGCACCACGATGTCCACTCTGCTCGGTGAAGTAGACGGTCTCCGGTTTCATCTCGTCGAGTATCTTCGCCATCACTTCGCCGATGCTGCCGTCGCGCACCATCGAATTGAACGGTTCGTGCGGGATTCGTATGTTGAGAAGCATGCGCATGTCATCCTCCTGGTTGATGCCCAAAGGGCCTCTTAAGGATAGGTGCTTTGTGCGCCGCTATCGGGGGTTCATCCCGGCCGGTTCGTGGTCCGTTGCCGGGGCGTTCGCTTAGTTGCCGAACAGCGATGCCTGCGTCCCACGGTTCGGCAAATGGCGAGCGGGCTTTGCGTCGGCTTGGGTCGCGACGGGCCGCGCTTGAGTTTGCGTTTGCGCGTGCGTCTGGGTACTAGCCGCTGCTTCCAGCGAAGTCTGTCCAGCTTCGAGCGCCAACAGCAGCATCTTGTTGGCGAGGCCACCCGCGAAACCGGTCAGCTCGCCCGACGCGCCGATCACGCGATGGCAAGGCGCGACGATGGAAATCGGATTCCTGCCGTTCGCCGCGCCGACCGCTCGAACCGCGTTGACATTGCCGATTTGCTGCGCGATTTCCGCGTAGCTGCGTGTCTGCCCGAACGGGATCGTCAACAGCGCGTGCCAGACTTTCTTCTGGAACGCCGTGCCCTGAAAATCGAGCGCGAGATCGAATGCCTGCCGTGTGCCGGCGAAATACTCCTTCAATTGCCGCTCGGTTTCGGCCAGCACGGGACGTTCGTTCTCTTCGCTCAATTCCCCGAGCCGGACACGGTTCGGCTTGTCGTTTTCCCACAGGATTGCGGCGAGGCGCTCGCCGTTGGCGACGAGCTTCAACTGACCGACGGGCGAATCCATCAACTTGTATGCGTACGTCACTTTGCTTGCTCCTGACTGGTTGGAGGCACAGAGGCGGGCGAAGCCGTTCTGCGAACCGGCGCTGAAAGCGCGCCCATATTCGACAGCGTAAAACCCGTTCCCTCTGAAGACGCTCCAGTTCTTGCTATTTCATTCGTGTTCAAGCATCCTGGGCGGATAGCAGCCGGCCTGCCACTGTACCGCCCTTTCCGATTCCATTCATAAGATGTTGGCGGCGTTGCGCGCGATTGGACAGCGCCGCAGCCCAATCGCTCAGCTCCTGCACAACCGGGCGCACGCATCTCGCCCGCGACTCAGTAGAATCGATGGCTTCGATACGACGTGCACCGCTTGCCGGACATCTTTTCCACCACTGTGACCACGACACTAGAACAACTGCGGGCCGGACAACTAACGGGCTCGCGCCATCTCAAACTGGCGTGCGGCCTGCGCGAATTTCCGCGCGAGATTTTCGATCTTGCCGACACGCTGGAAGTACTCGACCTCTCGGGCAATGCGCTCACGGCACTCCCCGACGATTTGCCGCGGCTGGCCAAACTGCAGATCCTCTTCGCGTCCAACAACCCGTTCACCGAGCTGCCGGAGGTGCTGGGCGAGTGTTCGCAATTGCGCATGGTCGGCTTCAAGGCGAACCGTATCCGTCGGGTGTCGGGCCGCGCGCTCGCACCGCGACTGCGTTGGCTGATCCTCACGGACAACGAGATCGAGACACTGCCTGCACAGATCGGCGGCTGTTCGCAATTGCAGAAGCTGATGCTGGCCGGCAACCGGCTGCGCGCGCTGCCCGATGAACTGGCCGCCTGCTCGCGGCTCGAACTGCTGCGTCTCGCGGCGAACCGGCTCAGTGGACTGCCGGCGTGGCTGCTGTGTCTGCCGCGGCTTTCCTGGCTCGCGTATGCGGGCAACCCGTTCAGCGAGGCGCTGGAGACGGCCGCGATGACCGATACGCCGATCGCCGGCATTCGCTGGGATGAGTTGACGCTCGAACAGTCATTGGGCGAAGGCGCTTCCGGCGTCATCTATCGCGCGCAACTCATGGGGCGCCATGAGCGTGCGTCGCCCGCGGTGGCCGTCAAGCTGTTCAAGGGGGCCGTCACCAGCGACGGCTTGCCCGACTGCGAAATGGCCGCTTGCATTCGGGGCGGCGACCATGCGAACCTGATTCCGGTGACGGGAAAAGTGCAGGATCATCCGGCCGGTGCGCACGGTCTCGTGATGGAACTGATCGATCCGCAATTCAGGAACCTCGCCGGTCCACCGAGCCTCGCATCGTGCACACGCGACATCTACGACGCCGGCACGCGCTTCGAGTTGCGCGCGGTATTGGGTATCGCGCATGGCATTGCAGCGGCGGCGAGCCATCTGCACCAGCGAGGCGTCATGCATGGCGATCTGTATGCGCACAATATCCTGCATGGCGGCGAAGGTCATGCGCTGTTGGGCGATTTCGGCGCAGCATCGTTCCATGCCACCGACGATCCCGCTACCAGCATTGCGCTTCAGCGCCTCGAAGTCAGGGCGTATGGTTGTCTGCTCGAGGAGTTGTTAGAACGATGCGACGAGCTTGACGCACACGCGCCCGGCGCGGCGACGCTCATCGCATTGAAGGACCGCTGCCTGAGCGAAGAGATCGACAGCCGGCCGCTGTTCGATGAAATCGCGGCCCGTTTGCTCGCGCTGAAGGGCGATCGATGAACGGGACGCGTGGACCCAGGCGGGGTCGGCGACGCGATCCGCATTTGTTCGACTGTGTGGGTGCCACTCACGAGCCGGGCCGGAAAGGAGGAAACCGATGACGCAGAACCCGCGACGCCGCATGCTGCTTGCCGGCGCGCTGGCCGCGGCCGGCCTGGCCGGCGCGTCGCGCGTCGACGCGCAAGGCGGCAAGCTGAAGATCGCCCTCGTGCTGAAGTCGCTCGCCGATCCGTTCACGGTGGCGATGGTCGACGCCGCGCGCAATTATCAGCAGCATTACGCGTCGCAATTCGGCTTGACGATTCGCGGAACGGCGAGGGAGAGCGACACCGCTGCGCAAATCCAGATGGTCGAGGAGATGATCAAGGCGAAAATGAATGCGATCGTCATCGCGCCGACCGATTCGAAGGCGCTGACTGCCGTGGTGGCACGTGCGATCAAGGCCGGCATCATCACGATCGCCATTGATAATCCGCTCGACGACGCAGCCCAGGCAGCGGCCGGCATTTCCGTGCCGTTCGTCGGACCGGACAATCGCAAGGGCGCGGCCCTGGTCGGCAACTATCTCGCGGCGAAGCTCAAGCCGGGCGATGAGGCGGGGATCATCGAAGGCATTGCGGTGGACCGCAATGCAAAGCAACGCACGGCCGGCAGCGAAGATGCGATGGATGCCGCCAGCGTGAAGGTCGTCGCGATCGAGCCCGGCAACTGGGATTACGGCAAGGGGCGCGACGTCGCATCGAAGATGCTCAGCGAGCATCCGCAGATTCGCGCGCTGCTATGCGGCAACGACAACATGGCGATGGGCGCGGTCGATGCAATTCGCGACGCGGGCCGCAGTGGCGGGGTGTATGTGACCGGATATAACGCGATCGATGCCATCAAGCCGTTGCTCGCCGACGGCCGCGTGCTCGCGACGATCAATCAGTTCGCCGACAGGCAAGCGGTATTCGGCATTGACGTGGCATTGAAGGCGGTGACCGAGCGCAGAAAGCAGAGAGAACTGTCGCCGGTGATTGAAACGCCGCTGCAACTCGTTACGGCCGCTAATCGCTGAATCTCGCCATTGATGGCGTCGCCGCGAGCGGCGCGATCGCTCCAGCAAATAGGCAGCGGTCACGGGAGAGGGTCTACTCCGCCTTCACCTTATGCGGCTTGGTCGCCTTTTCGAGTTTGTTGTACTCGAATTCAGGCACCGACTTCAACGCTTCCTTCGTTGCACCCGCGAGGAACAGATTGCCGTCACGAATCTCGAAGTGATCGACCGGGATCGCCACATAGTGCTTGCCCATGCCGAGGAAGCCGCCGACCGACACCACCGCATACGTTGCCTTGCGGTCCGGCGAAATGATCACGTCATAGATGTTGCCGACCTTTTCGTTGAGGTCGTTGTAGACCGGCTCGTCGACGAGTGCGCGGCGCACGCTCCAACCCTTCAGCAGCGCATTGGTCTGCTCGACCGTACCGCCGAGCGGTTGCAGTCCGGCCACCTGGGCGAACGCGCCTGGCGATGCGCAGAGGGCGGCGAGAGCGGTTGCGCAAATCAGTGCTTTGGCTTTCATCATCAGGCTCCTGGTTGACTGTCGGATCGACGGTCGAATAGTTGTCTCTGTACAGGAGATCCTCTAGCACGTGACATGCCCGAACCGCGAGCAGCCTGTCTTACACACCGGAGCCCGCGGGATATCGCTTCGAGCGGCCCAACGCCGGCTCTTTTCGCGCGCTGCGGTTGAGCAGCATGGGAATCTCGTCGAGCCGCAGCAACGTCAGGTTGCCGCCGTAGACCAGCCCCGTATCGACGTTGATGACGTTGCCGCGCACCCTGGGTTCGCGCGTGGGCGTGTGACCCACGACCACAGCCGCCACGCCGTCGACGCGCCCGCTGGGTTCGCGCAACGTCGACGCGACGCGCGGGAACAGTTGCGCGGCGAAGCGTAGTAGAGAAGCCAGCCCCGTCGCTCGACGCGATTTCCAGCGCGAGCGGTCCCAGATCACTTTGCGGCGTGTCGGCCCGTCACGGTTCTCCTGTTCGAGTGCGCGGACCATCTGCGACCAGGAGGGCAACGGCACATTGGCATGCACGATGCCGACGAGGCCATCGTCTGTTTCGACTTCGATCGCAAAGGGCAGCGCCGCCATGTAGTTCACGATGTCGTTGACCGCCTGCGTATCGTCCGTCATATCGAGCAGCCATTCGCCGCCGTTGCAGCGCACCGCCGACGCTTTGCCGCCATGCCGATGCCAGCGCACGATTACGTCCTCGTGATTTCCGCGCACCGAGTGAATCTGATATTGCCGCACGAGGTCGAGCACGGCCGGCGATTCGAAGCCCCGGTCCACGAGATCGCCGACGGCGAAGAGTCTGTCGCGCGCCGGGTCGTATTGGCGCAGCGCCAGTTCTCTGCGAAGTTGAGCGAAACAGCCGTGCAGATCGCCAACGACGAAGTCACGACCGCAGGTGTTCTTCTTGAAGCGCCGCACGGGTGAGTAGGTCTGCTGCATGTGTTACCGCCAGGAAGTTAGCGTGGGAACGACGAAAGGCTCTGTTCACTGAGCTTCTGATTGATAGCGCTGCCGCATGCCGGGGGCGCGTGTTGGAGTGTCGGTCGCCAATGCGCCGCGTGCAGTGTCGATTTGTAACGAGCTGTGTTGCGCATCTATGCCTGTGGTTGGCCACATGCGCCCTGTTTGGCGCGTGGTGGCCCGCGTCGCCATGCGCAGACGGCATCACACGGTCGCGCGGCGCGGACAGCGCTGTAAGAGGCTCTTACTGTCCGTTACAAGTCACGCGACGTCGATGCGCGGGTCTTGCGCTGACCGCCTTGAGTGCTCACCAGGGTGCCACACTCGACCGTTGGTCCGCGTAGCTTGGGCGCGGCGCCTTTAGGACGATGATGAGCGTTTCGCTCGTCAAATCTTGCAGAGACAGCGGTCGGAACAATGTCTGTGTTATCGTATAGATACCGTGGGGGGGTATAGTATGTCGCACCTGTCTGAAAGAAAGGACGATTTGTTGAAACGTGTACGTCGCATCGCCGGTCAGGTGCAGGCAATAGAGCGTTCGCTGGAAACGGATGCAGACTGCGAGAAGGTCCTCCACCTGGTCGCCGCTACGCGCGGTGCCATGAACGGTCTATTGGACGAGATTGTCGAGGCGCACGCGCGGGAACATGTGGCCCATCCCAATCTGACTGCTAGTCAGCGAAGCAAGGGCGTCGATGCACTGATTGAAGCAATCCGGCGCTATTCAAAGTAGGCTTTTTATGAGTATCGGTTCGAAGCAATCAATTCGTGAGCATGAGCATTCGTTCTTGGGCAGTTCGCACGATGAAAACGCGCGGCGCACAAGATCCGTCGTAGCGCTGACCTTCGTCATGATGGTGGCCGAGATCGTAGCCGGCTACTTGACGGGATCGATGGCCCTGCTCGCCGACGGATTCCACATGGCAACGCATGCAGGCGCGCTTGGCATTGCTGCATTCGCTTACGCTTATGCGAAGCGCAATGCTGGCAGCAGGGCATTCAGTTTCGGCACCGGAAAGGTCGGTGACCTTGCAGGCTTTGCATCGGCCCTGATTCTAGCGCTCGTCTCGCTCGCAATAGGGATTGAATCGGCTCTCCGACTCGTGCGTCCTACGCACGTCGAGTTCGGACAGGCGACCATCATTGCCGCGGTCGGGCTGGTTGTTAATATCGTGAGTGCCTTTCTGCTGTCCACCGGTCATACGGGACATGGACACCATGATCATCACCATCATCATGGCCATTCGCACGGCTCAGACAACAATCTGAGGTCCGCGTACGTGCACGTTCTCGCTGATGCGCTTACCTCGATGCTTGCGATAGCGGCGCTGCTCGCTGGCCGCTATCTCGGATGGGTCTGGCTCGATCCGGTCATGGGTATCGTCGGCTCGGTCGTCATCGCTCGCTGGGCGTGGACACTGATGCGCGACACCACTGCGGTGCTGCTCGACAAAACGGACGAGCACATCGCAGACGAAATCCGCGAAATCTTGCAGTCCCACGGTGACGCTGAAATCGCCGATCTCCATGTCTGGCAAATCGGACCGGAAGCAAGGGCCGCAATCGTAAGCGTACGTACACAAGGTGATGTCACGGCCGATACGATTCGCGCCCGCCTCGCCCCGGTTCATGAGGTGATGCATCTGACGGTGGAAGCAGCGCTGTAGCACATCTGCCTGAGCACCCGCTCGCCTGCGCTTCGGTTTCATGCTGTCCAACGTGTGCGGACTATGCGGCGGTGTTCATCGCTCGGTTCAAGCGAAGCTCGAAACATGAGTCGCTCTTCGTGCCGGGATCAAGCAGATGGGAGCCGGCGTTCCGAACGCCGGATATGGCGAAGCCGGCCCGGATAACGCGCCGACCGCGAGCGCGTTAGAAAATCACGCCGCCGTATCGTCGTTCTCGAAAACGACGATGCGCCGTCCGACCTCGCCGAGATCTGTTGCGCCCGCGAGATATGCGCACGGCGCCTGTGTTCGGCTGCGTCCATCCACGCGCAGATCAGTTCCAGAATGAAGGGAATCATGATGATGCTCCTCGCGATAGTTCGAGCGGACCGGAACATCCCGTCCCGGCTATTCTTGTGAGCTCAGGCAGACACGGCCGTTTCGTCATTGGCCGCGCTGCATGAGCGGTGCCAGCGCGTGGCCGATGCGTTCCTTCTGCGCAGGCGCAATCAGGCTTTCCAGCAGCTTCGAAAAGCGCGGCTGCGTGACGCCCGACACGATGTACTGCCAGCGGTATGCATCGAGCAACCCCGCAGCCACGGCAGACTGTTCGGCCATGCTCATGTCGCGGCCCGCATGCGCGACGAAGTATTCGGCGTCCCCCGCGGCCTGCATTTTCAGCAGCGCGTCCACGGCGGCCACCAGTTCGATCAGATCGCCGATTGCCGCATCGCGGGCTGCTTCGCTCAGTTGCGCGTCGTCCCGCAGCCATTCGAGTTCGTCGATGATCGCGTGCTGCGACTCCTCTTTCCAGTGGAACAGGAATACATCCTTGAATAGCGGCGACAGGCCCGCATCGGGCTCGATGCTCTGCCGGTAATGGACCTGCGTGACGATCTCGATGCAACAGGTCAGCGCCAGCACGGACCACGTCGATTTGCCAAGTACGAACGACGCGACGTGATCGGCCTCGGGCATGAAGCGATAACCCGCGGGCATGGCATCCGCAGCCAGCAGTTCGATACGGCGGAACAGTTCCTGATGCTTCAGTTCTTCATCCGTGAAGCGCACCACCGCTTCCAGCGCCGTCTGATCGCCGAGGGCATGGTCGCGGCCCACGTCGAGCATCTTCGCGCCGACGAAACGCTCCACCAGCCGGAACATGTTTGCATACGTGCGTCCCTGGACCTGGGACATCAGCAGTCGTTGCGCCGGGTTCAGGAAGGGCAGCCGGTCGACTTGCGTGAGTCCGTCCGGCAGGAACTTGTGCGCTGGATCGAGATGGCGGCCGCGAATCACCTCACGATCGATATCCCACCGGACACGACGCGACAATTCGATACATTTCGCGTAACGCACAGACGGATTTTCGTTGACGACGGCATTCATGTTGAGTCTCCGGATGGCCTCGCGACAGCGGAGGCGTTTGATTGTCATGCGCCAGGGGGCGCCGGTATCGAGCGGCACGGGAAGATTTGCTGCGGCGCCGTTCGAGAATGAATTCTCCGGATCGGGCGCCTTGCGGACATGAGGCGCCAGTCCCGGGTCGTCACCGGGACATGCATGGTTCGTGGCATTTGTCTGGGACAGGTGTCCCGATCACGCCCGCTGGGCAGACGTCAGGCGGCCGGTGCGTCGAAGCCGGCCTTGCGGGCCAGCACGATGGCCTGCGAGCGGTTCTCGACTTCGAGCTTCGAGAAAATGCTGGTGATGTGATTGCGTACGGTCTTTTCGCTCAGACCGAGACGCGCGGCGATCTGTGCGTTGTCGCGGCCGCCCGCGATCAGGCCGACGATGTCGCGCTCGCGTGGCGTCAATGCGGCGAACGCCGGATCGACGGGCTCCGTGGTCGGCAGGAATGCGCGCAACTCGTCGCGCCAGCGCAGCCACGCCGGTTCCGAATCGAGCAGCAGATGATTTTCGCTGTCGAGCGGCACGAAGCGCGCGCCTGGAATCTGGCTGGCGAGCAGCCGGCTTTCCTCGAACGGCACGCGCGCATCGTCGTTCGCATGCAGCACGAGCGTGGGGCACTGCACTTGTGGCAGCAGATCGACCACGTCGATCTCGTTGAAGACGCGCATGATGCGCGCGGCGTTATGCGGGGTCGTCGTCAGGCGCTCCAGTTCGTTGAACCAGTGATGCTGTTCCGGAGTGCCGCCCGGAATGAACTGCGTCGTGAAGAACTGGCGAAACGCGGGGTTCTGCTGCCCCCAGCCGAGTTCAGCGAGTTTGACGAGCGTTTCCGCTTCGTCGTGCAAGCGGGGATCCGCCGAGCGCTTCAGCTTGCCGCGCGCATAGCCGCCATAAAGAACGAGATGACTGACCCGTTCGGGCCACGCGACCGCATAAGCCACCGCAATCGACGCGCCTTGCGAAATGCCAAGCAACGCAAAATGCTGCACGCCGCAGGCGTCGATCACGCTTTCCAGATCGCGCTGCCATGCGTCGAAAGAAATCTCGTCAGGATCGCGGTCGGACAACCCACAGCCGCGCTGGTCATAGCGGATCAACGTGTGCTGCCGGCATAGCTCCGCGATCACATGGCTCCATACGGGACTCTTTAAATCGAATTCGAGGTGACTGAGCCAGTTCGCGGCCTTGACGATGGGCGGGCCCGTTCCGCAGGTCGCGTAGGCGATGCGCACGCCGTCGCTGGCTGTGCAAAGGCGTATCTGCTGCTTCGGATACGGCGTGGGCGCGGGCATGGCAGGGGCTAGTCAACAAACACATACAACGGCATGCTGAACGACAAGCCAGCTGAGGTTCGACAGGCGCAGCGCGTTCGATCGTCGTGCTTACAAAAAGCTTTGCATGAAACAGCATAGACGGATGAATGGGAAATGGCCAGGCACTGAAAGAGATCGTCCGCGCCGGGCTGTGGACAGGACCTCTGGCGCGACAACAACGAGGCGCGCCGTGCTGGACGCCAATGTCTGACAGGAAGACAGTCACGGATTTGGATCGCCGAGGCTGGCTGCGCGCAATCGGTCGAAATCCAGAATGGCGATTTCCCCGGATTTCAGGCTCAATATGCGTTGACTTTCGAGGTTCCTGAGCAGCTGATTAGTGGTTTGCCGCGACAGCGACACCATTGAAGCCAGGCTGTCTTGCGAGACCCTTATCCTGCTTTGCGAAGCGTTGAGCCCGCCATAACCCCCGGCGATCATCAGCAAACGGTTGGCCACGCGCTGTGCCGCGGGCAACAGGCTCATCGCTTCGGCGTTCTCGAACGAAACCCGCAGTCTTTGCGCCATCAACAGCGCAAAATCGCGCCAATAGCGCGGCGCGGAATCGAGCAGGGCCCGCAGCGCGGGCTCGGGCACGTGCAGCAAAAGTGTCTTGCTGACGGCAGTGACGTCGTTCGGACGCGGCAGCCCGTCGAACATCGAGATTTCCCCCACCCACGCAGTGGGTCCGAGCACCGCGAGCAACGCCTCTTTCCCATCCAGCCCGACGGTGCCGATGGCGAGCGCGCCGCCCAGCACGGCGTACAGGCCATAAGACTGGTCGCCGCGCCGATACAGCATTTGGCCCCTCTCCAGCGTGAGCAGGGTGGCATGGCTAACGAGGTAGTCCCGCAACTCGACGGGCAGACCCCGGAACCATGGAGTCGTTTCGAGTTGTGACCGGTAGCGGTCCAGGCTGGAATCCATTGGCGCATTGACCTGTCGTGTATCCGACAGATTTTAGGCGGGTTAGCGATCATCATGTGGACTTGCATCGGGCGACGCATCGACTTGTCCCTTGATGCACGCGCTGCGTCGCAGAGGCTGAACAGGCGATTGCACAGGGCGTTGTCTCAGGTTATTCCATTGCTTGAATCCTCGAATAAGGAGTGTTGACGTGGCCTCATCTGCTATCAGTCTGAAGAACGACGTTTCACCTGCCGAATGGGAAGCGCGAGTCAATCTCGCAGCCGCGTACCGTCTCACCGCGCTGTTCGGGTGGGATGATCTGGTGTTTACCCATATCTCGGCCCGTGTGCCCGGGCCCGAACATCATTTCCTGATCAACCCGTACGGCATGATGTTCGACGAAATCACCGCGTCGTCGCTGGTCAAGATTGACCTCGACGGCCGCAAGATTGCCGATTCGCCGTATGACACCAATCCGGCCGGCTTCACGATCCATAGCGCCGTCCATGCGGCACGTGAAGACGCTCATTGCGTGATGCACACGCACTCGGTCAATGGTGTTGCCGTATCGGCGCAGGCGGCGGGGTTGCTGCCGCTCTCCCAGCAGTCACTGGGTGTGCTGGCATCGCTCGGCTATCACGACTACGAGGGCATCGCACTCAATGAAGCCGAGAAGCCTCGTCTCGTTCAGGACCTCGGAAGCAACACTTATCTGATGCTGCGCAACCACGGCCTGCTGACGGTCGGCGCGACGCCGGCGGACGCCTTCGTCGCAATGTACTTCTTCGAAGCGGCTTGCATGATTCAGGTGCGAGCCCAGGCAGGTGGCGGAAAACTCAATCCCATCGCCCAGCCGATTCTCGACGGCATCAAGGAGCAGATCGGGCTGGTGACGAGGGGCGTCACGCCAGGGGCGCTGGTATGGCCCGGGCTGCTGCGCCGGCTCGACCGCCGCAACCCCGGATATGCCGACTAACGCGGCCGGTCCGTTCACACCAGGCAGTACGCACGATCACATGGCTGAGCGAACGACGTCAGCGATCATGGATCGCGTTTGGGATTCATCGCATCGCTGATTCAAGCGGGTAAGTCACGTGAGAACCTCTATGGCAAAAATCTGTATCTACGGCGCTGGCTCGATCGGTTGCTATGTCGGCGGACGGCTCCTGGCCGGCGGTAGCGACGTCAGTTTCATTGGACGTGCACGTATGGCCGGCCAGTTGCGCAGTCAAGGCATCACGCTGTCGCGGCACGACGATAGCCGCTGGTACGTGCCGCCGGAGCGGATCGTCGTGTCGACGGACACCGCCAGCGCCGCCGCCGCCGACCTCGTGCTGGTAACCGTCAAGTCTGCCGCGACACGCACGGCGGCGGCGGAACTGGCTAGCGTGCTTCGCCCTGGGACGATTGTTCTGAGCTTGCAGAACGGCGTTGGCAACGCGGACGTATTGCGCACCGCGCTGCCACAGAACATCGTGCTGGAGGGGATGGTGCCATTCAATGTCGTCGAACGTGGCCCGGGGGTATTTCATCAAGGTTCAGCGGGCGAGCTGGAGATCAGACATACACCGGCGATGCAGCCGTTCGTCGATGCATTCAGGCAAGCGGGTCTGCCGCTGATCCAGCACGTCGATATGTCGCCGGTGCAGTGGGCCAAGCTGTTGCTCAACCTCAACAATGCCATCAACGCGTTAGCGAACCGGCCATTGAAGGAGGAGCTATCGCAGCGCGCCTACCGGCTCTGCCTCGGCATGGCGCAGAAAGAAGCGCTCGCGCTTCTGAAGCGGGCCGGCATACCGCCAGCCAGAGTGACGCCGCTCCCGGCCAGCTGGATACCGCATGTACTCAGCGTGCCCGATGCGTTGTTCGAAAGCTTGGGACGCACGATGCTGACGATCGATCCGCTTGCGCGCTCGTCGATGTCCGACGACTTGGCGGCGGGGCGCGTCACGGAAGTCAACTGGATCAACGGCGAGGTAGTGCGCCTCGCCCAACGCTTTGGGCAAACGGCACCGGTAAATCAACGGCTCTGTGAACTCGTGCGGAAAGCCGAGCTCGCCGACGTCCGCCCTTCATGGTCAGGCGAAGCATTGCTGGCCGAGATGCGGGCAGCGGCGAACGCCGCTTTGGTGCTGCACGACAAGGTCTGAACGCCGGCGCCCGCCGCCTGCGTTCTTCAACGTCCGCCGTCGAAGCGCCTCAAAATCGCCCTTCGCAGTTCTTCGTGTCTGTGAGGTACGAAGAACCGGAACTGACAGCGGCGCTAAGCGCGGCCTCAGGCTGGCGGCGCTCGCCAGGAATCACGAAGACTTCGCGTCGGCGGCATTGCGCGACGCGCACAAACGCCATGCGGCCTTCGGTGCGGCGACAGTCTCGACGGTGCGGCGCCACCAGAGTTCGCCGCGATGGGGTGTGTTCAGATCCAGCCGTTCGCCCATGCGGGGCGTCGACAGCGCAACACCGCGCGCGAGGGCCAACCCCGTCACCCTTTCGAACGGCTCCTGCCAACGATGCATGGCGAGGTCGAAGGTGCCGTTGTGAATCGGCACGAGCCTGCGGCCGCGCAGATCGATGTGCGCCTGCACGGTTTCTTCGGGCTGCATGTGAACGTACGGCCACTGCGCGTCGGACGCTCCGGTCTCGACCAGCGTGACGTCAAAGGGTCCAAGGCGCTCGCCGATCGTCTGGAAGCCGTCGAAGTAGCCCGTGTCGCCGCTGAAGAACACGCGCAGATCATCGTCGACCATCACCCACGACGCCCATAGCGTGCTGTTGCCGTCGAACAGACTACGGCCGGAAAAATGCTGCGCGGGCGTCGCGGTGAACTCGATGCCGTCGACCTCGATGCCTTGCCACCAGTCGAACTGCCGCACCTTCGAAGCGTCGATGCCCCATTCAATCAAGCGGTCGCCGACGCCCAGCGGCGTCAGAAAAAGGGCGGTGCTCTGCGCGAGCGCGAGCACGGTTTCGCGATCGAGGTGGTCGTAGTGGTCGTGCGACAGGATCACGCCTCGCAGCGGCGGCAAATCGGCGAGCGCGATTGGCGGCGCATGAAAACGCTTCGGGCCGAAGCGCCGGAACGGAGACGCGCGCTCGGCGAACACGGGGTCGGTCAGCCAGAACTGGCCGCGCAGCTTGAGCAGCAGCGTCGAATGACCAAGCCGGTAGAGGCTGCGCTCGGGCGCGGCATCGAGCTGCGCGCGCGTCAGTGCATCGACGGGCAACACGTCCGTCGGCACCGTGTCGCGTGGCTTGTTGAACAGCACGTTCCACACGATGCCGAGCGTCTTGCGCAGACCTTCGGCGGGACGCGGCTTGACGTTGCGAAAGCGTTCGCCATCATGCTGCGGCGAGTGGCTGGACAACGCGCGGCCACGCCGCGCAGTGGTAACGCCGAGCACGCGGCTGACAAGAGCAGGAAGCGACGTCATGAGGTAGGCCGTCCGGAAAGAAATGTACACTCGGGAGTGTAGTTTATTTCCGAGAAAAGTAAACTGCCCGGTGTAAAATCCTGTAATGGATCCCTGTGCCACTCACCAACGCCTGACTGACCGCAAGCGGGTCGCTATCGTCGGCGCCGCGATCGACGAATTTCTCGCGGCCGGTTACGACGCGACTAGCATGGACCGTATCGCCGCCCGCGCGAACGTCTCGAAACGTACGGTCTATAACCATTTCCCGAGCAAGGAAGTCCTGTTCGCGGCGATTCTCCATCAGCTATGGGACGCGAGCCAGAGCGGCGATGCGCCCGCCTACCGCGCTGACGAACCGTTGCGGGCGCAGTTGCTCGAGCTTTTGGGTCGCAAGCTCCGGCTGCTGAACGACGAGTCCTTTTTGTCGCTTGCACGGGTGGCGATCGCGGCCGGCATCCATTCGCCGGAGCGCGCGCGGGACATGGTCGCCCGCCTCGGCGAACGCGAGGAAGACCTGACCGTGTGGGTGCGGGCTGCCGTCGCGGACGGCCGACTCAAGACCGCCGATCCGCTCTTCGCCGCGCTGCAGTTGCAGGCGTTGGTGAAGGCGTTTGCGTTCTGGCCGCAGGTGACGATGGGCCACGCGCCGCTCGGCGAACAGGAACAAAAGCAGGTCGCGGAATCGGCCGCCGACATGTTTCTCGCACGCTATGCGTGAGTGAGCGTCTGGGGTTTGTGGTTTCGATTCTGCGCGGTTTTGACGGAATCGTTGGGCGATGCGTCCTCTCCGGTTCACGCCACGAGTTGTTGCCGCAGATACACGGCCGTGCGGCTCGCCTTTTCGCGCGCCACTTCAGCCGGCGTGCCGCTCGTCACGATCGTCCCGCCGGCGTCGCCGGCTCCCGGGCCGACGTCGATGACCCAGTCGCTTTGCGCGGCCACCCGCATATCGTGCTCGACCACCACCACCGTATTGCCCGCGTCGACGAGCCCCTGCAATTGCACCATGAGCCGGTCGACGTCGGCGGGATGCAGCCCGGTTGTCGGTTCGTCGAGGATGTACAACGTATCTCCGCGCTGCGCGCGCTGTAGTTCGGTGGCGAGCTTGATGCGCTGCGCTTCGCCGCCGGATAGCTCGGTGGCCGGCTGGCCCAGCCGCAGATAGCCGAGGCCGATGTCGCGCAGTACCTTGAGCGCGCGCATCACGCCTGCTACCTCGGCGAAGAAACTGCACGCGGCGTCGACGGTCATGCCCAGCACTTCGGCAATGTTTTTATCGCGCCATGTAATCTCCAGCGTCGATGTGTTGTAGCGGGTGCCGTGGCAGGTCGAGCAAGGCGCATACACACTCGGTAGAAAGAGCAGTTCGACGCTCACGAATCCTTCGCCTTCGCAGGTCGGGCAACGGCCTTGCGCGACATTGAACGAGAAACGCCCCGCGCTGTAGCGGCGCTTGCGAGCGCTGGGTGTGTCCGCGAACAGCTTGCGCACGTGGTCGAAGAGGCCCGTGTAGGTGGCGAGGTTGGAACGCGGCGTGCGCCCGATCGGCTTTTGATCGACCCGCACGAGCCGCCGCAGCGCGTCCATGCCGTCGGCGATATGGCCGCTCGTGGGCGCCGTCGCGGTGGCGAGCAGCGGGTCCTGTTCGTCCTCGTCCGGGCTTTCGATGATCCGTCCCAGCCGGCTGGCGACCAGTTCCGGCAGCGCCTGGCTCACGAGGCTCGACTTGCCCGAGCCCGACACGCCCGTCACGGTCGTCAGGCAGCCGAGCGGGAACGCGGCGTTCAGCCCGTGCAAATTGTTACGTGTGACATTGGCGAGCCGCAGCCAGCCCGCGGCGTCGCGCGCTGTGCGATCGACGGGCGGGGGCGGGGCGAACAGATGCCTGCGGGTCTGCGATGCCGCGACCGTCGCGAGTCCCGCTGGCGGCCCGCTATACACCACATGACCGCCGGCCTCACCAGCCGCCGGGCCCACGTCGACCAGCCAGTCTGCGCGCCGCATCATCTGCAGATCGTGCTCGACGACGAACAGCGAATTGCCCGCCGCCTTCAGCGCTTGCAACGCGCTGAAGAGCGCTTCGCCGTCGGCGGGATGCAGGCCGGCCGATGGTTCGTCGAGCACGTACACGACCCCGAACAGCTGCGACGACAGTTGCGTGGCCAGTCGCAAGCGCTGCAGTTCACCCGATGACAGCGTGGGCGTGCTGCGCTCCAGCGCGAGGTAGCCGAGCCCGAGGTCGGCCAGCGTGGTCAGGCGCTCGACCAATTCGGCGGCAATGCGCTGCGCCGCGACGCGTTTCTCTCCCGACAGGTTCGGCGTGCGCCGCACGTCGGGCGAAGCTTTATGCGCGGAACCGCCCGCGGCGACCCGCTTGTCGACGGCCTCGCGCATGGCGCTCCTGCTGAGCACGCTGCCCTTGGCCGTCGTCGCCGTCGCCGGGTCCGGCCATTCGCCTCGCGCAATCGGTTCGAGAAGCGCGGCGAGACCCGCCAGCGGCAACTGTGAAAACTCGCCGATGTCGAGCCCGGCGAATTTCACCGAGAGCGCTTCTTTCTTGAGCCGTTTGCCGTGGCAAGACGGGCAGACGCTGCCGATCATGTACTGCGACACGCGCTTTTTCATCAGTGCGCTTTGCGTGTTCGCGAAGGTGTGCAGCACGTAGCGGCGCGCGCCCGTGAACGTGCCCTGATAGCTCGGCTCGTCTTTGCGTCGGAGCGCGGCGCGGGTCTCCTTCGGCGTGAGGCCAGCGTAGACGGGCACGGTCGGCTGTTCGTCGGTGAAGAGGATCCAGTCGCGATCCTTCTTCGGCAAGTCGCGCCAAGGCGTATCGACGTCGTAGCCGAGCGTCACCAGGATGTCGCGCAGATTCTGTCCGTGCCAGGCCGGCGGCCACGCGGCGATCGCGCGCTCGCGGATGGTCAGCGAGTCGTCGGGCACCATGGATTTCTCGGTGACCTCGTACACGCGCCCCAGCCCATGACACGTCGGACAGGCGCCTTGCACCGTGTTGGGCGAGAAGTCCTCGGCGAACAACATCGGCTGTTTCGGCGGATAGTCGCCGGTGCGGGAATAAAGCATGCGCACCAGGCTCGAAAGCGTGGTCACGCTGCCAACCGATGAGCGCGCGCTCGGTGTGCCGCGTTGTTGTTGCAAGGCGACCGCGGGCGGCAACCCCTCGATGGCGTCGACTTCGGGCACGCCGACCTGCTCGATCAGGCGCCTCGCGTACGGCGCAACCGATTCGAAATAGCGCCGCTGCGCCTCGGCGTACAGTGTGCCGAAGGCCAGCGACGATTTGCCCGAGCCCGACACCCCGGTGAACACGACGAGCGCATCACGTGGAATCTGCACGTCGACGTTTTTCAGATTGTGCTCGCGAGCGCCGCGCACGCGCACGAAGCCGGTGGGAGCGCCGGAGGGCGTAGGAGGCGAAGCGGTTTTGCTGTGGATGGCGTCCATGTTGATCGGTAGCGGATGAGCGCGGTGCCTGGCTGGCTGTGCGAACGCTAGTTAGGTCGCACGGAACATGCCCGGACCGAGTCCTTCCAGGCGTTGCCTGATTGATGCGCTTGCCGAACCGACAGGACCACCGCATTATTGTCGCCTGAGGGCTCAGAGGTCCAAGCCGATCTGGGCCCACCCGAGCGAAGACCCGATTTGGAAGAGCGGATTCAATGGACGAAGGCGAGAAATTGAAGTGCGCGGTTTCGTGGATCCGTGAGGCAGACGGTCTGCTCGTCACGGCCGGTGCCGGTATGGGGGTGGACTCGGGGCTACCCGATTTTCGGGGCGCGGAGGGATTCTGGCGAGCCTATCCGGCGTTGAGAGCTCATCGATTGACGTTCCAGGACATGGCAAACCCGCGAGCATTGGCCAGCTCTCCCGAGCTCTGCTGGGGATTCTATGGTCACCGACTCCAGCTCTATCGGCGCACCGTGCCTCACCATGGCTTCCAGATACTCCGCCGTTGGGCTGAAAACATGCCGGGCGGGACGGCCGTCTTCACGAGTAATGTCGATGGTCAATTCCAGAAAGCGGGTTTTCACGAGGCACGCGTAGCGGAATGCCGCGGCTCCATCCATATGATGCAGTGCTCGGAGTTCTGTTCCGATGCCATATGGTCGGCGCAAGCATTTGAGCCGATTGTCGACGAGGCAAACTGTCGTCTGCTTGGCGATCTGCCGACCTGTCCACACTGCGGAGCTATCGCGCGGCCCAACATTCTCATGTTCGGGGATTTTGACTGGATCGCTCAGCGCACGGAAGCGCAGGAGTCGCGCTTGTATGCGTGGCTCGCTTCGGTCAAACGACCTGTCGTCATGGAAATTGGAGCGGGCAAGACCATCCCCACTGTTCGTCATTTCAGCGAGCGCGTCGGCTCGCATGTCATCAGAATCAATCCCAAGGATTCGGGCATTGCATCGCATCGCGGAATTGGATTCGCAGGCGGAGCGCTCGAAACCCTCGAGCTGCTGAACGATGCCTTGAGCGACGGTTTAACCTGACGAAATCTAGTCACGCGAAGCAGACAATATGCTGACTTCTCGCACGGAGAGTAGAGGCCAAGGAGAAATGGGCGAAAGCCCAAATGCACGGATGCCGGCAGCAGAGTTCTTAACCGCATAAAATTGACATCGACGACGAGGCTTGCGCTTATTGGCTATGCGGGCCCGGTAATGCGTCGGTGCTGTGAGCTTACGCCGGTCGCCAAACGAGAACACGCTCCCATGGCAGGAAATAACTGGATCGATATACGCAAGGACAAGAGCACGGAAATCGAAATCCTTCGTGCTCATTTCGAGGGTCATGCCTACGATCAACATTGGCACGACGCCTATCTTCTCGGCTATACCGAACACGGCGTCCAGCAATTCGACTGCCGCCGCGCCCGCGTCACCAGCACACCGGGTAACGTCTTCATGCTCGAACCGGGCGACATCCACGACGGACACGCACCGTCGGAAGGCGGGTTCACCTATTCGATGCTGTATCTCAAACCGGAGTGGCTGACGCGCGAACTCCGGGCATGGTCCAGCGAAACGCCGCAATCGGGCGCCCCCTCTTTCCCGCAGACCCTCGTCGACGATGTCTCGCTCGTCAGGGCAATTGCGACTTTGTTTAGCGCACTGCATACGCAAGAAATGCACGTCGTGCGGCAGGCCGCAACCGATGCGTTATTCGAACGCCTCAGCCGCCATCTCGACTGGCGCATATGCTGCGAACGCGGGCCCAGGCTCCAGGATGTCGCACATCGCGCGCGCGAATATCTCCATGCCCATGTCGAAGATGACGTCGGACTGGACGATCTGGCGGCCGCCTGCGCAGTGGATCGGTTCCGGCTATCACGCGCGTTCAAGCGCTGTTTTGGACTGGCGCCACACGCTTATCTGATTCAACTGCGTCTGACCAGGGCTCGTCAACTGCTTGGACTCGGCGCGCTGCCAGCCGACGTTGCGCATTCGTTGTGCTTTTCCGACCAGAGCCACCTCGGACGCTGGTTCCGGCGCGCGTATGGACTCACGCCAGCGCACTACAGCAAACGTTGCACAAATCTTCCAGACTGCGCGAGGAAAGCGAATTAGTCTTGCCGGGAACGGCTCGTCGGTCTTCTCGGAACGTCGGGTCGGCGAGGCGATGTTTGCCGGCGTGCCCGTATGTCGCACGGCATCCGCTCTCGCTTTGCGTGTATGAATACGGTGAGGAAATGGAACTGATGGAATTTGAAACTAAAGTGGCGATCGTGGTGCGTGAAGATCTGGCATCGTGGCAAAAACTGAATGTCACCGCTTTTTTGGCGACCGGCATAGCAGCGGCCGCGCCTGACGCGATGGGAAAGCCTTACGAAGATGCGAACGGACGAAAATACGCCGCATTACTCGGTCAACCGATGATGATCCATACAGGTGATCTTTCCGGCTTGCGAAGGGCGTTCCAGCAAGGTCACCAACGAGAACTCGTGATGGCCGTCTATGTGAACGCAATGTTTTCGACCGGCAATGACGACGACAATCGCGCTGTGTTTAGCACCGAGCCGGCTGATCAACCCGATCTGGTCGGAGTCGCTTTACGTGGACCGAGAAAGATGGTTGATAACGCGGTGAAGGGATTGGCGCTGCATCCGTGAGCAGAACTACCCGTTAAACCTGTAACTCGATAGCGTCAGTGGTCGTCACGCATCCCCAGCGCAGCCAGTTCGTCGCGACCCGGCAAACATACGTCGCGCACCAGGTCGCCATCGCACAGTGCGTTCAACTGCGCCCGCAAGATCGAGATCGCGTGGCTGAGGCCGGCCCCGAAGAGGCCAAAAATTACAAGGAACTGCGCCATGCCCAATGCGGTGCCATAACTGCCGTACCAGCGGGCCGACATGATGGCGCCGATTGCGCTGAGCACGGCAATCGTCCACTGCACCCGCAGGTTCCAGCGGCGCAATGCCGACCTGAATGGGAGAGAGGGGGACGGTGCGTGGGGCAGGCCGGCAGTAACGCGCGGCGTCTCTTTGTAGGTTGACATGGATATTTCCCCACCGTATTTCAAGCGCGCCACCGAGGTGACGCCCCGTCTCAATCAAAAGCCTTGTCGTTTGGCGCCGCGTACAGCTTTTCCAGCGCTTCGCTCATGGGGAAATCGAAATTGATGCTTTTCGGCGGCACTGGCTTCAAGAACCACTTGCTGTACATGGCTTTAATATCGCCGCTTTTCATGGCATGAACCATGACGTCGTCAACCAGCTTCTTGAACTCCGGGTCGTCTTTGCGGAGCATGAAACCATACGCTTCGGACGACTGAGGCGTTCCCACAATGACCCAGTCAGCAGGCCGCGCCGTCAGCGAGCGCGCGCCGGCGAGCAGGACATCGTCCATCATGTAGGCCGCAGCCCGGCCGGTTTCGAGCGTGACACGGCCTTCGCCGTAATCCTTCGCGCTGATGATTTGCATGTTCATCTTTTTCTCCTCGTTCATCTTCCTGAGCAGACGCTCTGACGTGGTTCCCTGGTTGGTCACCACGGTCTTTCCGGCAAGGTCCGCGAAATCTTTGACGCCCGAGTCTTTACGCGTAAGCAGACGCGTCGTGGCAACGAAGAACGTGTCGGAAATCGCGACCTGGTTTTGCCGGGACGTCAGGTTCGTCGTCACACCGCATTCGAGGTCGACGGTGCCGTTCTGAACGAGCGGAATGCGGTTCTGCGAGGTAACCGGTACGAAGCGGACCTGCAGATCGGGGTGGCCGGTTTTGGCTTTCACCGAATCGATGATCTTGTTGCAAAGATCCTGGGAAAATCCGATCACCTGATTATTCGCATCGACGTAAGAAAACGGCACCGACGTTTCGCGGTGACCGATCGAAATCGAATTCCCGCGCTGGACTTTTGCCAAGGTCGACTGCGTCTCCTGCGCTGAAGCGATCGTCGAAAGCACGGCAAAAGCCGCGAGGGCAATCAGCAGCCTGTGGTTCATAGCAATTTCCCCATCGCAATTGAATTGATACATATGTTGACAGAAAAATAATCAACGCAACATATGATAACTACTGATGTGGGAAACATTGGGCGCGCGGAGGGTATGCGCTCGGGGATGGGGAACAGTAAATGCTACGTCGGTCGCTTGAGTCGCACAGCGGCGCGAAAGCAGCCGCGCAACCTGCGTATAGACCCATAGGAGACAACAAATATGAGCACGCGGCCCACCAATCCGCCCGATCCCGCCCGCCGCAAAATTCTCGCCGCGCTTGCAAGTTCTGTCGCATTGTCGGCTTGCGGCGGAGGTGGCGGCGGCGTCTCCGGGTCAGGCGGGTCGACGAATCCGGTGATCGGCGCAGTCCCGCCGGATCGCGCGAATCTGCCGCGTCCTCCATTGCCCGATCCGACGACCTCCGGCATCGACCATATCGTGCTCGTCACGATGGAAAACCGTTCCTTCGATCATCTGCTGGGCTGGGTGCCAAACGCCGAAAGCGCGCAGACAGGACGCACATTTACCGATGCGTTCGGCGCAACTCACCCTTCGTTTGCGCTCGCTGCGGATCCGGCCTATGGATTCCAGGGCTGCGCATTTGCGGACCCGAATCACGCGTACGACGCCGGCCGCGTCCATCTGGCAAACGGCGCGATGAACGGTTTTCTGCGGACAGCGGGCACAAGCCTCACGCCTGGCGACTTGCTGCCAATCGGCTATTTCCGGTCTGCGGATCTCGACTTTTATCGAGGCGCTGTCGCGCAATACACTGTTTGCGATTACTACATGAGCGGCATTCTCGCCGATACCTACCCGAACCGGATCTACCTGCATAGCGGTGAAACGGATCGTCTCGCCGACACGCTCGACTCGTCGTCGTTACCGACCATCTGGGACCGGCTCGACGCGAAGAACGTGTCGTCAACCTACTATTTCCACGACGTTCCGTTCACGGCGCTCTACGGAACCCGCTATGTCGGACGCTCGAAGCTGTTTGCCGAGTTCCTGACCGATGCCGCCGCTGGCCTGCTGCCGTCGTTCTGTATGGTCGATCCGAGCTTCGGCGGTGAAGCACAGGGGACGTCGAACGACGACCACCCGCATGCCGACGTGCGCAACGGCCAGGTGCTGTTGGGGCAGATCTACGATGCACTACGCACAAGCCCGAACTGGAGCAAGACGCTCCTGATCGTCGTCTATGACGAGTGGGGTGGCTTCATGGAACATGTCGCGCCGCCGGTGAGGCCGGTGTCGGCCGCCGAAAGCGCCGTGGGCAACGACGGGCGGCTCGGCTTTCGCGTGCCTTGCATGTTGCTCGGACCGCGCGTGCGTGCGAACAGTGTTGCGCGCTATCCGTTCGATCCCAGTTCGATCCACCAACTGCTTGCATGGCGCTTCGGGCTCGACCCGCTCGGCGTACGGGGAAGCGACCCGGGAACCGTCAACCTCGCGTATGCGTTGGATCTGGCGGACGCGCCACGCATCGACGCGCCCCTCATCTCCGTCACACAGGGAGTGTTCGGCGCTGCGTGCTCGACGTCGGCGGCCAGCGTCGTGACAGGCATTGCACAACTGGATAAGAGCCAGGTCACGCCGGGCGGCGCCGTACCCGATACGGCAGTGAGCCCGGCGGGCGGCCGTTTCGCGGAGCTGAGGACGAAGGCTGACGCGCTTGGCTTCCCGAATCCGGAGTAAACATAAACAGCGTCAAGCGTGACTCGCCACATTCCCTCCGGCATTGACGGTCGCCACCGCGTTAATATGGATCATGCAGCAAGAGCACATCGACGATAACCGGCTGAAAGTTCTCCGATGAAAAGCCTTTGCGGCAGGATGCAATAAAACTGCCTCGAGGTGCAGCGCAAACCGAATCGACGCATCGAGACGTAACGCCGGTTGGCATCGAACCAGGCAAGCATACGCGTAGCAAATGCCAGCCGTGCTTTCCAAATCTTTATACCGAGTGTTTGAACTCTCTGAAGGCAATCAGATGAAACGTTCCGATTACGCGCGTCAAGATACAGGCAATCTGGTGCTGCTGGAGCATGTCAACCTCACAATACCGGACCAGCGTCTCGCGACCGCGTTCTATGTCAGTGGACTCGGGCTCACGCGTGATCCCTATCTGATGACCGGCGTGACCAATATGTGGATCAACATCGGTCGTTCGCAGATTCATTTGCCGCACGGCGGCGCGCAGCGACTGCGTGGGCACGTCGCGCTCGTCGTGGGCGAGCGCCAATCGCTGCTCGCACGGCTGCGCGAAGTCAGGCCAGCGCTCGATGGAACCGCGTTCGGATGGACCGAGCGAGCCGGCCGCGTAGAGGTCACCTGTCCATGGGGAAACCGTTACGACTGCCTCGATGCGGACGCATATCAGGCGAACGTTCCATGGTCGGCCATCGATCTCGGCATCGCTTATGTGCAACTCGATGTGCCGGCCGGCTGCGCGGGGTCGATTGCCGCTTTTTACCGCGAGATCTTCAATGCGTCCGTTGAGATCCGCGACCACAACGGTTTGCAGCAGGCGGTGATCGCGGTCGGAACGCATCAGCAACTGGTCTACGCAGAAACGCTCGCGGCAATCCCGGAATACGATGGGCATCACATCCAGATCTATATCGCCAACTTCTCCGAACCCTACACCCGGCTTGCCGAGCGCGAACTGACCTACGGCGAGGAAGCTCATCAATACCGCTTCGCCGACGTCATCGATCCGGTGAGCGGCGCGCAGTGCTTCAGGCTCGAACATGAGATACGGAGTCTCCACCATCCTCTGTATGCGCGGCCCTTGGTGAACCGGAATCCGGATCAGAGTAACCGGAATTACCGCATGGGAGGCGACGTGCGCAGCGGTGTGTTCTAACCGGCGTGCACGCCGGCCCGGCGCTTCGTGATTGACCACACGACGCCTGCCGTCCGCAGCCAGGCTGCTGCGGAACCATCGATGCGCGAGGTTCACGTACCTCGACGCATAGCCGTCGTTCGGGCCGGATAGCGAGGCAATAGCCTACGCATCAACATGCAGATCGCGACTTCTGCATCAATCGATGGCCGCCAATCGAACTGCATGACTGCGCGTCATGCTGGCATCGAGCACGGCTCGCCGCACATTCTCCATTCCCACGCCGTCACTGAAAGAGGCGACTTGCCTTCAGCGCTGCATCGCTCGCGATGACAGCTGCCGGAGGATGGCGCTGTGACGTGCCGACGCGGCAATTTAGTGTCCAGCGAGCGCGAGCAGGCAATTTGTCAGGCCATTGTCTTTCTGTCAGGCGACGTGTTTCTTACGAACATCATGCAAAAAACAGTTTATTTGGAAGAAAATGTATTAACGTCAGTAATGATCTAGGAACGACATTGTTTGTAGACTGTATGGTTAACACCAATTTATACCCAAACGAACAAAAAGGAACATTCATTTCGTTGTTTTGAATTGCTTTAAGAAAAAAGGGCACGCTTCGCTCTCCGGTCAGGCGCTGGAGACCCCCGCGAAGGTCAACGCGCAAGCGTCGCTAGTTAGATCGCACGCCTGTGCCGCGTCAGGCACCCGCAGCACCGGAGACGCACCAGAACAAAGGAGAGCGATTTGGTCTTGGAACTGGAGCGGGTGACAGTCGTTTCGGGCGCCCAGACGTATCTGTACGGCGTCGATCTGCGGCTTGTCCCCGGCGCGATCAACGTGCTGCTGGGACCGACGCAAGCCGGTAAGACCACCCTGATGCGCGTGATGGCCGGCCTCGACCGCCCAGCTTCGGGCCGCGTGCTCGCCGACGGCAACGATGTGACCGGCGTCAGCGTCAGACAGCGCAACCTCGCGATGGTCTATCAGCAGTTCATCAACTATCCGGCGATGACGGTGTTCGACAACATCGCGTCACCGCTGAAGCTGCAAAAGACGCCCGCCGGCGAGGTCGAACGGCGCGTACACGAAGTCGCCGCGAAACTCCATATCGACCATCTTCTGCACCGGCGGCCGTGGGAACTCTCCGGTGGCCAGCAGCAGCGCTGTGCACTGGCGCGGGCGCTGGTCAAGCGGTCGTCACTGGTGTTGCTCGACGAACCGCTCGTCAATCTCGACTACAAACTACGCGAAGAATTGCGCGTCGAACTGTCGGCGCTGTTCGCGGACGGCAAAACCACGGTCGTCTATGCGACGACCGAGCCTCTCGAAGCGCTGCTGCTCGGCGGCTATACGGCGATCGTCGACAGGGGACGCGTGCTGCAATACGGCCCGACGCTCGATGTGTACAACGCGCCCGCCAATGTCGACGTCGCAGCCGTCTTCAACGATCCGCCGATGAACATGCTTGTCAGCGATCTCACCGCCGCCGGCACCGCGCGCCTGCCGATTGGCATCGACGTGCCGCTCGAACGGGCAAGCGCGCGTGCCGTCGGCAGGAATGACACGTGTCACATCGGCATCCGTCCCGGCCATCTGCGACTCGCGCCACAGACTCAGCGCTGCGTCGCGGTGCCGTGCCGGCTCGAACTGGCCGAATTGAGCGGCTCCGAAACCTACCTGCATCTGCACACGCGGCAAGGCGGCGTCGATCTGGTCGCGCAACTGCAAGGCGTGCATCAGATCGGTCTCGGTACGCACCTCGACGTGTACATCGATCCCGACGAACTGTTCGTGTTCGGCGCGGACACGAAGCTGCTGTCCGGCCCGGAGGCGGCTCATGGCGCGCATTGAGTTCCAGAATCTCGCGCACGCGTATGCACCCAACCCCGCCACGCTCGACGACTACGCGTTGCAACCGATGAACATGGTCTGGGAAGACGGCGGCGCGTATGCGTTGCTCGGGCCGTCCGGTTGCGGCAAGTCCACGCTGCTCAACATCGTGTCGGGTCTCGTCAGGCCGTCGGAAGGCAAGGTGCTGTTCAATGGCAGCGACATTACCGCGATGAGCCCGCGCGAACGCAACATCGCGCAGGTGTTCCAGTTCCCGGTGATCTACGACACGATGAGCGTGTTCGACAACCTCGCGTTTCCGCTGCGCAACCGGAAAATGGCGGCGCGCGACGTGAATCAGCGCGTTCACGAAGTGGCGGAGATTCTCGACATGACGCGCGAGTTGCCGCGAAAAGCGAACAATCTGTCGGCGGATGCAAAGCAGAAAATCTCGCTTGGGCGCGGTCTCGTACGCAAGGATGTCGCCGCGATCCTGTTCGACGAACCGCTGACCGTGATCGATCCGCATATGAAGTGGGTCCTGCGCCGACAGTTGAAGAAGATCCATCAGCAACTGAAGCTGACGCTGATCTACGTGACGCACGATCAGGTCGAGGCGCTGACTTTCGCGGATGAAGTCGTCGTGATGACGAACGGCCGCGTAGTGCAGAAAGGCGGTCCAGAAGCGCTGTTTTTGCGTCCTGATCACGCGTTCGTCGGCTACTTCATCGGCAGTCCGGGGATGAATCTTTGCCCGGTCGCTCTGGACTCCGGCAGTCTGAAAATCGGCACGCAGCACCTGCAACTGGACCCGCATACACTCGATACCCTAAAGCACGCGAGCGGCACGCTGACGCTCGGGATTCGCCCGGAGTTCGTGCGCCTCGCGCACGAGAGCCAATCCGGCGCGGTCAAAGCACACGTGCTGCGCGTGCAACAACTGGGCAATTACCAACTGGTCACCGCGCAATGCGACGGCCACGTCTTCCGGGCCAAAGTCGAACCGCATCGGCGTGTCGCCGAAGGCACCGTCTGGTTGAAGCTCGCCGTTCCAGAAACGGTGTTCTTCAGCAACGACGAAAGGATCGCGCGATGAACAAGCCCGTCAACCAGAAAGCCTGGCTACTGGTCGTACCGGTGTTCATCTGCGTCGCGTTTTCGGCGATCTTGCCGCTGATGACGGTGGTCAACTATTCGGTGCAGGACATCATCAGCCCGACGCAACATGTGTTCGTCGGCACCGAGTGGTTTCGCGCGATTATCAATGACGACGACCTGCGCGGCGCGCTCGGGCGGCAGATCATCTTCTCCGCGTGCGTGCTGCTGTTCGAAATCCCGCTCGGCGTCGGCCTCGCGCTGGCGATGCCCGCGTCCGGATGTCGGGCGTCGGCCTCGCTGGTCGTGCTTGCGATGCCGCTCTTGATTCCGTGGAACGTGGTCGGCACGATCTGGCAGATTTTCGGGCGGCCGGATATTGGTCTACTCGGTTATGCGTTGAATCGCGCGGGGATCGAATATAACTACACGGCCAGTCCCGCTGCCGCGTGGATCACGGTGCTCGTGATGGACATCTGGCATTGGACGCCGCTCGTCGCGCTGCTCTGCTATGCAGGCTTGCGCGCGATTCCCGACGCGTTCTATCAGGCCGCCGAAATCGACGGCGCAAGCCGCTTCGCGGTGTTCCGTTACATCGAACTGCCGAAGATGCGCGGCGTGCTGATGATCGCGGTGCTGCTGCGCTTCATGGACAGCTTCATGATCTACACGGAGCCGTTCGTGCTGACGGGCGGCGGTCCGGGCGATTCGACCACGTTCCTGTCGCAGTACCTGACGCAAAAAGCGGTCGGGCAGTTCGACCTCGGGCCCGCAGCTGCGTTCTCGCTGATCTACTTCCTGATCATCCTGCTTCTGTGCTTCATCCTCTACAACTGGATGGAGCGCGTCGGCAAAGGCGGCCCGGCAACGACAGCAGCTGTCTTGCCCGGGAGCGAAGCAAGCGCTGAAGCGCTAGCTCCGGTCGACACGGGAGACGCTCATGCGCAATAACCGCTGGTTGCGCGTTGTCGTGCTGACGGTGTACATCCTGTTCGCGCTGATTCCGCTCTACTGGATGCTGTCGATCTCCTTGCGCACGAACGAGGAGACGATGTCGGCATTCGCGATCTGGCCGCATCAAGTCACCTTCGACAACTACAAGGTCATCTTCACCGACCCGTCGTGGTACTGGGGCTACCTCAACTCCATCATCTATGTGCTGATGAACACGGTGATGTCGGTGCTGGTTGCATTGCCAGCGGCGTACGCCTTCTCGCGCTACCGTTTTCTCGGTGACAAGCATATGTTCTTCTGGCTGCTGACCAACCGGATGACGCCGCCCGCCGTGTTCCTGCTGCCGTTCTTTCAGCTCTATTCGAGCGTCGGTCTGATGGACACGTATATCGCGGTCGCGCTCGCGCACATGTTGTTCAACGTGCCGCTCGCGGTCTGGATTCTCGAAGGTTTCATGGCGGGCGTGCCGCGCGAAATCGACGAAACCGCGTACATCGACGGCTATACGTTCCCCGCATTCTTCATGAAGATTTTTCTGCCGCTGATCAAGTCGGGGGTCGGCGTGACCGCGTTCTTCTGCTTCATGTTCAGTTGGGTCGAGCTACTGCTCGCGCGCACGCTCACCACCGTCAACGCCAAACCCATTGCCGCCGTGATGACGCGCACGGTTTCGGCGGCCGGGATGGATTGGGGCGTGCTGTCGGCGGCGGGCGTGCTGACCATCGTGCCCGGCGCGCTCGTCATCTACTTCGTGCGCAATTACATCGCGAAGGGCTTTGCGATGGGGAGAGTCTGATGTTGACGTGGATGTACTGGACGCCCGAGGTAGCGGTCTTTTTCGGCTGCATCGTGGTGATGCTGGCCGGCATGACCGTGTGGGAAATCCGCTCGCCGACCGTCGAACGCAAAGGCTTCCTGCCGATCGCGACCACGCGCGGTGACCGGCTCTTTATCGGGCTGCTGATTGCCGCGTACATCAATCTCGCATGGATCGGCATCAGCGCGGAGAAGGCGAGCGCATGGCCCGGATTCGCGGCATCGATGCTCGTGCTGCTTCTAGTCATGTGGAGAGGGTGAACAGCGTTGCGTCCTCAAGATTTGCGTATCTGGACAGACCGGTTCCGTTGATGCCCCGGGCGGACCCCTGCAGTTGATCCAAGGGGCGTGGAGACACTGGAGAAAGCCATGCAAAAGAGGAGACGAATCGTGACGCTCGCCGTGGCAGGCGTCGTCGCGACAGGCTTGACGAGCCACGCCGCGATCGCCGGCACGCCCGACGCGCAGAAGTGGGTCGACAGCGAGTTCCAGCCGAGCACGCTGTCGAAGCAGCAACAGATGGATGAGATGAAATGGTTCATCGACACCGCCGCGAAGCTCAAAGCAGCCGGCGTCAAAGAGGTGCATGTGGTGTCCGAAACACTCGACACACACATGTACGAATCGAAAACGCTCGCCAAGGCGTTCGCCGAGATCACAGGCATTTCAGTCAAGCACGACATCATTCAGGAAGGCGACGTCGTCGAGAAACTGCAAACCTCGATGCAATCGGGCCAGAGCATTTACGACGGCTGGATTTCCGACTCCGATCTGATCGGCACGCATTATCGCTACGGCGTGATCATGCCGCTGTCCGACTATATGGCCGGCGAAGGCAAGCAATACACGAATCCTGGACTCGACGTGAAGGACTTCATCGGCACGAGCTTCACCACCGCGCCGGACAAGAAGCTCTATCAGCTGCCCGATCAGCAGTTCGCGAATCTTTACTGGTTCCGCGCCGACTGGTTCGCGCGCAAGGACTTGCAGGACAAGTTCAAGGCGAAGTACGGCTACGATCTTGGCGTGCCGGTGAACTGGTCCGCGTATGAGGACATCGCCGAATTCTTCACGAACGACGTCAAGACGATCGACGGAGAAAAAGTCTACGGTCATATGGATTACGGCAAAAAAGACCCGTCGCTAGGATGGCGGTTTACCGATGCGTGGTTGTCGATGGCGGGCGAAGCCGACAAGGGCATCCCCAACGGCATGCCGGTCGACGAATGGGGCATTCGCGTCACGCCGGACGGCTGCCACGCGGTGGGTGCGTCGGTCACCCGCGGTGGCGGCACGAACAGTCCGGCCGCGGTCTTCGCCACCACCAAATACATCGACTGGCTGAAGAAATACGCTCCGCCCGAAGCGTCGGGGATGACCTTCAACGAAGCCGGGCCGGTGCCGGCGCAAGGCAGGATCGCCCAGCAGATCTTCTGGTATAGCGCGTTCACCGCATCGATGCTGAAGCCCGGCAACGTGACCAACGCGGACGGCACGCCGAAGTGGCGGATGGCGCCGTCGCCGCACGGTCCGTACTGGAAAGAGGGCATGCAGAACGGCTATCAGGATGTCGGCTCGTGGACCTTCTTCAAGTCGACGCCGCCGAATCAGCGGGCTGCCGCGTGGCTATACGCGCAATTCGTGACGTCTAAAACCGTGTCGCTGAAGAAGTCGATTGTCGGTCTCACGTTCATTCGTGATTCCGATATCCATAGCGATTTCTTCACGAAGAACGCGGACAAATACGGCGGCCTGATCGAGTTCTATCGAAGCCCGGCACGCGTCGCCTGGACGCCGACCGGCAACAATGTGCCCGATTATCCGAAGATGGCGCAACTCTGGTGGAAGAACGTCGCGACGGCCGTCGCCGGAGAAAAAGCGCCGCAAGCCGCGATGGATAATCTGGCGAAGGAAATGGACCAGGTGTTGGCCCGTTTGCAGCGTGCGGGAATGAAGGTTTGCGCGCCGGAATTGAATCCGGAAAGCGATCCGGCGAAATGGTTGTCGGAGCAGCACGCACCGTGGAAGAAGCTCGGAAACGAGAAACCGAAAGGTGAAACGGTCAAGTACGATCAACTGCTCACTGCGTGGAAAGAGGGGCGGGTGCGCTAGGGTGTCGATGCAGTATCGCGAGACGGTTGACGCGGGCGGCCTTTCCGGGTCGCCCGTTTTTTATCTGTCACACGTCGGCTGGCATTGACCGGCGAATTCCGATACTGGCAGCGTCTTTCGTGGATCATGCCGAGGCGCAACCCCATCGCAGTTGCAGAGCGGGCCTCTTAACGCCGACAGTTAACGGGACGCTTC